>JAJDAP010000095.1 GCA_029261795.1 Deltaproteobacteria bacterium
CAGGTGTGCGTGAACGCGATCGCCCGGGTTCCGGGCGTTCCTCTTGCCGCGACCACAAGGTCGTGTGCGGACCGCTTCCAACCCCCGAACCATCGACCAGAAGAGGCGGGATCGATGCGTACGATGCTGGACGGGCGCTTCATGTGCCGCCTGGCGTTCATCAGCACGTACCGCAATGCGTTCCGCACCTGGGTCGGTGTCTTCAACACCACATGGTGATACCGGTCCTTCAGGACCGGTCCAGAGCGCGCGAACACGCGATTCACCGCACGCGCGAGGCGCGCGCCCAGCGACTTCATCCCACGTCCCAGGGCGTCCGCATCCTTCGCCTCCACCAGCAGATGGACGTGATTGGCCTGGATCGAGTAGTGCGCGAGCCGGAAGTCCCCGCGATCACAGGCCTTCGCCCAGGACCGTTCGAGCTCTCGTACGAGCTTCACGGTTCGAAGGGACGGTACGCCATCGCGCACCTTCAAGGTGACGTGGCAGGGGTACCGGGAAGCGAGTCCCGTTCGGCGCAGGTGCGGAATGCCGGACCCCGCCTGCGGCTTTCGGCCGGCGCCGGGCCGCTTCCCGCCCCACCCGGAGTGTCGCAGTTCGAGCTGGATTCCCGATGCCTTACCCCGCATGCATTGAATATAGCGCTCTTATGATCTCGATCAATAGAAATCGACATCACATCTCCGAAACATCGTTCGCTCCGCCCTACGCCCGCTCGCGCGCTCGACCCTGGCCCGAATACCTAACATCCATGCGAACCATCCTCTCAAAAGCCCTCCGGGACCCAACCCCACTCGAGAGAGACCGACATCACATCTCCGAAACATCGTTCGCTCCGCCCCACACCCGCTCGCACCCTCGGTCACGGCCCGATCTACGGGCCAGCCGCCGGGCGCCTCAGCCCCTCTGCCCGGACTATGGACAGGGCTGCCTGTGTCGCGCTTTCCTAGCTGGCGACGGGTGCGAAGCAGACGACGGTGACCGCCACGGCGGCGCGGCGGGCGTCGAGGTTTCGATAGGTGTGTCGCTGGTCGCCGCGGAATACGAGTGAGTCGCCGGGACCGAGGGCCCAGCGCTCGCCTGAGGCCACCAGTTCGATCCGGCCGCGCTCGCAGCTCAAGTACTCGCGCGTACCCGGTGTATGCGGAATGCCGCCCATCTGGCCACCGGGCGCGAGTTCCATTCGCGAGATGTCGAGGCCCGGGATCGATTCGGGAAGGAGCGGGCGAAGCCTGGCGCCCTGGCGCTTCTTCTCCCTGATCTCGCCCGCACGAAACAGCTTTGCAGCCGTGCGGGGTGCGCCGACCAGCTCCTCGATGGACACCTGGAGGGCGGCGGCTGCGCCACTGAGGACCGTCAGCGTGGGATTGGCGGAGCCGGACTCGAGACTGGCCCAGGTGGGTCGGGGGATCCCCGAGAGTTCGGCCATGCGTTGTTGCGAGAGGCCTCGTGCCTCTCGCAGGCGTCGGGCATTGGCTGCCAGGTTCGCTCGTAGATCATCCATATGGATGTTGAGATATCATCCTGACGGTAAAGCAGCAACTTGGTTGGATTCGTAGCGAGTCCGACCGACCCTGGGTGAGTGCGCCAAGGGAGAACCGAAACGATGGTCAGACTCGAACACGCAAACCTCGTGGTCCGGGACGTCGATGAGACGATCCGCTTCTTGAAGACAGCTTTCCCCGAGTTCGCCGTCCGCCGGGAGGGCAACGGTTGGAACGGCCTGCGTTGGGCCCACGTCGGAACCGACGAGACCTACATCGCAGTGAACGAAAGTTCGGAAGCCCCCGCGGAGAAGTGGGTTCCCTACGCCGGCAAGCCGGGCCTGAACCACCTGGGATACGAGGTGGAGGACGCCGAAGGCGTGCGCCAACGGCTGGCCGCCGCGGGCTACCGGGATTCCACGGTTCCGAACAACCACCCCCACCGCAAGCGCGTCTACTTCCACGACGCCGAGGGCAACGACTGGGAGTTCGTGCAGTATTTCTCCGACGATCATGCCGAGCGGAACGACTACGAGATCGCTTGATCAAGGCGGCGAGCCGCGGCCTCAGTCCACGTAGCCGAGTGCCCTCAATCGTTCGAGGGTCTCGTCGGATTCCGGTGCCAGTTCTCTCTCCGGCATCGAGACGTCCGAGAGGAGTCCCGTAGCGAGGGCATCGACTCGGTCCGGCTCGCTGCCGGCGAGATCACGAAGCTCGTCCGGGTCCGCTTCGATCTCGTACAACTCGATCTCGGTCCGAACCGGGCGACTGGCCTGGATCAACTTCCAGCCGTCTCGCTCGATCAGTTGAAGGTTGCGCGCGAAGCGATCGCTGAGCTTCAGGGTGGAGCGCCAGACGCCGGCCCAGGCGCGACTCGCTTCGCGGCCCTCGGCCCACGCCAGGCCGTCGACCTCGCTGTCGAGACCCGCATGCGCGGCGATCGTGGCGAAGACATCGACGGACTGGAAGGGCCCCGGCCATCTCGCTGGTGCGATGAGTCCGGCTTGCGAAGCCGGCGGTTTCAGGATCAGGGGAACCCAGGTCTCGTCGTCGTAAAGGGTCAGCGCGTGGCCGACTGCGCGATGTTCGCCAAGCGACTCACCGTGGTCCGAGGTGACGATCACGAGCATCTCGTCCCAGTCCGGGTGTGCGCGCAGGCGCTCGAGCAGCCTCTCGAGATGGACGTCCAGGTACGCGAGCTCGGCATCGTAGAGGGCTCGGACGTCCGCGAACTCGGCTTCGGTTGCGGGTCGTTCTCCGCGGTTCATCGCCTCTTCGAAGGACTCGAAGGTTCCGGCGCCGATCCGGTTCGGGGGCCGATCTCGGTACGAAGCCGGTGGAAGCAGCGGCGCGTGGGGATCGAAGAAATTCAGGAACAGGAAGAAGGGCGCGTCACCGGCTCGATCGACCAGCCGAATGCCGTCATCGACGATCTTCTCCGCGCGCCGGTAGGGTGGCCCTTCCTCGAAGAACTCGACCGAACGGAACGGCCAGATCGCGTCGAGGAAGCGCACGAAAGTGTCGGGCCTGGCGTCGGTCTTCTTGCGGATGAATGCGGCGTTCAAGAGCATGCGCCGCTTTGATGTGTCGGGTCCCGAAACGTCGAGTGAATCGAAACCACGATGGAGTCCCCACTGCGGGTCGAAGGTGCCGTAGTTCGCGGCGACCCCGACGGTCCAGTAGCCGTGCTCTTGCAAGCCTTCGGCAAGCGTCGGCGTCCCGGGTTTCAACGGATAGGCGACCGGTGGAGATTCGTGCTCGACGCTCGGGTAGTTGGCGCCGTGGTTGGGCGGGTAGAGGCCGGTGAAGAGCGACGCGTGCGTCGGGAGTGAGGCCGGTGCGTTCGAGAGCGCGCGATCGACGATGATCGCCTCGTGCTCGGCGAAGGTTTCGAGCGCGGGCATGGTCGTACGCGGATAGCCATGGATACCCAGATGATCGGCACGCAACGTGTCGAGCACGATCAGCACGACCGGGCTGCGGCCGGGTTCGCCCGTTCGCTCGGGAGCTAACGATCGATCGTCGGTGTTACCCAGGGGTAGAGACAATGACAAACCAACAAGTGCCGAAACGACACCAACGCGGCGGATGATGGGGCGTGATTCGCCTGCGCGACCCACAAGCAGGAATCCGCCCGCGAGTAGGAGGGTCAGTCCGAATCGGCCCGCCTGGATGGGTTCGGTATCGAGACCCGAATACCCGTGGGCGTGGAAGCGAAACAGCTCGTGGCCCGCGATCGCCCCGGCCAGGGTGGCGAGCCATCCGCTTCGGCAGCGAGCGAGTGCGACGAGCGCGCACCAGCCGGCCGCGATCACCAGGAACCCCTGCCCGCCAGCGCGCAACGAAACGACCGCGCCGAGGAGGAGCGGGGCCGTGGCAACGAAGCTTGCGACTGCAAGCCTGGATCGCAGCGCGAAGCCCGCGAGCGCGTAGCTCCCACACCACAAGATGGCTGTCGCCACCAGGAGATCCGTCGGCGGAGCTGGTCCGTCCAGGAACAGGAATACCAGCCCGACGCCATGGCAGAGGGCCCCGTAGCCCAGCCCCTCGGCGACCATCCGGTACCGTTCCCGCATTGTTCCCCCCGGGTTTCGAGCTTAGGCCAGCGTGTTCGGCGTGCACTTCGGGCCGCAGGGTCGACGCCGCCGGATCGTGAGCGATATGCTCCCGCGTCGCGACGATCGCGCCGCGCCCAACCATCTACGACGCTGAGGAAATCGAACCGTGAAAGCAGCCATTCTTTGGGAACTCAACAAGGATCTCGAGATCCGCGACGACGTCAGCCTGACCGACCTCCAAGCGGGTGAGGTTCACGTCAAGATCGTTTCGAGTGGCGTGTGCCACTCCGACGTCTCGGTGCAGAACGGTACGATTCCTTCGCCGCCGCCTTGTGTGCTCGGCCACGAGGGCGCCGGAATCGTCCAGGAAGTGGGCCCGGGTGTGAGCGATGTCGCGGCCGGCGACCACGTGATCCTCTCCTTCACCCCGGCGTGCAAGAACTGCGTGCCGTGTCTGCGCGGCCAGTCCTACCTGTGCGCGTCGATGGGTCCGATGTACGTCCCGCACTTCGTCGTCGACGGCAACCCGATCATGGGCATGACCGGATGCGGGACCTTCGCCGAGGAGCTGATCGTTCCGTCGTCGGCACTGGTCAAGGTGGACCACGACATCCCGCTAGACATCGCATCGCTGATCGGCTGCGGCGTGACCACCGGTGTCGGCGCCGCGATCAACACCGCGGACATTCGTCCCGGCTCCTCGGTCGTCGTCTTCGGTGCCGGTGGCGTCGGGATCGCCGCGATCCAGGGCGCGCGCATCGCCGGTGCCGCCGAGATCCTGGCCGTCGATCTGGTCGAGTCCAAGCTCGAAATGGCCAAGCGCTTCGGCGCGACGCATGCCTGCACACCCGACGCCGTCGAGCAGATGAAAACGGAGATCACGGCAGGGGAGGGCTTCGACTATGCGCTCGAGTGCATCGGCAACCCGACCACGATCCGGGCCACCTACGATGCTGCGCGTCGGGGCGGCACCGCCGTGATCGTGGGTGTCGGGCGCATGGAGCAGATGATCGAGTTCTCGGCCTTCGAGTTCTTCTTCGCCGACAAGACGCTGCGCGGCTCCATGTACGGCAGCTCGAACGTTCGCACCTTCATGCCGAAGCTCTGCCGTCTCTGGAAGGCCGGGAAGCTGGATCTCGAGGGCATGATCAGCCGCCGGATCCAGATCGAGGAGGTGAACGAGGCCTTCACCGCCATGAAGAACGGTGAGGTGATTCGCTCGGTCATCGATTTCGCCTGACGCATGCCCCGGCGCTCGGCTCATCGCCGGCTGCAGGATGGTCTCGATCGCTGACGTGGTACCGAATTCGCGCCGTAGGCGTATCCTCTTCACCACAGGAGGCCCCCGTTGACCAGCGCGAACAACGAGACCTACGTCACGATCACGGCGGACACCCATGCGGGTGCCTCGATCGACGCCTATCGCGCCTACCTCGAGCCGAAGGATCGCGCCGCCTTCGACGAATGGCGTGGCGGCTATCGCAACCCGTCGAAGAAGCATATCGGTGGCAAGAAGACCAAGAACTGGGATTCAGCCGAGCGTCGCGCGGATCTCGAGTCCGACGGTGTCGCCGGAGAAGTGATCTTCCCGAACACGGTGCCACCGTTCTATGACGGTGCATTTCATGTGGCGCCGTGCCCGGCGCCCGAGCGATACCAGCAGCAACTCGCCGGTACGCGCGCCCACAACCGCTGGCTCGCGGAGTTCTGTGCCGAGGAGCCGCTCCGGCGCGCAGGCATCGGACTGCTGCACGTCAACGATGTCGACGAGGCGATCGCCGACGTCGAGTGGATCGCGCGCCATGACTTGCGGGGTGGTGTTCTGCTGCCGCTCCCGGCACCGTCGGATGTACACCTGAAGCCGCTCAACCATCCGGACTACGATCGGCTCTGGGCCGCGATCCAGGACCACGCACTCGTCATCAACCAACATTCGGGGCAGGGTTCGCCCGAGTACAGTGGCGGCCAGGGTTCGAAGGCGCTCTGGGCGATGGAGATGAGCTTCTTCGTCCAGCGGGGTTACACGCACCTGATCATGGGCGGCGTTTTCGAGCGCTTCCCAAAGCTCCGCTACATCCTGACCGAATCCGGCTGTGCCTGGGCGCCGGCTGTTATGCAGCACATGGACGGGATGTACCTGGCTTGGAAGGCCGGTGCGATCGGCGAGATCGATACCTCGAACGACGCCCCGCTGAAGGAGCTGCCCAGCTTCTATGCCAAGCGCAATTGTTGGTACGGCGCGAGCTTCCCGTCGCCGGCGGATATCCGGGGTCGCGAGGTGGTCGGGGTCGACAAGATCTTGTGGGGCAACGACTACCCGCACTACGAGGGTTGCTACCCGTACTCCCGCGAGAACATGCGCTTCGCGTTCGCTGACATCGATGAACCGGAAGTGCGCATGATGCTCGGCGAGAATGCGGCCGCGCTCTATGGCTTCGATCTCGAGGCGCTCCGACCCGTCAGCGAGCCCCTCGGAATCACCCCGGCGCTCGTTCGAGAGCCGTTGCTCGAGATCCCGGCCGACTCGACCTGCATCACCTTCCAACGGGCGCGAATGCAGCAGGCGATGAAGGGCGGCGAAGCGCGCTGAACAGCCCCCTGGCGGCGGCTCAGTATCGGCGCCCGGATGGCCGATTCAGCCCGAATGGGATGGATTGGGCGGCGACCAGCAAGTGTGTTCTGCGCGCTGGTCCTGGGCGTCGCGAGCGGTGCCTGGGCCGGTGATGCGGCGCCGGATCCGCGCGTCCCGAGGGCGCTCTTGCGTGCTGGCCAATTGGCCGAGCTCGAGGCCTGGGTCGAAGCGTTGCATGTCGCTGCAGAGGGCAACGTGCCGGCTCGGTCCTTCGCCGCGTTCCGGAGCCTGACCTCCGACGAAACCGCGTTGCTGCGCGCCTGGGTCACTTCCGCACCGAACTCGACCATTGCCAAGCTGGCCCTCGCCGAACGAGAGCTCGCGATTGGCTGGGAACGACTGGGGCGGGGCCCCGTCGCTCATCTGGACGCCCGCGAGCGCGGGCTCGTCGCGAAGCAGGCGCGAACCGCAGCGCGGCTGGCTGAAGCCTCGCGCATCGAGGACCCGCGCTGGCTCGACGTCCATCGGATCCAGCTCGACGCGGCGCGGCTGCTCGGGGACCCCGAACTGGCCGAACGTGCCTGGGCCCGCGGCTTTGCCGCCGAGCCAGCGAACCACGACCTCTGGAGCGCACTCCTCGATGGGCTCTCGAGGCGCTGGGGAGGCTCCTATCGTCAGCTCGAGCAAGGCGCCGCTTCGGCCCAGGCGCATGCTGGTGAGAATCCGAGGCTTCGTTTCCTGCTGGCACGGGCGGCGGCGGATCGAGCCCGGGATCTCCACGATGCGAACGAGTTCCGCGACGCCCTGGAGCAGTGGGAGCTTGCACTCGGCCACGGCGAGCAAGCCTGGCTCCTGCGCGAACGGGCCTGGACCCAGCATCACGGCGGCCAGGCCACTGCCGCCCTCGCCGGTCTCGATCGCGCGATCGAACTCGAGCCGTACGACGCCGACGCACACCATCGCCGCGCCCATGTCTTGATGGCCCTCGAGCGCTTCGCCGAGGCTGCGGAAGCCGCAGGCTTCGCCGCCGATCTGGCGCCCTCGCGCGATCACTTCGCCTGGGTTCAGCAATCCGCGGCGGCCAAGCATCGCGACGCGGCGGAGTGGGCCCGCCTCGTCGAAAGCCGAAGTGTCGCCGCAGCCGCGCTCCATAGCGTGGGCTGGTGGGCCAGCAACCTGACGGCGGGTCTGCTCGCTGTCGGTCTGATCTGGGCAGTGCGAAGGCTCACTCGCATGCGGCGAATCGTGCCGGACGCGCCGAGGGCCGCGCTGTTGCTGGTCCTTCGAGCCTACGCCTGGTTCATGCTAGGTAGACACATCGTCGTGTATGCGACGATCTGGGATCACGCGAGCGTGCTCGACCAGTTCGTTGGTGCCCCTGCCGGCGCCGTCTCGGTGCTGGGCGCCGTCGCCTTTGCGCAGGGCTGGCGGCTGGGTTCGAGTGATATCTGGCGCCTCTGCGCCTGCTTCTATCCGGTCTGGGTGCTCGCTCACTGGTTCGGCATCGAAGGCGCACGGCTCTCGGAACCCGCCGTATGGTCGCTGACCCTGATCACGCTGCTCCCGCTCTTCGCCATGGTCTTTGCCTACGGCTACCGGAGCCAGGAGATCTGGGCACGCGAACGCGTGCTGCGGCATCCGCTGCACGCGTGAACGTGGTTTCGGCAGCAGGCGAGCGCTCGCTATTCTCCGTCGCCATGAACGCCCCGCGGATTCCGATCCTGCGTCGAACGCGCACCGTCACCGAGCGAGATTGCGACGTCCTGGGCCACGTGAACAACGTTCGTTGGGTTCGCTGGCTGGTCGAACTGGCGGAGGCCCACGCGGAAGCGCTGGGTCTGCCGTTCGAGACGTGTCGCGAGAGAGGCGGGGTCTGGGTGGTTCGCCATCAGGATCTCGCCTATCAGCGAGGTGCACTGCCGGGCGAGGAGCTTCGCGAGTCCACCTGGATCTCTGAACTCCGCGGTGCGCGCTCGACCCGCCACGCCCGCTTCGAGGGTCCGGCTGGCGACATCCGCTTCGAAGCGACCACGCTCTGGGCGTTCGTCGATGTCGCGACGATGCGGCCGAAGCGCGTCCCGCCCGAGATGCGGGCGCTTTTCGACCTGCTTCCGCCCGAGGGCATCGAAGCCTGACTCCAGACGATGCTAGGCGCCTTCGAAGGCCCGCGGCAGTTTCATGTTGAGGCCGACGAGGCCCCCGTTCACGCCGTAGATCTCTCCGGTGACGTAGCTTGCGGCGGGCGACGCCAGGTAGAGGGCACATGCCGAGATGTCCTCGACCTCGCCGATCCTGGCCATCGGTGTCAATGCCACCATGTCGGCTTCGATCTCCGGCGTCAGGACGGTGCCAAGGGCCTCGGTTCGGATCGAGCCGACGGCGATGGCATTCACCCGGACCCGCGGAGCGAAATCCTGGGCCAGCTCCTTCGTCATGAAGGAGAGTGCGGCCTTCGCGGTTCCGTAGGCGACGATGCCCGGAGCGTTCTCTCGCCCGGCGACCGAGGAGATGTTCACGACGGCACCGCCACCGGCAGTCTCGACCATCTTCGGGACGGAGAGCCGGGTCAGCAGGAAGGCCGTCGTCACATTGAAGCGGAAGGCGTTCTCGAATTCGCGCTCGCTGGTTCGCAGCGCGGGCTTGGGGGGAGAGCCGCCCGCGTTGTTCACCAGCACGTCGATCCTGCCGAACTCGGTAATCGTCGCCTCGACCAGGTTCTCGAGGTCGGCGCGTTCCATCACGTCACAGCGCACCGGGAGCGCGCGCCTGCCGAGGGCGCGAACCATTCGAGCGGTCTCTTCGATCTGGTCGACCGAACGCGCGCCGACGACGACGTCAGCACCGGCTTCGGCGTAGGCGAGGGCGATGGCGCGTCCGATGCCGCGTCCAGCGCCGGTGACGATGGCAACCTGGTCGGTGAGTCTGAAGCGATCGAGGATCATGACGCCGCAGCCTAGCCCGTCTTGGGTGGGCCCGGGAAGAACGCGTTGGTGCGGGCCTGGTACTCCGCGTAGCCGGGTCGGCGCTTGCCGATCGAGCGCTCGAGCAGGGCGACGCCGGAGACGCGGAGCAGCAGCACGGTCATGACGATGGGGCCGATGCTGCTGAGCCAACTCGCGGTGCCGACGAACGCGACGAGGAATAGACCCCAGTGCGCCACGCAATCTCCGAAGTAGTTCGGATGGCGCGTGTAGCGCCAGAGTCCGTGCGCCATGACCCGGCCGGCGTTCGCCGGATCTCTCCTGAACCGTGTGAGTTGCAGATCGCCGACCGTTTCGAATAGCAGGCCGCCGGCCACCACGGCGACACCGATCCAGCCGATCAGGCCCAGCTCACCACCGATCGCGATACCTATCTGGGTCGGCAACGAGACCGTCCATTGCAACACGCCCTGCAGCGCGAAGACCGTCACGGCGCTGATCCACGGGAAACGCGGTCCCCAGTTGCGGCGCATGGCCTGGTAGCGGGGGTCTTCGCCGTGCCCCGCGTTGCGAGCCAGCAGGTAGATGCCCAGACGCAACCCCCAGAGCGCCGTCAAGGCAACGAGCGCCGCGGTGCGTGAGCCCTCCGTTGCGGCAGTCTGCGCCGCGACCGCGGCGACCACCACGAAACCGGGCCCCCACCAGATGTCGACGATGCTGGCATCGCGCAATGCCAGGGAAAGCAGCCATAGCGCGGTCATGGCGAATAGCGTTGCGAGCGCCGTCGCGACCAGGACTTCGCTCATCCGGTGCCCAGGTGGTCGATCCGCCCCGTCATGCTTTCGATTCCTCCGCTTCGCCAAAACGTCCGGCAAGCAGTTCGGCAAGCGGTCGGCTTCCGTCGAAGCGCTGCAAGAAGATCTTTCCCACCGCGGTGATCGGGGTCGCGAGCAGCATCCCCACGATTCCCCAGAGCATCCCCCAGAAGATCAACGAGATCAGGATCGCGACCGGATGCAGATCCAGCGAATCGCCCATCAGCTTCGGTTCGACCACGTTGCCCATCAACCCCTGGATCGCGGCTGGTAGAGCGATCGCGGCCACCGCTGCACTGGCGGAGACCTCCGGGCTGACGATGACCACGGGCAGCGGCAGCAGCGTCGAGATCAGTGAGCCCACATTGGGGATGAAGTTCAGCAGGAACGCGAGCACGCCGAATGCCATTGCCAGTGGAACGCCTAGCATGCCGAGGGTGACGCCGACCAGGAGCCCGGTCGCCGCGGAGATCACCACCTTCGAGAGCAGGTAGCTCTCCACGCTACGGCGGATCTCTCCGAAGGTGCCTTCCCGCTTGGGCCCGCCAGAACCGCCGAGCAGCAGGAAGATCACGAAGATCAGCACGAGGAGCGATTGGGAGAGCAGGCCGAGGACGGCGTTGGTGGTGCTCGCGAGCAATCCGCCCACGGTGGAGACCGGAATCTCTCGCAAGGCGGCGCTGCCGTCGCCCACGAGAAAGGCCCACTCGCTCGGCACCAGTGACATCGCGCGATCGATCAGCTGGCCGAGTTGCTCTGCATACACGGGACCGTTCTCGGCGAGCTGCGCGACCGATGCGCTCACCAGCGTCCCGAGGCCGGCCAGCGCCCCGATGCCCAACACCAGGGCCGCCGGCAGGGCGAGGCTGCGGGGGATGCGCGCCCTTCGCACCAGCCAATCGACACACATGGCGAGACCCATCGAAATGAAGAGGGCCAGCACGAAAGGAATCAGGACGGGTGCGAGCCAGTAGAGTGCGAAGGCGCTCGCCACCGTTGCCAGCACCACGAGGCAAACCGTCCGGACACGTTCCTCGCTGATGCGCGCCGCCGCAGTCACTCCGCGCGCACCTTTCGCGCCTGGGCCGCGGCGCTTCCCGTGTAGCTTCTCGGTGTCAGTTCGCGAAGCCGGGCCTTCTCGGCTTCCGGAATCGCAAGCCCCTCGACGAATGCGGCGAGGGCGTCGCGGTCGATGCCGCGGCCGCGGGTGAGTGCCTTCAGCTTCTCGTAGGGCTCGGGGACGCCGTAGCGTCGCATGACGGTCTGCACCGCTTCGGCCAGGACTTCCCAGCTACTGTCTAGCTCGGCTTCCATCGAAGCGGCGTCGGGTTCGATCTTTCCGAGCCCGCGCAACAGCGATTGATAGGCGACGGTGCAGTAGCCGGCGGCGGCCCCAATGTTCCGCAGTACGGTCGAATCCGTAAGGTCCCTTTGCCAACGCGAGATCGGGAGCTTTTCCGCCAGGTGTCGGAGCAGGGCGTTGGCCATGCCCAGGTTGCCCTCGGCGTTCTCGAAATCGATCGGGTTCACTTTGTGGGGCATCGTCGAGGAGCCGACTTCGCCAGCCACCACGCGTTGCTTGAAGACCCCGATCGAGATGTAGGCCCAGCTGTCGCGGGAGAAGTCGATCAAGATCGTGTTGAGTCGCGACGTGGCGTCGAAGAGTTCGGCGATCCAATCGTGTGGTTCGATCTGCGTCGTGAAGGGGTTGAAGCCGAGCCCGAGTTCCTCGACGAAGCGGCGTGCCGTGCTCTCCCAGTCGACGTCCGGGTAGGCGATGAGGTGCGCGTTGTAGTTGCCGACGGCCCCGTTCATCTTGCCCAGGATCGGGACGGCCGCGATCTGGCTGCGCTGGCGGGCCAGGCGCGCCACGACGTTGGCGACCTCCTTGCCGAGTGTCGTCGGCGAAGCGGGCTGTCCATGGGTTCGCGAAAGCAGGGCGAGGTCGGCGGTGTCCTCGGCCAGGTCGGTGAGCTGTCGAATGATCTCGTCGATCCCGGGCAGCAGGACGGCTTCGCGCACGTCACGCAACATCAATGCGTAGGACAGGTTGTTGATGTCCTCGGAGGTGCAGGCGAAGTGCACGAACTCCGATGCCCCAGCGAGCGCGGGGAGTTCGCCGAAGCGCTCCTTCAGGAAATACTCGACGGCCTTCACGTCGTGGTTCGTGGTGCCCTCGATCTCCTTCACGCGGGCGGCGTCTTCTCGAGAGAATCCCGCAACGAGGGAATCGAGGAAGGAGACGCTCTCGGCGTCGAGTGGCGCCAGCTCGCCAATCTCCCCGTGGGCCGCCAGGCAGCGAAGCCAGGCGACTTCGACGATCACGCGGTAACGGATCAAGGCGTACTCGCTGCTGAGCGCACGCAGCGACTCGGTCTTCCCGCCATAGCGTCCATCGAGGGGTGAGACCGCGGTCAGGGTATCGAGTTCCATCGAGCTCCGTTCCTGTCTGGGTTCCGGTTCGGGATCGAACCGGCCGGGTCAGTCGACCCAGCTTCGCGCATTGCGGAAGAGTCGCATCCAGGGCGCGTCTTCGCCCCAATCCTCGGGATGCCAGGAATGCTGGACGGTTCGAAAGACGCGCTCGGGGTGAGGCATCATGATCGTGAAGCGTCCATCCGGAGTGGTCAGCCCCGTGACGCCTCCGACCGAACCGTTGGGATTGGCCGGGTAGCGCTCGGCGACGGCACCGCGACCATCCACATAACGAAGCACGGGTCGTAAGACGCCGAGCCCACCTTCGATCCGGCCTTCGCCGTGGGCGACGGCAATCGGGAGCCGCGCCCCCGCCATCCCCTCCAGCAGGATCGACGGGCTCTCGAGCACTTCGACGAGCGCGAGTCGGGCTTCGAATTGATCCGAACGATTGCGGACGAAGCGTGGCCAGGCGCCGGCGCCCGGAATGATCTCGCGCAGATTGGAGAGCGCCTGACATCCGTTGCAGACGCCGAGTGCGAAGGTGTCCGTACGAGCGAAGAAGGCGCTGAACTCGTCGCGAGCGCGGGGCTGGAACAGGATCGATTTCGCCCAGCCCTCGCCGGCACCGAGGACATCGCCATAGGAGAAGCCGCCGCATGCCACCAGGCCGCGGAAGTCTGCCAGCGTGCGTCGCGCTTCCAGGATGTCGCTCATGTGCACGTCGACGCATTCGAAGCCGGCGCGATCGAAGGCCGCCGCCATTTCGACCTGGCCGTTCACGCCCTGCTCGCGAAGGATCGCCATGCGCGGCCGCGCGCCGACGGAAACGTTCGGCACCTGGCTCGGGTCGAAAGGCACGCGCACGGTCAGGCCGGGTTCGTTCGGGTCGCAACGCGAGGCGTGTTCTTCGTCGGCGCAGTCCGGATCATCGCGCAGGCGTTGCATGGCGTGCGTGGTGGCGGACCAGTGGGCTCGCAACTCGCGGCGCCGCGCCGCGAAGACCCGTTCGCCGCGCCGGAGGATCTCGATCTCGTCCGTGTCGGTCGGCGTACCGAGTTCGCTGACGCAGGCGCCGAGGCCGTGGCGCGCGAAGATCTGCGACACGAGTTCGACCGATGCCGCAGGTACTTGCAACAGCGCGCCCAGCTCCTCGGCAAAGAGCGCCCCGAGCAGGGCTTCCGGCGCGACGTCCAGATCGAGGGAGATTCCGGTGCCGCCGGCGAAGGCCATCTCCAAGGCCGTGACGAAGAGGCCGCCGTCCGAGCGATCATGATAGGCGAGCACGCAGCCGTGCTCGCGGAGTTCCGACAATGCGCTGGCGAAGCCACGAAGATCGGCGGCGTGATCGAGGTCCGGCGCGGTGTCGCCGACCTGCTCGAATACCTGGGCCAGCGCCGAGCCGCCGAGCCGTGCCTGGCCGCGCCCGAGGTCGACGAGCAGCAGCCGGGTCGCGCCGTGGTGGCTGACGAGTTCGGGTGTGAAGCTCGCCGCGGCATCTCGGACCGGCGCGAACGCGGTGACGATCACCGACATCGGAGAGGTCACGCTGCGCAGCGCACCGGCTTCTTCCCATACCGTGCGCATCGAGAGCGAATCCTTGCCCACCGGGATCGCGATTCCGAGCGCCGGACAGAGTTCTTCGCCGATCGTTCGTACCGCGTCGTAGAGGCCGGCGTCTTCGCCCGGGTGGCCGGCCGCGGCCATCCAGTTGGCCGAGAGCTTGACGTGGCCAAGGCCCGGGACGTCTGCCGAGAGCAGATTGGTCAGCGCCTCTCCCACCGCCATGCGCGCCGAGGCGGCCGGATCCAGGAGCGCCAGCGGCGTGCGCTCGCCCAGCGCCACCGCTTCGCCGGCGTAGCTGTCATAGCTGGCGCAGGTGACGGCAGCATCGGCCACGGGAACCTGCCAGGGGCCAACCATCTGGTCTCTTGCGACCAGGCCGGTCACCGTCCGGTCGCCGATCGAGATCAAGAACGTCTTGTCGCCCACCGTCGGAAGTCGCAGGACGCGCTTGATGGCTTCGGCCAGGGTGACACCGGACAGATCGAGGGGCGGCAGCGAGACGCGCTCCCGCTTGACGTCGCGCACCATGCGCGGTGCCTTGCCCAGGATCAGCGACAGCGGCACATCGATGGGCGCGTTGCCGAAGTGTGGGTCCGTGACCGTCAGCTGGCCGTCGTCCGTGGCCTCTCCGAGTACCGCAAAGGGGCAGCGCTCGCGCTGGCAGATCGCCTCGAACTCGCTGAGTCGCGCCGGCTCGATGGCCAGCACATAACGTTCCTGGGATTCGTTGCACCAGACTTCGAGGGGGCTCATCCCCGGTTCATCGTTCGGGATCGCGCGCAGGTCGAAGCGCGCGCCGCGGTCACTGTCGTTCACGAGTTCCGGCAAGGCGTTCGAGAGGCCGCCGGCGCCGACATCGTGGATCGCCACGATCGGGTTCGTCGTGCCCTGGGCCCAGCAGCGATCGATGACCTCCTGCGCGCGGCGCTCCATTTCGGGGTTGCCGCGCTGGACCGAGGCGAAATCGAGATCCTCGTGGCTGGCGCCGGAATCCATCGAAGAGGCGGCGCCGCCTCCCAACCCGATCAGCATCGCGGGCCCGCCGAGCACGATGATCTTGGCGCCCGCCGCGATCTTCCCCTTCTCGACGTGCTCGCCGCGGATGTTGCCGTAGCCGCCGGCCAGCATGATGGGCTTGTGGTAGCCGCGCACCTCGTCGCCGCGCGGGCCGGCCACGCGCTCCTCGAAGCTGCGGAAGTAGCCGGCGAGGTTGGGCCGACCGAACTCGTTGTTGAAGGCGGCGCCGCCGAGCGGACCCGCTGTCATGATCTCGAGCGCGGAAGCGATCCGTGCCGGCCGGCCGAAATCCTTCTCCCAGGGCTCTTCCTGGCCAGGGATTCGCAGGTTCGACACCGAGAACCCGGTGAGCCCGGCTTTGGGCTTGGAGCCGCGCCCGGTGGCGCCTTCATCGCGGATCTCGCCGCCGGATCCGGTGGCGGCGCCGGGAAACGGCGAGATGGCCGTCGGATGATTGTGCGTCTCGACCTTCATCAGGATGTGGAGCGGCTCGTCGTGGGCCGCGTACACACCCCGTTCCGGGTCGGCAAAGAAACGCCCGGCGCGGCTCCCGGTGATGACCGAGGAGTTGTCGTGATAGGCGGAGAGCACCCCATCGGGCGATTGCTCGGTGGTGTTGCGGATCATCCGGAACAGCGAGTGCTCCTGGGCCTCGCCGTCGATGAACCACTCGGCATTGAAGATCTTGTGCCGGCAGTGTTCGGAGTTGGCCTGGGCGAACATCATCAGCTCGACGTCGGTCGGGTCGCGGCCGAGTTCCTCGAAGCTCGCCACCAGGTAGTCGATCTCGTCCTTCGCCAGGGCGAGTCCGAGCCGGCTATCGGCTTCGACCAGGGCGTCGCGGCCACGCGCCAGCAGATCGATGCTGGCCACCGGGCGCGGTTCGGCGCGTTCGAACAGACGGGCCGCCTGATCGGGGTCTGAGAGCACGCATTCGGTCATCCGATCGTGAACCAGATCGAGCAGGAGTTCCGGGTCGCCGCTGAGCCCCACGAAACCGTAGGCAACGCCGCGCTCGATGCGCCGCACGTGCCGGAGCCCACAGATTCGCGCGATGTCGGTCGCCTTCGAGGACCAGGGGGAGATCGTCCCCAAGCGCGGCACGACCCAGACCGTGGTTCCGGCAGCATCCGAGCCGCTGGCTTCCCGAGCACTGGCTTCCCCAGGGGAGGGCGTCCCCAGCAGTTGATCGAGCCGCGCACGCTCCTCGGCATCCAACGCTCCATCGGTCTCGACGAAGTGCACGATTTCGGTCGTCAGCGCGTCGAGCGTGGCTCGCCGGCTTCGAATCTGCGTCACGAGTCGGGCGAGCCGCGCATTCGAGTGCGCAGGACCGCCTCGCAGAATCAGCATCAAGTCCTTGGCTACCTCGGAGAAAGGTTGCAGCCTGGGGGGAACAGGACGACCGCAGTCTAGCGGTTGGTCCTCCGCTCTTCATCGCGCCGGCTGTCATCGCTGGCGATTCGATCCAACTGGTAGCCGAGCCATCCGCCGGCAACGGCGGCGACAGCGCGCATGACGCCGGCAGCGATGCCCATGGCCAGCGTCCGATGGCTGGAGAGACCCTCCGCGACCAACCCATAGGGAGCCGTGGTTGCCTCGAGCACTGGGCCTACCGCGGAAACGCCGATCCCGGCAAACAGGCAGACGACGAGGTTCCTGCGATCCGTCAGCGCTGCCACGATCCGGATGAGCTCGGCCCGGACGCGGTCGGCACGCTGGGGCTCGCGAGGTCCGGGAGTACGATTCCGAGCCGCCAGCCCAGCCACCCGACGATCAGACCGAGCCAGATGGATCCCAGCACAAGGCTCCCTGCCATTGTTCCCTGAGGGAAGAACTCGTGCACCAGCCAGGCACCGAGGCGCGCGCCTAGGAGCCTGACCCAAGACTCGTCATGAATCACGAGTTCTGCTGGGACTGGTTGGAGTTTCTCACGAAGCTCGGGTGGCTCGACTGATGAAGCTGACGCTGAGGTTCCTATGGGTGGGTGCGGTCGGTTCTTCATGCGAGTGCTGCTCGGTAGAGCGTCAATGCATTCGCCGCCGCACAGACCAGATCCCACTCGCCACGAATATTGGCTCGTCCTCGCGTCGCGAAGCGCCGGAAGCGCATCGTTTGTTTGATTTCAGCGAAGGGACGCTCGCCTTGGGTCTTGCGGGTTCGGTAGATCTTCTTCGCCCAAGGCAATCGAAGAAGTCGATGCATGCGTTGCGTCTTGGGACCGCGCGCCCATGCCGCCCGTCTTCTTCCACGGACCGCCACCAAACAACGCTGATGTCTCTTCCTCAGGTCCTTCAGGTTCTTCTCGCTCAAATAGCCTGCGTCGGCCACCACCATCCCGGGCTTGCGATGGGTCGTCGCCTGGATCTCCTCCACCATCGGAACCAACTGTTGAACATCGAGTGGGGAAGTCGTCACCCCGTTCGCCACGATCACGCCGTCTTCGTTCGCTGCCACTTGGCCGTTGTAGCAGTACTGCAGCGACCCCTCGCTCGTCATCATTCAACCGCCGACTATCTCGATCGTGACGAGCGCCCTCCCGTCGGGAACAAAGCAGCCGGCGGGTCGATTCCACATTGGGTCAAAGCCTTCAGATGCGGCCCGCGCCGAGCTCTGCTTGCTTCGTTCGCAGATGTCGCTCCAGCGTTCCACCCTAGACGGAGCCATCGCAAAGATTCTGAGTCCGTAGCGCTCGTTGCGAACTCCAGAGTATGCCCGACAGGTCTCCTCCCAGCGATCTTCCTCGGTGAGAGCTCCGAACCGGCGCGCCAGGTCTGAGATTTCGGCGCATAGCGCACCATCCTTCCAATCGGCTTCGTACGATCTCTTCATCGACGGAGGTTGACTAGAGATTGCGGACGACGTCCCAGAAACACTCTTGGCAACCAATTCGAAGCCCGGAGGCAACTCGAGCTCATCGAACCATTCCGACATCTCGTCCCACGGCTCCCTCACGAATACGTCGCAGGACGACACACTCGCCATGCAGGCGAGCACCAGCAGCGCACGAGCCAATCGCGTGACCACGGCCTAGCGTCGCCTCCGTCGCGATCGCCTAGCGACGTAGAGCAAGCCGAGCGCGCCAGCGATCTCGGGTCCAAGCCCACACGTCGGCGGCGTTCCCGGCGGGTTGTATGGATCCGGATCGACATCAGCACAGAGACCGTCGCCGTCGAAATCATTCTCTGGGTCATCGGCGCAGGTATCGCAAGCGTCGCCGATTCGGTCACCGTCCCTGTCGACGTTGCTCGCGTCCGCGTCGTCAATGCATAGGTCGCAGAGATCGAGAACGCCGTCCGAGTCTTGATCAGTCGTGGCGCCCCCGACGATTCGCAGGAGGTCTGACACGAGAACCGTGCCGGCGCCACCTGCCCCAACTGGCGCCTCGGCAGCGAATGCACCCGGCTCATCGAAGGTCGACACAAGGGGCACGATTCCGAACTGGTCGACCAGCGCCCCGTTGGCGTCCGCCGTGAGCGTCAGGATCGGAATGTCCGGCGACCCGTTGGTCTGCCTAAAGTCAAGCTCGACGCTCTCCAACGGCGCAAAGCCTGTCCCCGAAACATAGACGAGCTGGAACTGGTGGAAGGTCAGATTGTCGAGACACGCGGGCGGCGGCGTTTGCGCTCGCACGTGAAGTCGCCCGACCGTAGGAGTCGCCGACGCCGCTTGGGCTGATGCAACGAGCGGAGCGGCTAGAGGCAATGGGGCAACCGGATTCTTCGGAAGACCATTGTCGTTCAGCGGTGCCCCTGACGCGCGCCATGCCGCAATGTAGTCGTCGATCGCAGCCGCATACTCGATGTGACCGCGCTCCTTGGGATGGAAGCTCCGCGACTTGAATCGATCACTGACTCCAATGACGTCCAGCCCATAAAGCCATGCCGGTGGAGAATTGGTGCACACCTCGTGGCCCGTGAACCGATCAGCGACGGGCACGAAATGGACGCCGGCCGTTACTGCCTCTTCTGCCAGCATCGTGTTCACCTGGTCGGCGATTCCCTTGAGGAAGAGCTGTTCCGTTTGCGTCACTTTTACGGGGCCAGCTCCCAGCTCTAAACACTCGTTCCCACTAACGAGTCTCGGATACCCCGCCATGATGATCGTTGCAATCGGCGCGGCATTCTTGATTCGAGACAGGAGTGACCTGATTTCTAGCCGGACGTCGTCGATCTTGTCCGGGAGACTCTGCGATAGAGGCGGCGCGCCACTCGTGAGCGGATCATCCTTGCAGTTGCCAAAGAAGTTCGTGAAGCAATGCTGAAGGATCGGCGCGAAGCCAACGTCATTTCCTCCGATCGTGACAGTGACGAGGTCGGTGTCTCCGCTCACGACGAATCCTCCCCCGTCCATCCGATCCAGCTGTGTGACATTATCTGGAGCATCGTAGGGCGGATTGGGCGGGCTGCCCTCCGGGCCGGAGGGGACTCCGCCGTCAGAGATTTTTCTCACATTGATCGTTGTGGCTCCGCTACACGCTAGGAACTCGTATGAGAAGTTGGTCGGATCGTCTATCGCGAGCTGAGCGATCCTCTCGAGGGCCGGCGGGTCCATGATCAGGGCCGAATAAGCCTTCTGCGAGCGATGGCAGCCATTGTTGTCGGTAGCAGTACCGAGTTCGTACGGCCGCCCCCCCTCTCCCGAAGAGTAGGAGTCGCCGAGCGCCACCAGCTCGATCGCATCGCAAACGTCGCCGATCATGTCGCTGTCCGCATCCGCTTGACTACTATTGAAGGTAGTCGAGCAGTTGTCGCAAACGTCGCCGGCGTTGTCATTGTCTCCGTCGAGCTGCGAATCATTGTCCACCAACTGGCAGTTGTCGCACACGTCACCAACGGAATCGGTGTCGCTGTTCTCCTGGTTCGCGTTTGGATCCGACGGGCAGTTGTCCTCGCAATCATTCTTTCCGTCTCCATCCGAGTCAGGCGGCGGACCATTGCATTGCCCCTGATTGCAGACCGTGCATGTAGAGGAATTACAGAGATCTCCATCGGTTGATGCTGTTGCGTTGGTTCCGCCCCCGGAGTCGATGCAGGGGCAGTCAAAGACTGGGTTGGGGAACGAGGGAGGAAGACGAGATGCTGAGCACGCGGCGCCAAACATCCTGATCGAGGATGTCGATGGCTCGAAAAAGACCGACCCTGTCGACACGGGGGCAAGTACCATTCCGTTGAGGAATGCCGCGGCCAAGGCATGAACGGTCGCGAGCTGTTGGAAAGCAGCGGGAGAGCTTGCCAACACAGCCTTTGAGACAAGGACAGCGCGCGGGTTCTCAACGGCAATCCCGAGGAACACACCGGGCTGGCCGTTGCCATCGATCAGAATCCAGTCGACGTAACCGACGCCCCCCGATGCCACTGCTACGCAGGCGGCAAGCGTAGGCGCGTCGTCGACGATTGAGAGGCAATCGAGAGCTTGGGGCGCCTGGATGCTGATCGTACTGACACAGCACGCCTCGTCGAGTCCGCTGGCGTCATCGTCGCGCGACAGGTCGCTCCGCAGGAAGGCATCCGCGTTCGCACGCATCACAGTCGAAGGGAATGGTTCGATCCCTGTGTTGAACAGGGTCAGGTTTCGCTGACGATGCGTATTGGCCTGAGCATCGGCCGACGTCGTGCTTCCGGTGATCAACAGAATGGCCATCACGAGGATTCGAGCAATCAACACAGGCAACCTCCTGCCGCTACTCAGTCTCTTCTGGCTCCGGTTCAATCGGGAAACCAGGTGCGCCCTTAAGGGCCCATGCGCGACCCCCGTTGATCAGCAACTGATCGGGATGGTCTTCTTCCTCTTGACGGCGAATCACGTCCGTCAGAGATTCGTACCGTCCTTCCGGAACGATTCGGCCTGGAGGTAGTTCCGGGGTCAACTCGAGGTTCTCAGAGATGACGGCCGGCGTCTCGTGCGAGGAGTCCGTCTCGGAGCTCGGCCAGAGGTAGAGATACGCTGTCGTGCCAATTGCAACTAATGCAATGAGGACAATGCTAAGCCGAACGAGTGACATGAAGGAAATGTACGCTGCACGAACTCGAGATGTCCATCACTTTCTACTGACGGGTGTCCATGAGCCACCCCCAAATGGGTCGGTTATCGAAGCTAACAACGATCTGTAAGCGCATCCAAGGGTGAGCTTCCCTGATGAGTCACACACCCCCCGAAAATTCGACGCTCTGGCTTCGCTTCTAGGTGCGGCGAGGGCGACTCCGCAGAAGAGTCGCTCGAATTCGCGGTCACAAACCGGAAGCGTCGTCTCGCGCCTAACGTTCCTCGCGCACCAGGTCGCGGTAGGCACGGTAGTGCTGGATCGCTTCTGGCTCCCGACCGAGTTCTTCGTAGAGCCCGGCCAGGTTGAAGTGCGCGTCGGCGAAGCCCGGATCGATCTCGAGCGCGCGTTCATAGTGGGCGACCGCAGTCTTGGCGCTCGACGCATCCTCGAGTGCCAACGCGAGGTTGAAATGGATCACCGGGTCGCTGGGGCTGCGCTCGAGGGCTGAGTGAAAGAGCTGTGCCGCATCTCGGACGTCGCCGGCTTCGAGGGCCAGACGTCCCAGGTTCACGTAGGCGTCGACATGATCCGGATCGAGTTCCAGGGCGCGACCGTAGGCCCGACAAGCAGCGACCGGGTCCGAGGCCTCCTGGGCGAGTCCTTCCTCGAAGGCCGCGCGCGCGTCGTTCGTGCCGGTAGCGCTGGTGCCGGGTAGCTCGGCCACCGCCTCTGCCAACGGTGCCACGGCAAAATCGAGGATCCCCTGGCCCGTGGTCGCGTCGAAACTTCCGGCGTCGTCTCGCACCGCAACACGGCGGCCATCGGCGAACACGCGAACCCCGGCCAGGTGCGCGTCCTCGGGCAAGGCCTTCGCGAGCGAGGCGAGAGCTTCACGGACCTGGGCGGCCGGCACCTGTTGGTCGAGCAGTTCACGCGCGGCGCGCAACACCACGAGATCCTGGAACGAGAAGGAGAGTCGCCGTCCCCGGCGTTCGGGCGCGCAGAAGCCGCGCTTCACCCACGCGCGCACCCTTGCCGCCGGAAGCCCCAGCACCCGGGCGACCTCGGCGGTTGCGAGTCGACGCTCCATCCCTGGAAGATGAGCCCGGCTGCGCGACCTGTCGACGGGTTCTAGGACGAAGCCTTCTTCCGGCTCGAGGGCGCCGAACCCTTGGCCTTGGCCGGCTTCCGGGTTCGCGCCTTGGCTGCGGTCACCTTCTTGGGCCCCGCCTTGCTGGCGGCGGGCTTCTTCGGCCCGCTGCTCTTGCGCTCACCGAGGCTCTTCTTCAGCGCGGCCATCAGATCGATGATCTGTTCGTTCGCCTCGGCCTTCGGCGCGATCACGACCTCTTCGCCGGCGACCTTCTGGTCGACCGCAGCCAGGACGGCCTGGCGGAAAGAATCCTCGTACTTCTCCGGAGCGAAGCGCTCGCTCGAAAGCTGTTCGATCAGTTGCTCGGCGAGATCGAGTTCGCCCTTCTTCGGCGAGACCGGATCGCCGAACTCGATATCGTCGAAGCTGCGCACTTCGTCGGCGTAGTGCAGACCATGCAGCGTCAGGCCACGACCCATCGGACGCACCAGCACGAGTTGTTGCTTTCCACGCGTATTGAAGCGACCCACCGCGACCTTGCCCATCTTGAGCATGGCTTCGTTCAAGAGCTGGTAGGCCTTCTGGCCGCCCTTGTCGGGACCTAACAACTGGGACGTACCGAAGTAGACCGGGTCGACTCGCTCGATCGGAATGAACTCTTCGATCTCGATCGCCTTGTCGCTCTGGGTCTCGAGGGCCTTGATCTCCTCGTCGCTCATCACGACGTATTGATCGCGCGCGTACTCGTAGCCCTTCACCCGGTCGGCGGTCGGTACCACCTCGCCGCAGCTGGCGCACGTGTACTGCTGCTTGAGCCGGCTCTTGTCCGTCTTGTGCAACATGTTGAAGTGCACGCTCTTCGAGCGGGCGGCGGGATAGACCTTGACCGGGATCGAGACGAGGCCAAATGAGATCGTGCCGGACGAGGTCGCTCGGGCTGCCATGGAGATCCTTCAGCGGGGGGCAGGCTGGGTGCGATTCCCGCATTCTGGGGGCGCGAAGTAGAACACCCTAACCTGGGAACGGTCCAAAACCAAACTGAGTTTGAGCCATGCTCCGTGATTCGACATGAGAGACCTCCGGCTTTACCGCTCCAAGCGAGACCCGAACCAGACCCCGGAGCCGTTCGGTGAGACGTCCGAATCGCGGGTGCTTCCCCCCGGGTCGCCGGGCGAGTTCGTGGTGCAGCAACATGCGGCGAGGAATCTCCACTGGGACCTGCGGCTCGAGATCGACGGGGTGCTGGTTTCCTGGGCGGTGCCCCGTGGGCCGAGCCTCGACCCGGATGAGAAGCGGTTGGCGGTGCAAACCGAAGACCATCCGATGGCCTACGGCGATTTCGAGGGCGTGATTCCCGAGGGCAACTACGGCGCCGGTGCCATGATCGTCTGGGATCGAGGCAGCTACCGGAGCGTCGATGGCCATTCGCCGGCGCAGGGCCTCGAGGTCGGCAAGATCGATCTGTGGCTCGAGGGGCACAAGCTGCGGGGCCGCTTCGCGCTGGTTCGCACCAAGCGCGGCAAGGGAAGGGACTGGCTGTTCTTCAAGAAAGGGCGGAAGCCGGAAGAAACCGAAGAGATCATTGAACGCGCGCCAGAGTCGGTCTACTCGGGGCTCCGTGTGGGCGAGGTGGCCGAGTCGGTGTCTCTCGACGAATCACTCCGCGAGCGTGCACGAACCTCGGGCGCTCGCCCCGAGACGCTCGACGCTGCGAAACTGCGCCCGATGCTCGCGAAACCGGCGAAGGCGATTCCTCCGGGCGGCGATTGGCTCTTCGAGCTCAAGTACGATGGGGTGCGCGCGCTGATCGAAAAGGATGGCGCGCGGGTTCGGATCTTCTCGCGGACCGGCCGCGATCGCACCCACGTGTATCCCGAGATCGCGGCGGCCGCCGCTCACCTGCCGGTCTCGCAGTGTGTCCTCGACGGTGAACTCGTCTCCCTGGATGAGGAAGGCCGTAGCTCGTTCGAACGCCTGCAACGCCGCTTCACACAGACGGATGCGGACGCCATCGCGCGTGCGCGTCGGGAGCTGCCGGTCGTCCTCTACGCTTTCGATCTGCTTTCGATGGCCGGCCTCGAGCTTCGGGCCCTACCGATCGAAGAGCGGAAACGGCTGCTGGGCGAACTGCTTCCGCCGCTGGGCCCGCTCCGCTTGGCGGACCATCTGCTAGGTGACGGTTCCGGATTCCTCGATCTGGTGCGCGAGCAGGGGCTCGAGGGCATCGTCGCCAAGCGTTCGGGCTCGGCCTATCAAGCGAATCAGCGCTCGGACGATTGGTGCAAGATCAAGGTGCCACGAACGGCGTCGCTGGTGATCGTGGGCGTCGTGGCAGGCAAGGGCTCTCGCAAGGCGATGGGCTCGCTGATGGTTGCCGGCTATCGCGAAGGCGAACTCGTCTACTGTGGAAACGTGGGTTCGGGTCTGGGCGAGGCCGTGACCGACTTCCTGATTGCAGCCCTGGCCGACAAGCGGCTCTCAGCGCCGGCCTTCACGAAAGCACCCGAGTCAGTGGCTCCGGGTTCCTACTTCGTGGTCCCCGAACAGGTCTGCGAAGTCCGCTTCACCGAGATGACCAGTGGAGGGCAGCTGAGACATCCGGTGTTCCTCGGCCTGCGAGACGACGTGGCCCTCGAGGCCTGCGTCGCGCCCGCCGCCAGATCTGCCATTCAGGAACCCGACTCGGTGCCGCCGCCGGCGGCCGAAGCTGAACTGAAGCTCACGCGCCTCGACAAGATCTTCTGGCCGATCGAGGGCTACACGAAGGGCGATCTGCTGGCCTATCACGAGGCGATCTGGCCCTGGTTGGCGCCGTACCTGAAGGATCGGCCGCTGGTGTTGACCCGCTATCCCGATGGCATCGAAGGCAAGAACTTCTACCAGAAGAATGCGCCCGAGTTCACGCCCGAGTGGGCCACCCGCACCAACATCGACGGCACCGATTACTTCGTCTGCAACGAACTCGACACGCTGCTCTATGTGATCAACTCCGGCGCGATCCCGCTGCACGTCTGGTCGAGTCGCGTGACCGACATCGAACACCCGGACTGGCTGATCCTGGATCTCGATCCCAAGGAGGCGCCCTTCGAGGACGTGGTGACGATCGCGCGGCACATCCACAAATTGTTGGATTCGTTAGGGGCGGCACATTTCGTCAAGACCTCCGGGCAGGATGGGCTGCACGTCTTCCTGCCGATGGCCGGCCAGCTGACGCACAAGGAGGTGCGGGCGTTGGCCGAGGTGCTGGCGCGCATCGTGGTCAGCGACCTGCCCGAGATCGCCACCGTCGTGCGCCCGATCGCCAGCCGGGGTGGCAAGGTCTACGTGGACTTCGGCCAGAACGCGCGAGGGCAACTCATCGCCGCCCCGTTCTCGGTTCGCCCGCGCCCCGGCGCCCCGGTTTCGACACCGCTCCGCTGGCCCCAGGTCACCCGGCGCCTCGACCCGGTGCGCTGGAATCTCCGGACCACCCCGAAGCAGATGGCTGGGAAGGGCGACCCCTTCGCCGGTGTACTCGGCCCGGGGATCGATGTCGCAGCGCTGTTCGCCGGGATCGAGGCGCGAATGCGGGCCGAGCCCACGGACTAGCTGAAGCGAGATCGGTGTGGAAACGCCCCCGTCGCCAGTTCAGCTGAGGGAGTACGAGGGGCAGGCGTGCCTGCACAACGCTCCGTTCTGCCGAAGTTCATTCTGATACAGTGTTTGATCTCGACCTCCGGGGAGAACGCGCATGCGACGATCCGTCGGCACTTCCGGGTATTCCTACAAGGAATGGAAGGGCCCGTTCTACCCCGAGAAGCTCGCGGCCAAGGACATGTTGGCCTGGTATGCCGAGGAGCTCCCGGCGGTCGAGATCAACAACACCTTCTATCGGATGCCGAAGCGTGAGGTGCTCGAGAGCTGGGCCGAGCAGGTGCCGGATGGTTTCCGGTTCTCGATCAAGGCCTCGCGGCGGATCACGCACCAGAAGCGGTTGAAGGACGCGGACGAGCCGCTCGGGTTTCTCGTCGGAAATCTCGACGCGTTGGGCGACCGGCTCGGCGTGGTGCTGTTTCAGCTGCCGCCAAACCTGAAGCTGGATCTCGCGAGATTCGAAGCCTTCCAGGCGTTGCTGCCGACGGATCTTCCGGTGGCGTTCGAGTTCCGCCACGAGTCCTGGTCGGATGAGACGGTCTTCGCGGCGCTTCGGAACAGCGGCCACGGCATCGTGGTCAGCGACAGCATCGAGGCGCCGGCAGAGGGGTTGGCGGTGACCGCGCCCCACGCCTACCTCCGGTTGCGTCGACCCGACTACGAGCGTGCGGATCTGGCGAAGTGGGCGACGCGGCTGCGGCGGGCCAAACCGGACGAAGCCTTCGTCTTCTTCAAGCACGAGGACGAGGGCGCAGGCCCAAAGCTGGCAGCCGAGTTCCTCTCCGTCATGGAGCGCGCCAGCAAACGCCGAAGCGCGCGTGCGGCGAAGGGGGAGGCGAAGGCCGGAGCCCGCCGAAAGGCCGCCGGTTAATTTCGGCTGCGGGCTTCTCGGCTCGAGTGTGCGGGTCGCGAGCCTGTATCGCTAGGCGCGGCGCTTTCGGCTGGCGCCGATGAGCAGGGCGCCGATGCCGAAGGCGAGGGCGGCGCTGGGTTCCGGGATGGCGCGGGTCGCGACGCCGAGGTCCATGCCCCAGCCTCCCGGCGGCGGGCCTACGCCGGCTGCCGTGGGTGCGAAGGTCTGGCCCCACAGGAAGAAGTTGCCGTTGCCGAGGCTCCCGGTCTGGCTCCAGGTGTTGGCGACCTGCGTGCCGTGGCGATCGTTGACGAAGGTGAAGATGCCGTAGTTCGAAACGCTCAACTGTCCGATCGTCTGGCCCGCGCCGACAGAGAAGTCGAGATGGCCGCTCACGGTCTGCTCGATTCCGCCGACCCGCATGCTTCCGGTGATGCTGGTGAAGGCGCCGGCATTGAAGTCGGCCGTCAAATACAGGCCCGAACTCGCACTCGGCGTGATGCCGGAACGCTGGCCACAGCGCCAATAGCCGTTCAACGCGCAACCCGAGGCCTGGTGAATGGTGCTGAAGCCCATGCCACCCTGCCCGCCGCTCAGGAGCTCGAGCTGCACGGGTACGGCGAGCGCACTGGTCGGCAGCAGGAAAGCGAGGAATAGAATGACGGAACGCAACATAGGGGTCTCCCCTCGATGACGAGGATTCTGCCCCGTGAGTGTCCGTTGCCGGGTTGGAGGTTGCGCCGGATTTCACGAATTCGGCAGCAAATTCGGCTGGACATCTCTCGGCGGTGCAAGGGATGTGCAGCTGCAACGCAACTTCAGCTCAAGGGGCTTCTCGAGCGACCAGACCTAACGTTTTCGCGGCGGGGGAAGATCCGTGGCGGTTCCCTCGGCGACTTCGGCCGCGAAGGCCACCGTCTCCGCAAGGGTCGGGTGTGCATGAACGGTGAGCCCGAGGTCGGCCGCGTCCGCGCCCATCTCGATGCCCAGGGTGGGTTCGGCGATCAGTTCGCCGGCATGGACGCCGACGATGCCGGCGCCCAGCAGGCGTCCGTCCTCGACCGAGAAGAGCAGCTTGGTCAAGCCGTCGGTTCGCCCGACGCCGATGGCGCGGCCGCTGGCCGCCCAGGGGAAGACACCCTTGCGGATTTCGATGCCCTGGCGCGCTGCGTCCTCTTCGGTGAGGCCAGCCCAGGCCACCTCGGGGTCCGTGTAGGCGACGGACGGGATCGTGCGCGCGTCGAACGCGCTCTTCTGGCCGGCCGCAACCTCGGCGGCGACCTTGCCCTGATGCGTCGCGCGGTGGGCGAGCTGGGGTTGCCCGGTGAGGTCGCCGATCGCGAAGATGTGAGAGGCCGAGGTTCGCTGCTGCGCGTCGATGGCAACGACGCCCTGTTCATCGGGCTGGATGCCGAGCAGGTCCAAGCCGATGCCCTCGTGATTCGTGCGTCGGCCGACGGCGACCAGCACGCGGTCGAACTCGGCTTCCGGCGGTGCGTCGTCGCCTTGATAGGTGACGCGCAGACCGGCATCGTCGGCCTCGATCCCGCCGAGGCCCACACCGAGGTGGATCGCCGTGCAACGTTTGCGGAGATCCTTCTCGAGGGGCCGCACCAGATCGCGATCGACGCCGACCATCAGTCGGTCCAGCAATTCGACGACGGTTACCTGCCAGCCGAACGAGAGGTAGACCGTGGCCATCTCGAGGCCGATGATGCCGCCGCCGACCACGAGCATGCGGCCTGGAGGGCCGTCGAGCTCGAGGGCGCCGGTCGAATCGATGATGCGGGGGTCGTCGGGCAGTCCGGGGATCACGACGGGTCGCGAGCCGGTCGCGAGAATCGCGTTCTCGAAGCCCAGCACGCGCGGACCGTCAGCGGTCTCGACCGTCAGCTCGTGGCTGCCGGTGAAGCGGCCGGTTCCGTGGATGACGCTGACGCCCCGCGCCTTCGCGAGGCCGTCGAGCCCGCGCGTCAAGGTGCCGACGACCTCGTCCTTGCGGGCGCGGATGCGCGCCCAATCGAAACTCGGCTCGGAGAAGCCGATGCCATGGGCACCGAGCGCCTTGGCCTCTTCGAGAACGCCCGCCATGTGGAGCAGCGCTTTGGACGGGATGCAGCCGACGTTGAGGCATACCCCGCCTAGCGTTGCGTCGCGCTCGACGAGGATGACCGACAGCCCGAGGTCGGCCGCGCGAAACGCCGCGGTGTAGCCGCCAGGCCCTGCGCCCAACACGATCAGGTCCGCGCGTCCGGGCGCCGAAGCCGTCGGCGCCTTCGTGTCGGTTTCGGCAGGCGCGGCCTCGCTGGCTTCCACGGACAACACGCAGAGTTCGCTGCCCTCTCCAACCTGGCTCCCCTCGCTGACCGTCAGCGAAAGCACGATACCGGCTGCCGGCGAAGGAACTTCCATCGAAGCCTTGTCGCTTTCGAGCACCAGCAGGGATTGCTCGACTTCCACGCGGTCGCCCACGCGAACCAATAACTCGACGACGTCGACGAGATCGAACTCGCCGATATCGGGCACACAGACCGACAGGGTTTCCGGCATGGCTAGAGCAACAGCCTTCGCAGATCCGAGAGCAACAGCGTGAGGCGGCTGGTGAAGCGCACGGCGTCGGCGCCATCGATCACCCGGTGATCGTAGGAGAGCGACAACGGCAGGATCAGCCGCGGTACGAATTCACCCTCTCGGAGGACGGGTTTCCATTCCATGCGCGAGACGCCGAGGATGGCGACTTCCGGATGGTTCACGATGGGCGTGAAGAACGTGCCGCCGATGCCACCGAGGCTCGAGATGCTGAAGCTCCCGCCCTGGAGGTCCTGCGGCCGGAGCTTCCGATCGCGGGCGCGCAGCGACAGATCTTCCAGTGCCCCGGCGAGTTCGAAGAGTCCCTTCGAATCCGCGCCTCGAATTACCGGCACGACCAGACCGTTTTCCGTATCGACGGCGACGCCGACGTTCAGGTAGCGCTTCAGGATCAGGTTCTCGCCGGTCGGGTCGAGCGAGGCATTGAAGTGGGGGAACTCCCGGAGGGCCGCCGTCACCGCCTTGACCACGAAGGGCAGGAAGGTCAGCTTCACACCCGCGGCCTCGGCTTCTCCCTTGTGCGCCTTTCGGAAGGCGTCGAGTTCCGTGATGTCGGCTTCGTCGAACTGGGTGACGTGGGGGACGGTGACCCAGCTGCGGTGCAGGTTGGCCGCCGAGAGCCGGCGAATCCGATTGAGTGGCGTGGTCTCTATTTCACCGAACTTCGTGAAGTCGATCGCGAGCGGCGCCGCCACGGCGACGCCCGCGATCGGAACGCCGCCGCCGCTCCCGGCCGCGAGCGAGGCCTTCACGAAGCGCTGCACGTCTTCGCGCGTCACGCGCGCCTTGCGGCCGGTTCCGGGAACCAGGTCCAGGGCGACGCCGAGTTCGCGAGCCAGCTGGCGCACCGAGGGGCTCGCGTGGGCTGCCACCGGCTTGTGGAGCTTGGGCGGCTCGGCGCCAATGGTTTCCGTGGCCGGTGCCAGGGCGTTCGGTGTGCCCACGATCGGCGTGTCGTCTGGGAGCGGTGCCGGCGCTGCAGCCGCTGTTGGCTTCGGTTCCGTCGGAGGCGCCGCTGCGGCTCCTTCGTCGAGGCGAATCACCGCGAGTCGCGCGCCTTCGCCGACGGCGTCGCCGACCGCGACCACGATCTCCTCGATCACGCCGGCGACCGGGGCCGGCACTTCCATCGAGGCCTTGTCGCTCTCGAGCACCAGGATCGATTGCTCGACGGCGACGTGTTCGCCCGGCCGGACCAGGATCTCGACGACATCGGCGCTCTCGGTGTCGCCGATGTCGGGAAGGATGACGTCGTGGAGTTCGCTCATGCGGAGCGCCTAGGCCCGGACCGGGTCGAGCTTGCCAGCGTCGATGCCGTACTTCTCGATGGCCTGCTGCACGACCGCGGGCGGCAGGCTGCCGTCGTCACTCAAGGCCTTGAGTGCCGAGATTGCGATGTAGTAGCGATCGATCTCGAAGTGGTGGCGCAAACGTTCGCGCATGTCCGAGCGGCCGAAGCCGTCCGTTCCGAGCGTGCGGTAGCGCGCTGGGACGAACGCACGGATCAGTTCCGGGAGCGCGCGCACGTAGTCGGTGGCCGCGATCACGGGCCCCAGGCGCCCAGACAGCTGCTCTTCGACATAGCATTGGCGTTGGGGTTCGCCGGGGTGCAGGCCGTTCCAACGCTCGACGGATTGACCGTCTCGCACGAGTTCGCCGAAGGACGTCACGCTCCACACGTCGGATTCGATCTGGAAATCGTCTCGCAGCAGGTCCGCCGCGGCCAGGGCTTCGCGCAGGATGGTGCCGCTGCCGAGGAGCTGGACGCGCTCGCCGTCGCCGCTTCCCTCCCGGATCGGGTACATCCCGCGCAGGATGCCCTCCTTCGCGCCTTCGGGCATGGCCGGATGCACGTAGTTCTCGTTCATCACCGTCACGTAGTAGAAGACGGCTTCGTCTTCCTGGTACATGCGGCGGATGCCGTCGTGCAGGATCACGGCCAGTTCGTAGGCGTAGCTGGGATCGTAGGTCACGCAGTTCGGCACCGAGGAGAACCAGAGATGGCTGTGGCCGTCCTGGTGTTGCAGGCCTTCGCCAGCCAACGTGGTGCGTCCGCTGGTCCCGCCTAGCAAGAAGCCGCGTGTGCGGGAATCCGCGGCGGCCCAGATCAGGTCGCCCACGCGCTGGATGCCGAACATCGAGTAGAAGATGTAGAACGGGATCATCGGCAGGTCGTGGGTGGCGTAGGAGGTCCCCGCGGCAATGAACGAACAGAGCGCGCCGGCCTCGTTGATGCCTTCCTGGAGGATCTGCCCGTCCCTGTCTTCCCGGTAGTAGGCGATCGTGTCCGAATCGACCGGCTCGTAGAGCTGGCCCGTCGAGGCGTAGATGCCGAGCTGGCGGAACAAGCCCTCCATCCCGAAGGTGCGGGATTCGTCGGGAACGATCGGTACGATTCGCGGACCGAGTTCCTTGTCGCGAAGCAGCGTCGAGAGGATTCGCACGAAGGCCATCGTGGTCGACATCTCGCGCTCGCCGGAGCCCTTGAGCACGCTCTCGAACTTCTCGAGCGCCGGTAGCGGCAGCCGCGAGGCGCCGCGGCTCCGTTCGGGCAGGTAGCCGCCGAGTTCCTGTCGGCGCTCGTGGAGGTAGCGGATCTCGGGACTGTCCGGCTCCGGCTTGTAGAACGGCGCCTCCTGGATCTGATCGTCCGGGATCGGAATCCGGTAGCGATCGCGGAAGCGCCGCAGCGCGTCCTCGCCCAGCTTCTTCTGTTGGTGGGTGAAGTTCTGCCCTTCGCCGGCTTCACCCATCCCGTAGCCCTTGACCGTCTTGGCGAGGATGACCGTGGGCTGCCCTTCGTGGTGCACGGCCGCATGATAGGCGGCGTGGATCTTGCCCGGGTCGTGGCCACCGCGGTTCAGCTGCCAGATGTCGTCGTCGGTCATGTTGGCGACCAGGGCCTGCAGCTCTGGATGCGCGCCGAAGAAGTGCTCGCGCACGTAGGCGCCGCCCTTGGCCTTGTACGCTTGATAGTCGCCGTCGACGGCGCGTTCCATGCGCTCGAGCAGCCGGCCGCTCTTGTCCTTGGCGATCAGCGGGTCCCAGCGATCGCCCCAGATCACCTTCAACACGTTCCAGCCAGCGCCGCGGAAGGTGCCTTCGAGTTCCTGGATGATCTTGCCGTTGCCGCGCACCGGTCCATCGAGGCGCTGCAGGTTGCAGTTCACCACGAAGATCAGGTTGTCGAGCCCTTCGCGAGCGGCCAGGCCGATGGCACCCAATGATTCCGGTTCGTCCATTTCGCCGTCGCCCATGAAGGCCCAGACCTTGCGGCCCTTCATCTCCTGCAGGCCCCGGTGTTCCAGGTACTTCATGAAGCGCGCCTGGTAGATCGCCTGGATCGGGCCGAGGCCCATCGAGACCGTGGGGAACTGCCAGAATGCGGGCATCAACCACGGGTGCGGGTAGGAGCTGAGGCCACCGCCGTCGACCTCCTGACGGAAGCGGTTGAGCTGCTCTTCGCTGATGCGGTCTTCGAGGAAGGCGCGGGCGTAGATTCCCGGCGAGCAGTGGCCCTGGATGAAGAGCAGGTCCGGGCCGTCGACGTGGCCCTTGCCCTTGAAGAAGTGATTGAAGCCGACGTCGTACAGGGTCGCCGCGCTCTGGAAACTCGCGATGTGGCCGCCGAGTTCAGTCGAGTGTCGGTTCGCCTGGATCACCATGGCCAGCGCATTCCAGCGGATGATCGAGCGGATGCGGTGCTCGAGGCCGGGTTCCCCCGGCATCGAGGGTTCTTCCGAAACGTGGATGGTGTTGAGGTACGCCGTCGTTGCTGAGTAGGGCAGGTGGGCGCCCGAGCGCCGGGCCTGGTCGATCAGACGCTCGATCAGGTAGTGGCCGCGCTCGGCGCCTTCGGTCCGGAACACCGACTCGAGTGCTTCGAGCCACTCCTCTGTCTCGACAGAATCCGAATCCGCCAGGCGATCGACCATTCGAGCCTCCTCCTACCCTTTGGCGAGTACGATGCTCGAGATAGTCAATCGGTTGCGTGTCGGCGATCCCTTAGCCCATACGATCAATCGATTGAAGGGGAAATGCCCCAAAATTGCCTTAGTACGGCGAACAAAGGCGAAATCAGTCTGTCACCCTGTAGACAAGAAGCTCGTCACGGCCTCGGTGAAGGCATCGTTGCGGTCGCCGGCCACCATGTGGCCCGCACCGGAGACATCCACGTATTCGGCGTGCGGGACCAGCTCGAGAAACTCCTGGGCGTGGGCTTCCTCGACCAGTTCGCTCATGCGGCCGCGTACCAGCAGGGTCGGCACGGTCAGGCCGCGCGCTGCCTGCTTAAGGGCGTCAGGTTCGATCGGCGAGCCTTCGGGGCCTTCTCGTCGCATGAAGCCCGGGTCCCAATGCCAGCGCCAGCGGCCATCCTCGCGCAGTCGCAAGTTCTTCTCGAGGCCCGAAACGTCCTTTGGCCGCGGCCGATGCGGTAGGTAGCGGGCCACCGCATCCGCGGCTTCTTCGAGGCTTCCGAAGCCCTCGTCGATCCGGTCGGCCATGAACGACTTGATCGTGTCGACGCCGGCCGCGTTCATGCTAGGCGTGACGTCGACGAGTACGAGATGCGAACCCGGAGGCGCGGGCGCTATGGCGTTGGCCAGCAGCCCTGCAAGACCGCCTAACGATGCACCCACCAGCGCGGGCGGTCGTGTCAGCTGCGCCGCGACCTCGACGGTGTCCTGGCCGAAGCGCTGAAAAGCGTAGTCGCCGGCACTCGACCAATCGCTGTCGCCGTGGCCGCGAAGGTCGAGGGCAATGCCGAACCAGCCCGCGTCGGCCAACGCTCGAGCGGTGCCACCCCACGCATGTCGGGTCTGGCCACCGCCGTGCTGCAACAACACCGGCGGCGCCGTCGGATCGCCGAAGCCATCCGCTCGGAGCGTCAGGCCGTCGCTGGTCTGGAACTCGAGGAGCTGCGGCGCTTCGCTCACGCGGCCGCTTCGGCCTCGCGGTCTGCCAGGGCATTGAACGCCGCCAGGATGCGCTCACCGTCCGGGGCCCCAAGGATGCGCTGGCTCATCAGCTCGCGCTCCTGGGCTGCCGCCAGGCGCGGCCGCTCGACGGTGGCCCAACGCACCAGCCCCGCCCAGACGGAATCGACGAGTTCGCTGCCGGGGATCTCGGCGCCGTCCTTGCCGCGGAAGTGGACACTCCGGATCTCGCCGAGGTAGAGCCGCAACGAACGCACATGGATCTCTTCGTCGGCGCGGATTCGGCCGACGATCTCGGCGGCGTGTTCCGCCTCCGGGCGTCGGCCCTTGAACAGGTCGGGGTCGCGCAACAGGGTCTCGCTCAGCTGGAAGCCGAGTTCGGCGCGGAACTCGATCAACAGCAGGTTCAGCAGGAAGGAAACCAGCCGCTGGTGTCCCTCGCTGATGTCCGGGTGCAGCGACAACTCTCCCTCTGGGCGCCCGATGTTCTCGGGAATCACCGGTTCCTCGAATTTCGTCTCGCCGAAGGCCAGGTCTCGCAGCGCGAACCACATCAAATCGTGGCCGCCGATGCCCTGTTCGGGTTCGCCCCCCTCGTCGAGGCCGTGGGCCTTCAAGAGGCCGCCGTTCAGGTGGCCGATGGCCATCTCCGAGATGTCCTCGACGACGGCGTCGGCGAAGTTCGGCAACTCCATCGTCGCGAGCACGCGTCCGCGGGCCTCGATGTGCCCGGTGATGGTGAGCATGTTCCAGAAGGTCAGGCCCTGGCCTTCCTGGAGCAGCAATTTCATCTGCGCCGCGTTCGGATAGCGAATGCCCGAGAGGAGCGAGGCGTCGGCCTCCAGCCACTCCCCGCCCCGTTCGCGGAGTGCCGCGGTCCACGCCCCGAGGGCGGGTTCACGGAGCAGTGCCCGCGGCGGCTGATACGCGCCGTTTTCGAGGAATCCGCCGTGGATCCGGTGCCCGGCCTCGATCTGCGGTTTGGCGAACTCGTGAGAGCTGAGTAGTTCGTCCTCGGAATAGCGGAGCTTGCGTGCCATGGGGCCTCCAATGCGCGCCAACCTTAGAACGGCTCGCGCGCGCCCGCCTGTGACCGCGGTAGGACTGCACCCGTCGGCGCCTCGTCGGGCGGCAAGCGGCGTCGCCAGTTCCCCGAACGCTCACGGCATTTCCGGTTCGCCCGAAAAGGCGAGGCGTCTCCTCCGGGTGCGGATCTGGCACACTCCTTCGTGGCCGGAGGTGCCCCGTGGCCAGCGACAGCCCCGAAGTCTCGTTCGTTCTGCCCTGCCTCGATGAGGCCGAGACCCTCGAGCCTTGCATTCGCACCATCCAGCAATGCATCACCGACGCGAACCTCGACGCGGAGATCATCGTCGCAGACAACGGCAGCAGCGACGGTTCCCGGGAGATCGCGACACGGCTGGGGGCACGTCTGGTCGAGGTCTCCGACCGCGGCTACGGCAACGCCTTGATGGGTGGTTTCGACGCGGCCCGGGGCCGCTTCCTGATCATGGGCGACGCCGACGAGTCCTACGACTTCGCCGAGGCGTTCCCGATGATCGAGGGGCTGCGCGCCGGCGCGGATCTCGTGATGGGTTCGCGCATGCAGGGTCGGATCGAGCCCGGCGCCATGCCGTGGCTGCATCGCTGGCTCGGCAATCCGGTGCTTTCCTTCGTGGGTCGCCTGCTATTCAGGACACCGGTTTCGGATTTCCACTGCGGGCTGCGCGGCCTGACGAAGAAGGCCTATCGACAACTCGGGCTTCGGACCTCCGGAATGGAGTTCGCAAGCGAGATGGTCGTGAAGGCCGCGGCCCGGGGACTCCAGATCGGGGAAGTGCCGATCACGCTGCGTCCGGATGGCCGTTCCCGCGCTCCGCACCTGCAGACCTGGCGCGATGGTTGGCGCCATCTGCGTTTCATGATGGTGCTCTCGCCCCGCTGGACGCTATTCGCGCCGGGCCTGGTCCTGACCGCCCTCGGTGTGGCGGCGCTGGGCGCCCTTTCGCTCGGCCCGGTCGTGATCGGCAGCGTGAGCTTCGATGTCCACACGATGGTGGTTGCAAGCCTGCTCGTGATCGTCGGCTATCAGGCCGTGGGAATCGGGATCGCCGCGCGCATCTTCGCCGTCGAGGAGGAGATCGGACCGGCTGCGCCCTGGATGCGGAACCTCTTCGATATCTTCACCCTCGAGCGTGGCATCGTGGCCGGCGCCCTGTTGACGCTGCTCGGCGTCGGCTTGATCGGAACCGCGGCGGCCGGTTGGGCGGACGCCGGGTTCGGCCCCCTCGATCCTCGCGTCACGCTTCGTCCCGTGATCGTCGGGGCGACGCTGGCGGGAACCGGCGTGCAGACGCTGGCACTCTCCTTCGTCTACAGCATGCTCGGGATTCGTCGGAAACGTTAGGTGCGCACGCTCGACCGTTGGCTCCAACGCTGGCGCGCCGCCAAGGCGCTGCCGTTCATTCGCGAAGGCGATCGGCTGCTCGATATCGGCTGCTATGACCGCGTGCTGATGGAGCGCGCGGCCGGCCGGGTGGCGAGCGCCCTGGGGGTCGATCCGTTGATCGAGGCCGGCCAACGGGGCCGGCTCCGTTGGCAGCGCGGGACCTTTCCCCAGGAGGTCGATTTCGAGGCCGGTGCTTTCGATTGCATCACGATGTTGGCGGTACTCGAGCACGTCCCGCGCCCGTCGGAACTCGCCGCGGCCTGCGAACGGGTGCTGGCGCCGGGCGGTCGTGTCGTCCTCACGGTGCCGCACCCATTCGTCGACACCCTGCTCGACGTCCTGATCCGAAGCGGATTGGCCGACGGCATGTCCGAGGAGGAGCACCACGGCTTCGATGTCCGCAGCACCGGGTCGCTATTCGAAGCTGCGGGCCTGCGCCTGGTCTCGGTGCGCTCGTTCCAGCTCGGCTTGAATCGTCTGTTCGTCTTCGAGAAGGATTGAACCGGCTCGCAGCGGCGATCAACGAATCGCGGGCGTTGGTTCGGTGAGGCGCCGAAGATCCGGGCCCGGAATCGATTCGCCGCGACGAACCGCGGCCTCGGAAACGGCGACCTCGCCACCGCCGCCACTTCCGATCAGGCGGTAGCGGTCGCCGCTCTGGATGGCCGTGCTGCGGTCGCCGGTCGGGTAGGGGACGGTCAGGCGGTAGCGGCCGCTGCCGTTGCTGCGAGCGCGCACCTCGTAGCGCAGGGCTTCGCCGCGGGGGCTCTCGAGCGCGATCCGGGCCGTCACCGTCGAGCCGGGTTCGGCGCTGCCCTCGATGCGCGCGCCCGCGACGATCTCGAACCAGCGGTAGGCGGCCGCGGCCCGGGTCAGCGGGTCGAGCCCGGCTTCATCGATGCCGGGCTTCCACGCAGCTTCGTGGATCAGCCGATGACGGGAGAGGGCGGCCACCTCGATGGTGCGGCCGTCGGAGCCGGTGTCGCGGGATTGGAAGCCGCGATGGAGGGCCGTGCGCCGTGCCATCGTCAACGGCTCGTAGGCCCGCCCATGCCCGGAGCCCCCGGGTGCGGCAAGCACATAGCGAACGCCTAGCGTCTCGAGCAGTTCGATGGCGCGTGTCTCATCGGATTCGCCGTAATAGCGTTCGGCGGCTTCGTAGCTGGCGCGGCCCCCGTAGACGCCGAAATTGTCCTGGACCATGGCGCGCCGCGCGTAGTATCGCACCAGGTGTCCCTGGCCCCAGGGTGTGAGGACGGCGTATCCAGGGCCCGCCTCGGCAGCCAGCCAGCCCGGGCTCTCCGGGCTGTTTTCCCCCAGCCAGCGCGCCAGCGGAACCAGCGTGGCGATCCGCTCGTCCAGGCCGAGTTTGCGGGGCGCTTCGTTCCGCATCGCCCGCAGCACATCCCCCGAAGGCTCGGCGTACACCATGAGCGAGGTTCCGGTCGCGGCGAAGGCGAGGGCGGCGGCGGCCAGGCGCGGTTGATAGGCGCGCTCGACGAAGGCACCGGCCAGCAGGGCGACCGGAACGGCCAGTTCATTGGAGAATCGGATCTGGTTCGATGAGGCTGCAAAGAACGCGATGCTCCAGGCGATCAGCAACCAGACGCCACTTCCTTCGCCGGCGCGCACAGCACGCAAGCCCAGCCAGAACGCGACCGGCAGCACCAGCGCGATAGCCTGGGTGAAGAGCAACCGCGGCACGTTGACATCGAAGACGCCGCCCGCGGTCCACATGGAGCGGAGTTCGAGGACGTGGCTCTGGAAGTCCTCGGCCTCCTGGAACCAACCGGCGCCCACCAGCAACGCCTGGCCGAGTTCCGGCGCCGCGAGCACGGTCGCTCCGAGGCCGACGGCTCCGAGTCCGAGCGCGCTGCCAATCCTCTGGCCGCGCCTTCCGCCGAGGGGTGTGCGCGCCCAGAGCTCGGCGGACGAGCCGAGCACGGCGGCTCCGGCCGCGAACAGGACAGGCTGGAACGAGGACAGGACCAGCGGTGAGAAGCCGCCATACTCGAGCCAGACGACGCCTAACGAAAAGGGTGCGATGGCCAGCGCGGCGACGCCACAGGCCAGCGCCAGCTCCCGGCCGCGCGCGATGGCGACCGATCGATCGCCGGCAGCGAGAACCGTGACAGAGGCGACGACGAGCGTGATCCCAACATGCAGGAGTGCGCCGGTCCAGATCAGCAGCACCGTCGCCATCGCGAGGCCGAGCTCGATGGCGACCCGCAGGCGGCGGCGTCCGACGGGCCCGTCCAGCCAGCGCATTCCGACGAATAGCAGCCAGCTGGTGGCCAGCACCGCGCCGACGTGGTGGTCGCTCTTTGCAATGCGCGAGGAGAGTTGGTGCGCGGGCAAGACCGCGAGAAGGAGTGCACAGGTGGCCGCCGCTCGATCCCCGAACTGGCGCCGCGCCATCGCGAAGACGAGCACGATCGTGGCGAGACCGATCAGGGGTGGGACGCCAGCGACCACGGCTTCGAGCCGCTCGCGATCCCCCGCTGCGCCGAAAGGCAGCGCCAGCGCCGCGATGCCGAGATCCCAGAGGGGCGGCCACACGATCTCGCCGCCATTCGGCGCGTTCACATAGGCGTCGCGGGAAAGCACGGCCGGGAAGTTCTCGACCGAGTACTCGATGCGGCGCAGGTGATAGAACTCATCGGCCCCACCCGGCGGCAGGATCCCTTGTTCGCTCACCACGGCGGGCCAGGGCACCACCACGCGGACCACCGCACCCAGCACGAGTGCCGCAAGAAGGGCGAGTCCTGCACCTCCGCCGGGCATGGCGTCGGAGCATGGCGGCTCCCGGGCCCGCCGCAAGCCGTTCGCGTCGCCCGTGTTTGAGCGGGCCTGCGGGACGGGTACCGTTCGAAGGTGGGATCCAGTCGAGACACGCGGCGCGGTGCCGCTCGCTATAGCGAGGCGGGTGCGGCGGTCTTCCAACTGCTCCAGGAACTCGATCGCAGTGGCGAGATCTGGGGCGACGAGGATGTGTCCCGCGGTCGGCTCTCGATCTTGCGGATCCTGGCGACCCTGGGGCCGATGACGATCAGCGATGTCGCTCGAGCCCGGCGCAGCAGCCGTCAGGGCGCGCATCGCCTGAGTTCCGCGCTCGTCGATGAGGGCTGGATCTCGGCCCAGGAGAGTCCGGAAGATCGGCGCACCACTCGGCTCGAGCTCACCGCAGCCGGACTGGCCGCCTATCAAGCGCTGGCGGCCGCCGAAGCGGAGCGCTTGAACGCACTGGCCCGTGGCATCTCGGTCGCCGAGGTCCGGACCGCCTTGAAGGTGCTGAAGACCTTGCGACTCGGCGTCGCCGCGATAGAGAGCAAGAAGTGATCCTGCCGACGGGCACCGATCGCAGAGATCAGGTCGTCAGGTCAGGTGTCGTTCTCGGGGCACGGATCAACCCTTCCTGGGCCACCGACGCCAGCAGCACGCCCTCGCGAGAGTAGAGGGAACCGCGCGCGAAACCCCTGCCGGCCGAGGCCGAAGGGCTGTCCTGGGCATAGAGCACCCAGTCGTCGACACGAATCGGGCGGTGGAACCAGACGGCATGGTCGAGGCTCGCCGCCATCGAGATCGTACCGGCACGGGTTCGTTTGGCGTGATGTCGCGCAATCGTGTCGATCAGTGACATATCGGTCGCGTAAGTGAGCAGACACTCATGGAGCAGCGGATCGTGCGCCTCGGGAACGCCGCCCGCGCGCAGCCAGATCAGGTTCGGATCTCGCCCTCCCTCGCCTCCCAGATAGGTCGGCAGGTTCACGAAGCGGAAGTCGAAGGGCGGCTCGCCACGCGCCTCGCGGCTCTCGAAATCGGGAACACGATCGCTGTGTTCGCGAAGCTGTTCGAGCCAGGTCGGCAGACTCTCGGGCTCGGGTGCCTCGGGCATGTCGGACTGATGCTCGTAACCCGACTCCGGCGCGTGAAAGGACGTGGCGAGGTTGAAGATCGCCCGGCCATGTTGGATCGCGACCACCCGACGCGTCGTGAACGAGCGGCCGTCGCGAATGCGATCCACCGTGTAGAGCACCGGAATCTTCGGATCGCCCGGGCGCAGGAAGTAGCCGTGGAGAGAGTGGGGCACCAGGTTCTCGACCGTGCGCCCCGCGGCCATCAACGCCTGTGCCAGGACCTGGCCGCCAAACAAGCGATGCACCTGGCCCCGCTCATTCGCGCCCCGGAAGATGTTGAGATCGATCTCCTCCAGGTCGAGGATCTCGCAGAGCTCATCGAAACGTTTTCCCATCGCTCGGCTTTAGCACACGCTCCGAGCGCCGCGTTATGATGCCCGTCCCCACCGAGAGAGGATGCCGATGAAGACCAAGGCCGCCGTCGCCCGCGAAGCAGGAAAGCCCCTCGTGATCGAAGAGATCGACCTCGAAGGGCCCCGGGCCGGCGAGGTGTTGGTCGAAGTGAAGGCGTCCGGTGTCTGTCACACCGATGCGTTCACCCTCTCGGGTCGCGATCCCGAGGGACTCTTCCCGAGCGTCATGGGCCATGAGGGTGCCGGCGTCGTCGTGGAAGTGGGCAGCGGCGTCACGGCCTGCGCCCCCGGCGACCATGTGATTCCCCTCTACGTTCCCGAGTGTCGTCAGTGCAAGAGCTGTCTGTCCGGAAAGACGAACCTCTGCACGGCGATCCGCGCCACCCAGGGCCAGGGCCTGATGCCCGACGGCACCAGCCGGTTCTCGGGGGAGGGCGGTCTGATCCACCACTACATGGGGACCTCGACGTTCTCGAACTACACGGTGGTCCCGGAGATTGCGCTGGCGAAGATTCGCCCGGACGCACCGTTCGAGAAGGTCTGTTACATCGGCTGTGGCGTGACCACGGGCATCGGCGCGGTCGTGAACACGGCCAAGGTCGAGGCCGGCGCCAACTGCGTGGTCTTCGGTCTCGGCGGTATCGGGCTCAACGTGCTCCAGGGGCTGCGCATGGTCGGCGCCGACAAGATCGTGGGCGTCGATCTCAACCCCGGCAAGAAGGCGTTGGCCGAGAAATTCGGCATGACCCACTTCGTGAATCCGAGCGAAGTCGAGGGCGATCTCGTCGAACACCTGGTCGAGCTGACCGGCGGCGGTGCCGACTACAGCTTCGAGTGCATCGGCAACGTGAACGTGATGCGTCAGGCGCTCGAATGCTGCCACCGCGGTTGGGGCATGTCCGTGATTGTTGGGGTGGCCGGCGCCGGGGAAGAGATCGCCACCCGCCCGTTCCAACTCGTGACCGGTCGTGTCTGGAAGGGCTGCGCCTTCGGCGGCGCCAAGGGACGAACCGATGTGCCGCGAATCGTCGATTGGTACATGGACGGCAAGATCAACATCGACGATCTGATCACTCACGTGATGCCGCTCGAAGAGATCAACAGCGCCTTCGACATGATGCACGCGGGCGAGTCGATTCGGAGCGTGGTGACCTTCTAGGCAAAGGCTAGCGTGTAGTCCTCCAGCAGCGATCGGTGTCAGTCTTGCCCCCACTGGTGCCAGTGGCTGGTCGGTGATCGCGGGAGCATCCTGTTTCTGCGGCGCGATCTTTGCCTGGAGCGTGGGAAGGGCAGCCGAGTACGGGGGATTCGTCAGGATTTCGGTCGCTGCTTGGCTACTGCTCGTCGCTGGTTCCTCGCCACTCTTTGCTTCCCACCTCAGTCCCATGCCAATCTACGTGTTCTGGGCAGCGCTTGGTGCGAATCTCGCTTGTTTGGCGGTCTCACTCCCGTCGAAGCGCGATTTAGCGGCCCATCAGCGGGAGCGTTCTTCCCGCGATCCGAAGCTACGCCGGTGCAGTCTTCTGACCTGGGGGCAGCCTTCGGTGGGGCCGGCGCGTATGGCTGGAGGATAGGAAGAACAGGCTGCGTTATCTCCCAATGTCCGGGTAAGGACGTTATGTCAAGTAGCCGCAGCGGGCCCGAGACGGGCGCATCTCGCTGGCGGAGGCGGCGCGCGCCTTCGAGTCATACGACCGGGGCGAATGGATCAGGGTTCTGGTCGAGCCCTTTCGCGATTAGCAGAGAGAGCGCTTCGCGCTAGTCGCCGCAAGAGCGGTTCACGGATCACCGCGGTTCATCCGGTGATTGTAGCTCTCGGAGACGATCCACGTCTCGAAGATCGCCCCGCGAAGCGGATGCACCCGCAGCTGCTCGGCCGGGCGAATCCCGTAGCGCCCTCGGCTCGCAGGATCTCGCTACAGAAGCTGAGACAAGAAGGTCTTCGCTGGAACGACTAGCGGCCGCCGACCCTCCGCAAAGCAATCCGCGCCCACGTACTCCGAATCGAGAACGACCTGAAAGGCATGCGGAGCATCGAGCTGCCTTTGAAAGTACTCGAGGGCTCTGCCGATCTCCTCGTCCCGCTGCTTGACTTCGACGAGGAACCAGGGCTTTCCATCTCGTGCGACCAGAAAATCAACTTCACGCTTTTCCTTGTCGCGAAGATACCCGAGCTCGAACTTACCGAGACCCAGGTCGTTCCAGCCGTCCACAGCTTTGAGCAGGTGGCATGCGACGAAGGTCTCGGCCTTGTCTCCTGGGTCTTCGATGGAAGCCCAGTCTCGCAGGAACCACTTGGGCTCCTTTCGGAGCGAGCGGCTGACGTTCTTGAACCATGGCCTGACGAGGAAGCCGAGGTGAAGGCTTTGCAGGACCTCGACCCATCGGCGGATCGTATCGACAGTGACTCGCACCTCCTTTGCGAGGTTTCCGTAGATGAGCTGGTGAGCCGACCGACCGGATAGAAGCTTGACCAGAATCTGGAGCTGATCGATTTGTTGAATCTGCGTGAGGTCGCGGATGTCTTCGCGAACGAGCTGCTCCAATCGCAGCGATTGCCACCTTCGGCTGAAGCGCGAATCGCGCTTGAGGTAAGGCTCCGGATACCCGCCGTGCGTCCAGAGCGCCTCGTAGTTCGCAGCCTTGGGCTTCCTGGGTGCGCGAACGATTTGCTCAGGATCGGGAAGCGCCTTGGAAAGGCTCTCGGCGACTGAGAAGGGATGCATGCGGTAAGGGAAATAGCGCCCCATCAAGCTGTCACCGCCGCGTCGATAGACCTCCAGGCGGCTGCTACCCGTCACGATGACTCGCACTCGATCACCGTACACATCGAAGAATCCCTTCAGGAACTGCTTCCAGCGGGGGTACTTGTGCAGTTCGTCGAAGAGCACCGCTGGATTCCCAGCAGACAGCCGATTCAACCCCAAGGTCTCGACCAGAGCCGCGGATCCTGCCAGCAGTCGCTCGCGATCATCCTCGTTGTCCCAGTTGACGTAGAAGTCAGCGTGCCCTCGACACGTGGTCGTCTTCCCGACCTGACGGGGCCCGCTCACGAAGGCCATCTGGCGATTGTGCGAGAAGTGCTCGGCCAGGAAGGCGTCGTAGATGCGCTTTGAGCGAGCCATGATCGCCTATTTTCTGCAAGATCGTAGAATAGTCAAGACCAATATACGATATATCGTATTTTGGTCAGGTACTCTGCACCAGCCTGGAGCCAATGGATCGGCTCATCGCGCCACAGTGCTTCACGGAGACCGCGACCCGAACGCACCGCCGCCCATCGCCGTTCCCCCGTTCCATCGCCGTCAAGACGACCCCTCTATGCCGAGGATAGGAAGAAAAGGCTGCGTTATCTCCCAATGTCCGGGTATGGACGTTATGTCAAGGCCCTGCGGGGAGCTCGAGAGGCGGGCTCCAAAGGTTCTTCTGCCACGGGGGATCCTTTTGACCCACCCTTGCACCTACTTTGCTGCGAACCCGGGGCAGTTAGGTCAGCTGGCCGCTCTCGTCGCGGTCGCTCGGCCGAAAACTCATGAAGCGTTCTTCGTCGTCTCTACCGATTTTCGAGCAGCGTTGGTAGCCACGTTCGTTCGCGGAAGGTTCCGGTAACCCAGCCGGCCTCGTTCGACAGCTCACGCTCCAATTCGGAAAGCACTCGCGACGCCAACTGGACGTGATTGGCGAGTCGTAGCACGACTGCAGCGGTCGGCTTCTCCAGCTCGCGAAGCGCTTGGTCGGCCTGTCGGTAAAACCCTGGAGAGCTGGGAAGCCATACCGGCCATCGTGGCTGTTCGTCATGGGACGCGGACTCGACCAGTCGGTCGAAGAGATCGTGGTCCGCCGGAGTCGACGAGAACACGCGGGCAGATTGGTCGTCATCCCAGTCAATCATTTCCAGTGCGAACACCCTGTTGCAATGACGGCACTCCACGAGACAGCGAGTGGGCCCGTCGTAGTAGTCGACTGCGAGCACCTTGCCGAAGGGTGACATGATCTCGTCGGAAGAATTGACATGGACGCACGTGTCCAATTGGTCCTTCATAGGTCGCCGTGGAACAAGTTGTTGAATCTACAGCATCAACCCGGGTCACAGGCTTCGGCAGCGCCACCGTGAAGTGGTTCGGATCAGCTCCAGTCTCTACTACGTTGAAGGGCAGAACCGTCGCGTTGGCAAGAAGGTGGACGGCACGCTCGTCCAGGGTTGGCTCTACCAGGACCGGCTGAACCCGGTTGCCCAGATCGACGAGAGCGACGGTCTGGGGGTCGCAGCCTCGCCACCGATTCGGTGACGCGCTTCTTCCCGAGGCGTTTCCGTAGAAGACCTGGCTCGTCAGGCGTAGCGCTTGCCGAGGTCGGCGATCGCTTCATGGAACTCGGCCACGATGCTGCGCAGGATCTCGTCGACGGGTCGCACGCCGTCGATGCGGCCGGCGACCTGGCCGGTCAGTGCGATCGACGCGTTCATGTCGCCGCCGAAATAGAGATCCATGGCCTTGCCCATTTCGCCCATCACATTGTGGTCGGCGTACTCGAGGGCTTCGCTGTTCTCGGTTCGTAGCGCGCGAAGGCCCGGGCCGAACTTGCGATTCAGGAAGACCGTGTCGGTCTCTTCCGCCGCCACGATGGCTTGCTTCCAGTTCTCGTGGACCGGCGATTCTGCTGCCGAAACCATGCGGGTGCCCATCTGGACGCCTTCAGCGCCGAGCGCGATGGCGGCCGCCATGGTTCGCCCACAAACGATGCCGCCGGCGGCGATGATCGGGACCTGCACGCGCGATGCGACCAGGGGCAACAGGACCATGCTGGCCACGTCCCGCGGGTTCTTGAAGCCGCCGCCCTCGCCACCTTCGACGATCAAACCGTCGACGCCGGCAGCCACGGCTTTCAGTGCGCCCTTCAGGGTCGGCACGACGTGGAACACGGTCAGGCCGCCGGCCTTGAGTTGGGCCGTGTACTTTGTCGGACTGCCTGCAGAGGTCGTCACGAATCGGATGCCCTGGTCGACGACGAAATCGGCGATGCTCGGGTCGCGCACGAAGGCCTGGGCGATGTTCACGCCGAAGGGCTTGTCGGTGAGGTCGCGCATCTTGCGAATCTCGTCGCGGATCGCGTCGAGTTCCCCGGATGAGGTCTCGATGATCCCCATCCCACCCGCATTGGAGACGGCCGAGGCCAGCGTGGAGCGGGCGATCCACCCCATCGGTGCTTGGACGATCGGGGATTCGACACCCAACATCTCGGTGACACGGTTTCGGATCGGCGAGGGATTCGTCATGGGGGGCACTCTAGGCCAACCGGACGCCGTGTCGCGCGATATGATGCACGGCCGCCGCGCTCGGGATCCGGCAAGTCCTGTGCAGTTCCCGGCAGCAGACGGTCACGAAGGCGGCTCCGCGCGGCACTCATGAAAACCGGATCGGCATCCACGGCCTGCGCGCCGCGGGGAACAGGCAGGAGCCTTGTCGCCACATGAACGCGGTCATCTGCGCGATCTTCTTCCTGTCCGGTGCCTCCGCCCTGATCTTCGAAAGCCTCTGGTTCCATCAGGCCGGGCTCGTGTTCGGAAACGGGGTCTGGGCCTCGAGCCTCGTGTTGGCGTCGTTCATGGCCGGACTCGCCCTGGGCAATGCCGCGGCGGCGCGCTTCGGCGCCCGGGTCGCGCGGCCGGTGCGCACCTACGCGCTACTCGAACTCGGAATCGGCGTCAGCGGCGTGGCCCTGGTCTTCGGGCTGCCGTTCCTGGTCCCGTTGTTGGCACCCATCCTGCGGCCGGCCCTGGAAGAACCGCTGCTGGCGAATCTGCTGCGAACCGTCGCCGGCTTCAGCCTGATGCTGCTGCCCTCGATCGCCATGGGCGCGACCTTGCCGCTGCTCGTCAAGGCACTCCTGGCGCGCGACGTTAGTTTCGGCTCGGTCCTCGGGCGCCTCTATGGCTGGAACACCCTCGGCGCCGTGGCCGGCGCACTTGCCACCGAGGCGGTCCTGCTGGGCCACCTCGGCGTGCGCGGCAGCGCGTTCTTCGCGATGGGCCTGAACCTGGTGGTGGCCGCCGCGGGCGTGATGCTCTCGGGTCGTTGGGTTGCCGCGATGCGCGAGACCGAAGCGCGCGAAACCGAAGCGCTGCCGATCCCGGCTCGCGCCCGTTGGCTGTTGGCGGCCGCCTTCCTGTCGGGGTTCTCGCTGCTGGCCCTCGAGGTGGTCTGGTTCCGGTTCCTGCAACTCTGGATTCATGCGAGCAGTCTGGTCTTCGCCGTGCTGCTGGCCGTTGTGCTCAGTGGCATCGCGCTCGGAAGCCTGCTCGGGGGTGCCATCCTTCGCCGGCGCAGCGAGGCCTACCGCCACGCTCCCTGGGTCTCGCTGCTCTCGGGAATGGCGGCGGCCGCCCTCTACGCCTTGCAGGGCGCTCTCCCGACGCCGGAAACCTATGTGGCCAGCATGGGCACGGCGACCCTGCGGGCAGCGCTGCTGATGGGTCCCGTCTGTCTGCTCTCCGGGGTCGTGTTCACCTGGCTCGGAGCCGCGATCGAACGAGCCGTCTCACCGGCTTCGCGTGCCGCAGGCTGGATGACCTTCTGGAACACGCTGGGCTCCGGCGTCGGCCCGCTCGTCGGAGGCTTCCTGCTGCTGCCCTGGCTGGGAATGGAAACCTCCCTGGCGGTGCTCGCGCTCGGCTACGGCGGCGTCGCGATTCTCGCCGTGCTCGGAATGGAGGAAGGGACGGCGCGGCTTCGTGGCCTCGGTATCACCGTGGCGGCGACGCTAGGCGTCGGGATCCTCTTCCCCCATGGCCAGATGCTCGAAGACTTCGTTCCCCGCGCCGTCGATCGTTATGTGCAGAGAGGCGGCGGACAGATCGTCGAGATCCAGGAAGGTCGGACCGAGACGATCGTGCTGCTCGAGCGCAGTGCTTTCGGCGTGCCGGTCTCGCGCACGCTCCTGACCAACGGCCACAAGATGACGGGCAACGAGCCCGGCGCGCGACGCTACATGAACCTCTACGCCTATCTTCCTGCCGCCTTCCATCCGAAGCTCGAGCGCTCGTTGCTGATCAGCTATGGCCTCGGGAACACGGCGCGGGCGCTGCTCGATTCGCCGGATGCGACGCAGATGACCGTGGTCGACATCTCCCGCGAGATCCTCGGCATCGCCGACCGCATCTTCCCGCCCGAGCGCAATCCGCTCGTCGATCCGCGCACCCGGATCCACGTCGAAGACGGCCGCTATTTCCTGCAGGTGAGCGACGCCCGCTTCGATCTCATCACCGGCGAGCCGCCGCCACCGAAGAACGCCGGTGTCGTGAACCTGTACACGCGCGAATACTTCCAGCTCACCCACGATCGCCTGGCACCGGGTGGGATGCACACCTACTGGCTGCCGATCCACAACCTGAGCGTCGCGGATTCGCGCGCCATCGTTCGCGCCTACTGCGACGTCTTCGTGGACTGCACGCTGTGGCTCGGTACCTCCGCCGACTGGATGTTGGTCGGGACGCGCGGACACGATTGGGCCGCCGGTGCGGCGCGCTTCGAGCGGATCTTCGAGGATCCGGTGGTCGGGCCGGACCTGCGCGAAATCGGCTTCGAAGAGCCCGCGCTGATGGCGACCACGTTCTTGATGGATACGGCCCAGATCGAGGATTGGCTCGGCGACGCGCTCCCGCTGGTCGACGACCATCCGAAGCGCCTGGCGAACGAGACACCGCTGCCGCGGGATGTCTTGCCGGACTACCAGGGGGTGAACGATGCTGTCGCTGCCCGGGAGCGCTTCCGGACCAGTCCCTTTACCCGACAGATCTTCACGCCCGAGATCTTCTCCCGCGCCCTCGAACTCTACGAGGTCCAGGCCAAGGTCAACGCGCTCTCGGCGTTGGGGGGCGAGATCGCGGGTCTCGAAGCGCGCATGCGCGATCTGCACCAGCTGCTGGACGAGACGCCTTACAAGACCCTGCCGCTCTGGGTCCTCGGGACGGACGCCCGGGTGACGGAAGCGGCGGCAAGGGCGGATTCCTTGACGATTTCATCGGCCGAGCAGGTGGCCTACGGCGCGCTTGCCGAGCGAGACTACGATCGGGCCGCCGACCATTTCAGGCTCGTGACCGCGCGTGCGCCGAAACGCTTGCACGGCTATCGGCTTCGGATCTTCTCCCTCTGCATGGCCGGCCGAACCGACGAGGCCGAACCGCTGATCCGTTCGCTGCTCGGCAACGTCCCGGGAGACAGCGACGAGCGCGGATTCTGGCGTTTCCTGAGCGAGCGCTTCGGCGTCTCCGAGCCCTACGCCTCGGACGTTTCCGAAGGCTGAAGCGGTGGCAGCTCGTCGAGACGCCAGCGTCCTCGGCGCGTCGGCGCCCGGCCCGAGATCTCGAGCATGTCCTGGAAGGAGCGCCGCGGAATCTCCTTCGCCCCGAATCGCCCCAGGTGATCGGTGTGGAGCTGACAATCGAACAGTTCGAATCCCCAGCGCTCGAGCTGACGGACCAGTGTGACGAGCGCGGTCTTCGAAGCGTCTCGCCGCAGGTGGAACATCGACTCCGCGAAGAATCCCCCACCCAGCGAGACGCCGTAGATGCCGCCGACCAGACGGCCTTCGTGCCAGGTCTCGCAGGAGTGGGCGAAGCCGAGTTCGTGTAGCGCGCAGTAGGCATCGATCATCTCGGGATTGATCCAGGTTCCGAGGCCGTCACCGCGGTCTGCCTCGGCGCAGGCCCGGATCACCGCGGGGAAGTCGCGGTCCAGGGTCTGCTCGAAGCCGCCCTGGCGCAGGGTGCGCGCGAGGCGCCGGGCAACGTGGAGCGAGCCGGGCTGCAGGACCATCCGCGGGTCCGGGGAAAACCACAGGATCGGCGGCTCGTCGTACCAGGGGAAGATGCCGTAGCGGTAGGCAAGCAGCAGCCGCTCCGGAGACAGATCGCCGCCCACGGCGAGCAGGCCCGAGGGCTCGGCTTCCGACGGAGCGGGGAAGACGACGTCCTCGTTCAATCGATAGACCGTCACTGCCCACCCCCGGCAAGGCGCGCGCCAGCGGGGTATGCTGCTCGGCCGATTGACACACGAATCAATGGGGACCCCCGCATGAATCTCGAGTTCTCTGACGACCAGAAGTTCGTCCAACAGACCGCGCGAGACTACCTCGATGAGCATTGCCAGCTCGAGGTCTGTCGCTCGGTCCTGGAATCCGACCAGACCTACGCACCCGACCTGTGGAAGGGTGTCGCAGAAATGGGCTGGCTCGGCACGGCCATTCCCGAGGAGTACGGGGGCGCCGGTCTGGGCCACCTCGAACTCGCCCTGATCGGCATGGAACTCGGCCGCGCCTTGGCGCCGATTCCGTTCTCGTCTTCCGTCTACCTGGCGAGCGAGGCGATCGTCCGCGCCGGTAGCGACGATCAGAAGAAGAAGTGGTTGCCGCTGCTCGCTTCCGGCGAAGCCATCGGAACGCTCGCATTGGCGGAAGGCCTGGGAGACTTCGATCCGCGCAACGCCGAAGCCAGCTTCGATGGGAGCAAGCTCAGCGGAACCAAGGTTCCCGTGAGCGATGGCTCGGCCGCTACCGTGGCCGTCGTCGTCGCCAAGGAGGGCGCGGGCCATTCCCTGGTGCTCGTCGATCTCGCGGCATCGGGCGTGAACTGCGAAGCGGTCGAGAGTTTCGACCCGAGCCGGCCGCTGGCGCGCATCGAATTCAAGGGTGTCGCCGGCGAGCGGCTCGGTGCGGCCGGCGAAGCCGACAGCATCGTGCGCGACGTCCTCGACCGCGCCGCCGTGCTGCTTGCCTACGAGCAGATCGGTGGCGCCGAGCGCGCGCTCGACATCACCCGGGAGCAGACGATGGGGCGCTTCGCCTTCGGTCGTCCGGTAGCGAGCTTCCAAGCGCTCAAGCACCGCATGGCCGACGTGTACGGCAAGATCCAGATCGCGCTCTCGAACGGGTACTGGGCCGCATGGGCTCTCGAGAACGACGAGCCGGAGCTCGCGCAGGCTGCAGCCGCGACGCGGGTCGCAGCCAGCGATGCCTTCGTGCTCGCCAGCGAGGAGATGATCCAGATGCACGGCGGCGTCGGCTTCACCTGGGAGTACGACTGCCACCTGTTCTATCGCCGCGCCAAGGGCACCGCCCACGCGCTCGGCACCCCCAACGAGTGGCGCGAAAAGCTCGTGCAGCAGATCGAAGCCACCCTCTAAGAAAGAATCCGAACGGCAGACCCGCCTGCGCAAGGCCCGTCCGGGCCGCGCAGCGAGGCAAAGCCGAGCGAAGGACCAAAAAAGATGGATTTCAACGATTCCCCCGAAGAAGTCGCCTTCCGCAAGAAGGCCCGGGCTTTTCTCGAACAGCATCTGACCGAACTCGGGCCCGACGAGGCGCCGACCGGCCTCAGCGAGCGTGAGGATGGCGACGCCATCCAGCGGGCCAAGGACTGGCAGGCCACCAAGTTCGACAACGGTTGGGGCGTGCTGACCTGGCCCAAGGAGTTCGGCGGACAGGGCATGGGCAGGCTCGAGGCCAGCGTCTTCGCCCAGGAAGAAGCCAAGTTCCGGACGCCGCCCAACGTCTATGGCATCGGTCACGGCATGCTAGGCCCAACGCTCATGACCCACGGGACCAAGGAACAGCAGGAGCGCTTCATCGCCGAGATGGCGCGTGGTCAGGAGATCTGGTGCCAGCTCTTCAGCGAGCCGGCCGCCGGCTCGGACCTCGCAGGCCTTCGCTCCACCGCCGTCAAGGACGGCGACGAGTGGGTGATCAACGGCCAGAAGATCTGGTCCACCGGCGCGCACTTCTGCGACTGGGGCATGATCGTCACGCGCACCGACCCCGAACTTCCCAAGCACGACGGTCTGACCTACTTCATCGTGGACATGCGCGGCCCGGGCATCGAATGCCGACCGATCAAGCAGATCAACGGCGGTTCCGGTTTCAACGAAGTGTTCTTCAGCGACGTCCGCGTGCCGGACTCGCAACGCGTCGGCGGCGTGGGCGAGGGCTGGAAGGTCGCGATCACCACGTTGATGAACGAGCGCGTCTCGATCGGCGCTGGTGGTGGTGGCGGCCGAACCAAGGACCTCTTCCGACTCGCCAGCGAGTGCAAGCGCAACGGCAAGCCCGCCATCGAAGACTCCGGCGTGCGCGCACGACTCGCCGACATCTTCATCACGGGGAAGGGGCTCCAGTACACGGGCTACCGGATCCAGTCCGCACTCTCCCGCGGTGGCACGCCCGGGCCGGAGGGTTCGATCTCGAAGGCGATCGGTGCGCCGCACAGCCAGCAGGTCGCGTCCTTCGCGATGGAGCTGCAGGGCGCCATGGGTGCGGTCACCCAGGAAGGGCTCACGCCGGGCGATGCCATCTGGCAGGAAACCTACCTCGGTTCACCGGGTCTTCGGATCGCTGGCGGGACCGACGAGGTGCTCAAGAACATCATCGCTGAGCGGGTCCTGGGGCTCCCGTCGGAGCATCGCGCCGACAAGGGCATTCCCTTCCGCGACGTCCCGACAGGCTCGTAGCGGCCCCGGGGCGGCAAGCCCCCGAAGCCATCGACGGACCAGGCACGAGGCATCTGCGGGCGCCTCGTGCCTGGTCATGTCGGGTTCTTGCCAGCTATGGCGCCACCGCTTCGCTCGGGATAGGTTCGGCAGGACCGATGCCCTCATCGCCTCCAAAGACCGAAGCCGAAAGCGAACCGAGCCAACCGGGCCGACCCTGCGAGCCCGGCCGACCGGTGGCGCAGGCCCGATGCCAGGCCATCCGCGCTTGGCATCCGCAAGGAGTCCTCTCTTGGACGTCGTGACGCTCCTGGCCATCGTCGGGGTTTGTCTTGTCCTTTCGGCATTCTTCTCGGGGAGTGAGACCGCATTGCTGCGGCTCTCGACCCACGACGTGGAGGAAGAGGTCCGCGAGTTGCGCGGCCCCCAGGCGATCGCGGCCCGCGATCTGCTCAGCCACACCTCGCGGCTGCTCGTCACGATCCTGCTGGGCAACAACCTGGTGAACATCCTCGCCGCGTCGGCTGCCTCGGCGTTGGCGATGCACCTGCTCGGCGAGCAGACCGGTCTGATCGTTTCGACCGGGGTCATGACCCTGCTCGTGCTGATCTTCTGCGAGGTCTTGCCGAAGGCGGTGGCGGCGCGAAACCCGCGCCGGATCGCCTTCAGCGTGGCGCTCCCCATCTACGTACTGCACCAGTTGCTGCGCCCGGTGCACATCCTGTTCGACCGACTGGTCGAGCCGGCGGTGCGCCGGATCGGTCCGGCCGACGACGGCGAATCCCAGGCCGCGACGGAAACGATCCTGCGGCTGGCACGCGCAAGCCAGGCACAGGCGGGCAACGGCAGCGGCAACAGCGAACACGAGGCGACGCCGCTGGCGATCATCGGTGCCACGGCGGGTGCCGCCGAGATGACCGTCGAAGAAATCATGGTCCCGCGCGCCGAAATCGTGGCGTTCGAAACCACGATGGAGCCCGCCGAGTTGCTCGAGCGGGTCCTCGAAGAGCGCTACACGCGGGTTCCGATCTACGACGAATCGATCGACGATGTGCTCGGCGTCTGTCATTTGAAGGATCTGATCGAACTGGTGCGGGGCGGCACCAACGGGCGACTGGCGGACATCTTGAAGCCCGTGTTGCGGGTGCCGGAGCGCAAACCGATTCTCGAGATTCTCACCGAGATGCAGCGCACCTTCGTGCACATGGCCATCGTCAAGGACGAATTCGGTTTGACGTTGGGTCTGTGTACCCAGGAAGACGTGCTCGAAGAAATCGTTGGCGAGATTCGCGACGAATTCGATCGCGAGGAGTTGCAGACGATCCGCCCGGTCGGCGACGCCTACGAGGTGCTCGGCCGCATCAAGGTGCTCGATTTCAATCGGGCTTCCGGCTGGGAGGTCCCGGCCGAGCGCGGCGATACCCTCGGCGGCCTGGTCTTCAATACGCTCGGCCGCGCGCCGCAACAGGGCGAAAGCGTGGAGATCCCGGGCTTCCGGGTCAACGTCACCGGCGTTTCCGGCAGTCGCATCACCCGCGTCAGAGTCATGCGCCAGGAGGGCGAGGAGGCGACTGGATGACCGTTCGAGTCGAGCGCGAAGACGGCATCACGACCGTCATCATGTCCCGACCGGAGCGCCGCAACGCGGTGGATCGCGAACAGGCGAGGCGTCTCGCCGAGGTCTTTCGCGACTTCGACGCGGACGAGAGCGCCAAGGCCGCCGTGCTCTACGGCGAGGGCGGCACCTTCTGTGCCGGTGCCGACTTGAAGGCCGTGGCCGAGGACGGTCGCGGCGCGCCGACCGCCCGGCCGGAAGGGGACGGGCCGCTCGGCTGCTCGCGCATGTTGTTGTCGAAGCCCGTCATCGCCGCCGTCGAGGGACACGCGGTGGCAGGCGGCCTCGAACTCGCCCTCTGGTGCGATCTTCGCGTGGCGGATCCGAGCGCGATCTTCGGTGTGTTCTGCCGTCGCTTCGGCGTGCCGCTGGTCGACGGCGGCACCGTGCGTCTGCCGCGCATCATCGGCCAGGGCCAGGCCCTCGACATGATCCTCACCGGCCGCGGCGTCGGGGCCGAGGAGGCACAGCGGATGGGCCTCGCGAACCGGCTATGCGCGCCGGGCGAGGCGCGGGCCAGCGCCGAGGAACTCGCTCGCGAGATCGCCCGGTGGCCCGAGCGCTGCATGCGCGCCGATCGACTCTCGGCCTACACCCAATGGGACAAGGACTTGGAGGCCGCCCTCGGCGCCGAGTACGAGCGCGGTTGGAAGGTGGTGGAAAGCGGTGAGACGCTCGAAGGCGCCAAGCGCTTCAGCGCCGGCAAGGGTCGCCACGGAAGCTTCGACGGATCCTGAGCAGCATTGCCCGCCCTCGAAAGACGCCTCGACTCGATTCGGTCGCGCCTCGAAGCGAGCTACCCTTGTCGCGTGAGTGAACCGCGTACGCGCCGCCCTCTGCTCCTCGTCGCGCTGGACATTCTGTCGGTCCTCATCTTCGGGCTGACGCTCGCTTGGCTGGTTTCGCGTCTGGCCGGTGTGCCATCGCCGGAGGCGTGGCCGTTCATGCTCGGCGCCGCGCTCGCCGGGATCGCGCTCGCCGATTTCGGAACCGGGCTGATTCATTGGGCCGGCGACACCTTCGGCTCGGAGGGAACGCCGCTGTTGGGCCCCGCGGTCATCGCTCCGTTTCGGGAACATCATCGGGATCCGTTCGACATCGTTCGCCACGGGTTCCTCGAAGTCACCGGCAACAACGCCTTGTTGATGAGCCCACTGCTCTTCGTCATGGCCGGCTTCGCGCCGCAGCTCGGCGCCTCGCCTTTCGCCGCGGCCGCCATTGCGGGCGGCCTCGCGTTCGTTGCGACCGCGGTCATCAGCAACCAGCTGCACCGTTGGGCGCACATGGCGCGGGTTCCGCGCCTCGTGGCCTGGCTCCAGCGCCACCACGTCATCCTGTCTCGGGTGGAACATTCGCGACATCATCGCGGCGCCCATGATCGCGGCTATTGCGTTGCCAACGGTTGGATGAATCCGCTGCTCGATCGTCTGGCGGCGTCGGGCGAGCGGCCCCGAGCCCACCGCGCTTGAGTTTCGAGAGCTGGCACGCGTTCTACTACGCCGATTGGCAGTGGCCCTGGGCGCTGCTCGTGGTGCCGGTATTCTGGAGCGTCGCGCGGCGGGTCGGTGCGCCTCGCCAGCGGGACGCAACGGCGCGCTTCGTGTCGATCTGGGCGAGCGTCTTCCTGTTCGAAACGATGCTCGATCCGATTGCCGGCGTGGTCGCGAAGGATGCGTCCGAGGCCGTGCAGACCGCGGTCTCGCTCTTTTTCGTGTTGGCGGGGGATTTCCGGGTCTACAGCCTGGTATTCGTGCTTGCGCTCGGGGTCGGTTCGTTGGGTCGCGGGCTGGGTCTTGCCGCCGGCGCGACGGCGGTCGTTCCCATCGTTGCTTGGCTCGTCAACCAAGGACTCGCCGCCGGCCTCGATGAGGTTCCAGGCCAGGTCCTCTGGCTGGTCCATGAAACGCTATTCGTGCTGGCCTGCTTCGGGCTGGCCCGGCTCTGGTTGCCGGGCCATGGCGATGTCTCCGAGCGCCCGTACCTGTTCCGGGTCCTCGGCTATGCGGCCGGGTACTACGCGCTCTGGGCGTCGGCCGACGTGTTGATCCTGGCGAATGTCGATGCGGGATGGTTGTTGCGCGGCGTTCCGAACCAGCTCTACTACGCGTTCACCGTTCCGGTCTTCGAAGTGCTCTACTGGGCCTCGGCGAAGGCCGAGAGCAATAGCTCCGACCAGAGCGCCAGGTAGCGCTCGCCGCGCTCGCGAGAGGCCGAGCGCGGGTCGCCGACCACGCCGTTGACCGCGTGCTCGCGCAGGCTCGGGTAGAAGAGTTCCTTGCCGGCGAATTCCGATGCGATCAGCCCGCCCTCGAGCCGCTGGCGGCGATTGGCACCGGGACGGATGGCGTCGAGAATCGAGGCCTCGAGTTCTCCGGCGTGTTGTCCGGCCGCGTCGGCGGCAACGCCTCCCGCTTCGGACAGCGCGAAGAGTGCGGCGTTGAGTCGCTTGTGGTCGGTGTACGCGAACCAGCGGGCCGGTGCTGCTGCTTCCGCCAGTCGGGCTTCGGCTTGACGCAGGGCGCCGAGATTCCCGCCGTGTGCCGAGAAGCAGAAGATCTTCTCGAAGCCATGGTGGGCCAGGGAGCCGGCGACGTCTGCCAGGATCGCGATCAGTGTTTCCGGTGCGAGGCTCAGCGTTCCCGGGAACGCGAGATGTTCCGATGCGGCGCCTAACGTCAATGCCGGAAGGCGAATCGCGTCGGGGAGTGCGTGGGCGAGTCGCTCGGCCAGCGCCTCTGCGATCCAGCTGTCGGTGGCGAAGGGGAGCGCCGGGCCGTGTTGCTCGGTCGAGCCGAGTGGCAGCAGGGCGGTTCTCTTTCCGCTCGCGAGGGCCGCTTCGATCTCCGGCCAGGTCGCGGGCTCGAGGCTGCGGCCCGTCGGCGCCAGCGGGCTCACCACGATGTCGGAACCGATCTCGTAGAGGGGCGCGTCGCTGCCCCGCCCGGGCCAGTCCGCCGGATCGGTCCCGGTGCTGGCCAGGGCCGCCAGCACGAGTTCGTTCGCCGCGGCTTCGAACTCGATCACCGAGAGCGGGTGCGCGAGCGTCGCTTCGAGGGCGATGTGGTGGTGTCTTTCCGGTACCAGCAAGCGGTCGAGTCGCGCCAGGCGTTCCCGCGCCCGTGCGTCGTCGGCCGCCGACAGCGAGACGATGATCGCCTCGCGGCCATGGAAGGCCTGAAAGGGTCCATGAGCGAAATCCAGCACGTCACTGACCGGGGCGACATCGCGGAGCAGGGCCTCAGTCCACTTGAGGCGCAAGTTGTCTGCAGCCTCGTGGCCGTGGCCGGCCCCTACGAATAACAACGGTAGGTGCCCCAGTTCGGCTGAGAGTGGCTGCGCTAGCTGTCGTGCGTGAGCGCTAGCGCGTTCTACCGCGGCAGCGACGTCTGCCGCACCCGGCCCGGGTTCGGCACCGAAAGCGCGAGCGATGCACCACGCCGCGAAGAAGGTGGTGGCCGGGCCGACCAGGCGCACCAGCGTTCCGTACTCGTCGGGCGCCCCGGAATCGAGCAACGTCACGCCTGCGCGCTCGAGCTGCGCTGCGAATCGTCCGCGGCCGTCGCGATCCGAAGGTCGGGTCGAGGTCACGACGATGACCTGGCGCCAGGCGTCGGGTTGGCCGAGCGCGAGGCGCGCGTTCGGAGAAAGGCCCTGACTGAAGCCGACCAGCAGGTCGCCGCGATGGGAGCGCTCGTGTTCGTCCGGGAACGCGCCGGGTGGCACGAAACGCGCGTCGGTTCCGAGCCCCGAGAGCCATTCGGCCAGGGCGCGGGCATGGGCGCCGGAGCTGCCAACGCCGGTGGTGCGAACCGCGCGGAAGCCATCAGGATGAAGATCGATCGAACCGCCGTCGCCGAGCAGGCGAATGCGGTCGGGAATGCTCGCGGCGCGCTCGCCCAGGAGCGTGAGGGCCGCGGCCGGCTGGCTCATTCGTCGCGCGCCTCTTGATCGAGCAGGCGAAGCGTGGCCGGGTCCGGAGGCGCGTTCTCGTCCGGCGCGATGAACAGTACGCGGCCGCTGCCGAGGGATTCGATCTTCTCGCGTGTCTCGTGCCATTCGGCGAGTCGCTCGCCGCGCCTGGCCAACGGGAAGCGCTCGATCGCGCGTTGGCGTTGGACGTGCTGAACGCCGCCACCCTCGCCGTGTTCGAGCACGACGCGTTCGATCCCACGGAGCAGGTCGTAGTAGACGTGACAGCGGTACCAGACCGGCGCTGGTCCGGCGGCGCGCAGGGGCAGCAGGTAGGTCGCCACCTGGGCAAAATTCGGGAGGTCTGGAACCATTCGCGGTTCCCGCCACACGACCGGCTCCGGTAGCGGCGCGCTGCCGAGTGCGTCCGGGGCGTGTAGCTCGTGGCCGGAGTCGTACTTCGCCGTGAGGTAGTGCTGGTTCCAGGGCGAGGCGCGATGCCGCAACCGCTTCGTCCCCGCGACCGCCACCTTGACGCGCTCGAGGCCAAGGACCTTGTCGGGATTGTTGGTCAGCAACAGCAAGGGCGCTTTTACGCCGAGAACGGCGACGGCGTCGGCGACCTCGCGGTAGCTACGCGCGTCGTGGGGTAGCCCCATTCGCTCGTAGGCTTCGAAGGTGTGGATCCGGTCACGACTCGCCTGGACCATCATCCGGTCGCGCGCCTTGGCGACGAAGCCGGCGCCGCGACCTTCCTGCATCAGGTAGAAGAGGATGCCGCGGCCGCGCAAGGCGATCGCTTCGAGGGCGGAGTCGAGCTGTTCCGCGCAGTCGCAATCGCAGGCGCCGAAGACTTCGCTGGTCACGCAGGATGAGTGGACCCGTGCCAACACGGGCTCTCCGGTGGTCGGGTCGCCACAGTGAAGTGTCCAGACCGGTTGGCCTCGCTTCAGGTCGAGAAAGCGTACGGCCTCGAAATCGCCGAAACGTGTTTCGAGGGGAAGCCGCCCGGTTTCGAGCAGTGAGCCGTGGAGGGGCATGATTCGGCCGCCTACTCCGGGTCCGTGAAGTTCGGCGGGCGTTTCTCCATGTTGGCCTTCACCGCCTCGAGCTGGTTGGGCTTTCCCATGATCGATCGCTGCAGCGATTCCTCGAGCGCAAGACCCTCGGCATGGCTGCCGACGACGGCGTTGTTCCAGAGCCTCTTGGCGGCCCGGATCGCATCGGGGCTCCGCTGCGCGATCTCGCCGGCCAATGCCATCGCGTCCGCGTGCGGGTCGTCGCTCAGGTGTGTGGCGAGTCCGATCTCCTTGGCCTCGGTCCCCGAGACTACGCGCGCCGTGAATGTCAGTTCCTTGGCGTGATCGAGCCCGACCAGGTGGCGCAGGCTCTGGGTTCCCGCGACATCCGGGATCAAGCCCCAGTGACTCTCGCGAATCGAGAGTCTGGCGTCCGGTGCCACGAAGCGGATGTCGGCCCCGAGCGCGATCTGGATGCCGGCTCCGTAGGCCACGCCGTGGACGGCCGCGATCACCGGCACCGGCACTTCCTGCCAGACCCAGGCCGAGCGCTGGGCGTAGTTGGCCGGGCTCTCGTCGTTGCGCTCCATCATGTTCGGGCCCTCGCGCTTGCCCGTATTCGCCATCAATCCGGGAATGTCGAGGCCGCTACAGAACGCGCGTCCCTCGCCGGACAGGACGACGGCACGCAGGCTCCGGTCCCGGGCCAGTTCGGCGCCGGTTTCCACCAGGGCAACGAACATGTCCATGTCGACCGCATTCATCTTGTCGACGCGCACCATACGCACGTCGGCAATGCCGTCCTTCTTCTCCACTCGCACACGCTCGGACATCAGACCTCCTTCGGTGGCGGCATCCTAGCTCCCCTGGGCAGCCGCGGCCTGCGGAGGGAACCGCGCAAAAAATGTCTCCAAGGGCAGGCGGAGCCACCACCCGCCTCCCTGGGCAACCCATTTAGCCGGAGGAGGTTGTCGAGGACCTGGCGGGAAGAGCTCTCCATCGGTCGATTCCGCCTGATCAGGGTGCCGGGGGCTGTCGAGGGGAGGGGTCCCCCTTGGTGTGGGCGCTCGGGTCACGGTGGAGGCGCGGACGGGCGTGGGGCGGATCGAGAGGCCGCGATGTCGGTCCCCTTCGAGCGGAGTTGGGTCCCGGAGGGGCTGTTGAGGGGGTGGTTTGCGTAGATGTTAGGTGTTCGGGTCAGGGTCGACCGCGCCAGCGGGCGTGGGGCGACTGGAACGATGTTTCGGGGATGCGATGTCGATTCCTCTTGATTGAATTCATAACCTCGCTATAGTCAACACCATGCGACGTAAGGCATCCGGAATACAGCTCGAACTGCGACACTCCGGGTGGGGCGGGAAACGGGTCGGTGCCGGGCGAAAGCCGCAGCCGGGTTCCGGCATCCCGCATCTCCGACGAACCGGACTGGCCGCCCGGTTTCCCTGCCACGTCACCTTGAAGGTGCGCGATGGCGTGCCTTCCCTTCGAACCGTGAAGCTGGTGCGAGAGCTCGAACGCTCCTGGGCGAAGGCCTGTGATCGCGGGGACTTCCGGCTCGCGCACTACTCGATCCAGGCCAATCACGTCCACCTGCTGGTGGAGGCGAAGGATGCGGACTCGCTGGGGACTTGCGAGCCCTCCTCATAGAGTCGAGAGCCACCCCATCCCTCGAGACCTTCCGCCCGGCCAGGCGCCGCCACGCGCCAAGGGTTGAAAAGGCCTGCCCTCAGTACGCGGCGGCCGGAAGCCAGCTCACGATCTCGGGCCAGGCGAAGAGGGCGGCCAGGCCCACGAGCTGGAGGACCACGAAGGGCGCGATGCCGCGGTAGAGGTGCGGTAGCTCGATCCCGGGTGGTGCGACGCCTTTCAGGTAGAAGAGTGCGAAGCCGACGGGCGGTGTCAGGAAGGAGGTCTGCAGGCAGACGGCGACGAGCACGGTGAACCAGAGCTTGTCGATGCCGAGCGAGACCGTGATCGGCTCGACCAGGGGCAGCACGATCAGGGTGATCTCGATCCAGTCGAGGAAGAAGCCGAGGAAGAACACCAGGGCCAGCAGGCAGGCGACCACGCCCATCGGTCCGAAGGGCAGGCCCGTGATGGCGGCCTCGATCACTTCGTCGCCGCCGAGGCCGCGCAAGACCACCGAGAAGCAGGTGGCGCCGAGGAAGATCGCGAAGATGAACGACGTGGTGCGCGCCGTGGCGTTCGAGACCTCGCGCAGGGTCGGGAGGTTCAAGCCACCTCGTGCCAGGGCGAGCAGGGTGGCACCGGCGGCGCCGACACCGGCGGCTTCCGAGGGCGACACGATGCCGAAGAAGATCGAGCCGAGGACGGCCCCGATCAGGCCGAGTGGCGGAATCAGCGCCCGGGTCACCGCGACCCAGGCACCCCGATCGAGGGCGCCGGTACTCGGCGGCGCCAGCGAGGGGCGAAGCCCGCAGATGACGAGCAGGTAGGTCAGGTAGAGGCTGGCCAGCAGCAGGCCCGGGAATACGGCGCCGAGGAAGAGATCGCCCACCGAGAGCTGCATGGGCTCGCTCATCAGCACGAGCATGATGCTAGGCGGAATCAGGATTCCCAGGCAGCCGGCGGCCGCCACGGTGCCGACGGCGAGTTCCGGCTGGTAGCCATCGTCGAGCATCGCGGGCAGCGCCAGGGTTCCGAGCAGTGCCACCGACGCCCCGATGATTCCCGTCGAGGCGGCGAGGACGACACCCAGCAACAGCACCGCGATGGCGAGTCCGCCGGAAAGCCGGCCCAGGGCCGCTTGCATTGCGCGCAGCAGATCACCGGCGATGCCGCTGCGATCGAGCATGTGGCCCATGAAGATGAACAGGGGCAGTGGAACCAACCCGTAACTCGACATGGTGCCGTAGATGCGGTCGACCACGAGCGTCAGCGTGGTCAGGTCCGCGTCGACCGGGATGCCCTGGGCATTCAGGATTTCGCCGAGGATCGCGAACCAGACACCGACGCCGGCCAGCACCCAGGCCACCGGGTAGCCGCTGAATAGCAACGCGATGAAGCTCACGAACATGAGCGCGACGAACAGGACGTTCCAGTCCACGTCAGGTCACGACGTCAGAAGTATCGGGGCGGGCATCGCTCTCGGCGCCGAACAGGATCGCGAGGTTTCTCGCGGCGGTTCCGAGCGCCTGGATGGCGAGCAGACAGAGTGCGAAGAACAACACGAACTTGATCACCCAGCGCGCCGGCAGCCCGCTCGGCATCGAGGAGCTTTCGTTCATGGCCCAGGACTGGACGACGAAATCCCAAGCGGAAACGCCCATGATCACGGCGAACGGGAGCAGCAGGAGCAGGGTCCCGGCCAGTTCGACCGCGGCCTTCGGCCTCGGCGAGAAGCGCGCGTGGAAAAGATCCACCCGCACGTGGTCGTCGTTGACCATCGCGTAGGCGTAGGCGAGCAGGAAGCCCGCGGCGAAGAGGTGCCACTGGAGTTCTTCGAGTTCGATGAAGCCCCGACCCAGGCCGTAGCGAAGCGTCACGTTCACGATCAGGACGAGCATCAGTAGCGGGTAGAGCCAGGCGGCAGCTTCCCCGACGCGCGTCGAGAGCGTGGCCGTCCGCTGCGAGAACCGGAGGAGGGCGTCCTTCAATCGGCCGTCGGCGGGTAGGCGATCGAGGACCAGGGTTCTTGCGCGGCCAGGAATGCGCGCTGGGATTCGAGGGCGCGCGCGAAGTCGGCGTCGCCGGCACTCATCTCGACCAGCAACGCTTCCGTGGCCGAGCGCAGGGCGGCGAGGACTTCGGGCGGCCAGCTGTGGATCGTGACGCCCTCGCTCTCGAAGAACGAAAGCGCTTCGGCCTGGACCGAAAGTGCGGTGGTCCACTCGTGCAGCACCGTCGAGGCGCAGGCGGCCTCGATGCTGGCCTGCTGGTGGGGCGCCAGGGCATCCCAGGTCGGCTTGTGGAAGATCAGTTCCATGACCGACGAGGGCTGATGCCAGCCGGGAAAGTAGTAGTGCTTGGCCACCTTGTAGAAACCCAGGTTCCGGTCGACCACGGGCATCGAGTACTCGGTGGCATCGATCACGCCGCGCTCGATGGAGACGAAGATGTCGCCGGCGGGTATCTGTGTCGCCGAGGCGCCGAGCTTTTCCAGGACCTTGCCGCCGAGCCCCGCATAACGAATCTTGAGCCCCCGCAGATCCTCGACGCTTTCGATCGGCTTGCTGAACCAGCCCGACGCCTCGGGCGGCAGCGCGCCGCACGGGATCGGCACCAGATTCACCTTGGCGTAGATCTCGCGCCAGAGCTCGAGCCCGCCGCCCCGCTTCAACCAGGCGAGGCTCTCTCGCGCGCCGGGTCCGAATGGCACGGCGCCGAAGACGGCGGCCGCCGGCACCTTTCCGAGCCAGTAGCCCGGGAACGCGAAACCGGCGTCGATCTTGCCGGCCGAAACCGCATCGAAGATGCCGAGGGTTCCAACCAGCTTGTTGGCGTCGTAGACCTTGGCGTCGATGCCGTGGCCTTTCATTGCGGCCATCGTGTCGCGCCAGTGCGCGACCGATTCGCCCAGAACCGGCATCGAGAGCGGATAGCCGCTCTGGATCTTCAGTCGCACGCGCGGTGCCGCCGGAACGCCAGCAGTGTCGTCAGCACCGCTCGATTCGCCGGCCGGTGCGCCGCAGCCGAGCCAGAGGAGCGCCAGTACCGCGGCGCCAACGCGCCTTGCCATCTACTTCACCTGTCGCAGGAACTCGGAGAGGCCATGGCCGACCTTGTCGCCGATGCGCCACTCGGTCATGCCCTCGCCGATGTAGGTCTCGAGTTCGCTGCGCCGGTTCCGCAGCGGGATGAAGTTCTTCACGGTTCCCGTGATCGTGTGTTCCTCGCCGCTCTCGGTCTTCACGCGGGCCGTCACGCTCTTGTGGAACACGCCGTTGTCCTCGTACTCGGCCTCGATCTCGGCTTCGACGATCCGGTCCATCTCGCCGTCGCGAATCATCACGCCGCCGGCACTTCGTTGCTTGCCTTCGGCGTCGCGCTGCACGATCGACACCATGGCGCCGAGTTCGGCGCCGAAGTTGAGCGTCAGCCACTCGTACTGGTGGATCGCCTGCCAGTGGCGCGGGCCCCAGCTGTGGTCGCGGAGTCCGTAGCCATCGACGGCGAAGACATCGTCGCCGATGCGGACGTTGCCGGTCACGTGCATGTGTTGTTCGAAGTGGGCCTTCGCGAACGATTCTTCCGAATCCTCACCATCGTTGTTTTCGCTCTTGTGTCCGTAGAGCGGCCCCGCGGCACGGTGATCGAGATCGAATGCGACCTGCACCTTCGGGTTGTTCTTGAACGCCTTGCTCGGGTCCTTCATGTCGCGCGGCTCGTCCATCAGCACGCAGCGGCCCTCGAACGTGGTGCGGTGCTGTTCGGTCGGGTTCAGCACCTCGAACTTCAGACCGCCGGCATCGTGGGCGTCGTTGTCGTCGATGCGCGGCCGCCCGAACGTGAAGGCCACGCGACCGTCGGGCAGGTAGAGGCACACGGTCATCTCGGCCTGGCCCTCGTTCGCGCGGTTGCCCATGCGGAACCAACCGCCGAGCGACTCCTTGGTATCGAAGAAGTTGTAGTAGGCGCTTTCGTTGAAGTTCGGCTCCGGGCCGAGTTCGTGCATGAGATCGTCTTCGGGGTCGAGGTTTCCGATGATGCGGGCCATGGCGGTTCTCCTTCGCGAGGGGCAGGGCGCGGGGGAGTCTACCTCGGGCATCGTCGCAGGGACGCTCTTTCCGAGCCGCAAGTTCGGCGTATCGTCTCCGGGAGGTAGCTCGCAAATATCCAGGGGATACAAGGCCATGCGTTCGACACCGTTGTCCCTGGGGCTCGTCCTGCTCGTGGTTGCCTGCCATGCGCCCCCGGCCTCGTCCCCTCGCGCGATTGCGCCGGATGAGCGCTTCTCCTACCGCGAGGTCGATCCCGGATTCTGGGAGGAAACCGCGGCCAACATGGCCGTCGACCCGTTCCAGCCCGTGATCCAGGGCCTGCGTGATCGGAAGGCCCGCGATCTGGCGGATCCGTCCGCCCCCGCGCCCTTCCGCGACGGCGATCTCATCCCGAAGCACCTCGCAGCGCCTCTCCGACCCTGGGACGATGTTCGCGACGTGCTCGGTTTCGATTGGACGGGTCTCGCGGAGACGTCGCACGCCGAGCTGACACAGCTCGAAGGGGTGTTGCGCTTGCGCACCGTCCTCGCCCACCCCGACCTCCGCATCATCGAGGTCGCCCTCGGCCCCGGTGCCATCCTCCCGAGCCACGCCGATCCCGCGCCGGGCGCGCTCCACGTGATTTCGGGAACGGCCGAGGTCCGAGTCGCAGGGGTTCGAATCCAGGCATATCCCGGTACGTCGGTGCGCCTCGACCCGCTCGAACCACGGCGGATCGAGGCCGGGCGCGCTGCGCCATTGCGGCTGCTCTGGTTCCGTTTCGCGCCGGGTGGGGAGCAACGCTACCTCGGCTTCGGGTACTACCTGACAGGCAGCAATTTCCACGCGCAACCCCTCGAAGCGACGATGCCCGCCGACTATCAACACTGGCCCGACGAGGTTCGCGTGCGTCACGCCGTCGAAGCGCTGCCGCAGGAATCGAGCGAACCAGGTGAGGTCTCCGATTTCGTTCGAGACCAAAGGGAGGCTTTGCGCCGGGCTCGCGCAATGCCGGGCCGGCCCGCGGCGCTCTACCCGGAGACTCCCCTCGCCGTGAGCGAGCTGGACGTTGCGTGGCTCGATTTCACGAACCTTGGCACGGCGCGCTTCTTCTGGGCCGACGACGCCTCGTCCGCAACCGGCGCGCTGCGGAGCTGGAACCGGATCGCGCGGATGAAGGGGATCTTCCAGTCCCGTACTCCGGAGGGCCTCTACGATTTCAACATGTCCTATATCGCGAACGGGCCAACCGGAAAGTACGTGACCCACAGCCACGCCACGCCCGAGTTCTACTACGTACTGGGCGGCGAGACCGAGTGGAAGATTGCCGGAGACACTTTCACCGCGCGTGCCGGAAGTGTCTTCTTCCATGCTCCCTATCAGGACCATGAGATGCGAGGGCTCGTCGAGGGCGAGCCGATGCGCGCGATCACGGGAAGCTGGGCGCCCTTCGGAGACCGCAGCGTCTTCCGAGCGCCGATGCTGCTGACCGAGCCCCTACCGACGCAGCCCGCGTCGTCGCTGCTGCCGGGTGGCTTCGTGTTCCATGCTTTCGACTTGAAGCGGCTCCGGTTCGAGACTGCGGGGGCACGACAATCCCGGCGCTGGAGATGAACCTTCTCATTCGCCTGGTTGGCTTGGTCGTTGCCCTGGTGCTGGCTGTGCCCGCCGCTTTCGCCGAGGAGGTGCGCTTCGATCTGGTGCTGCGGGGCGGGCGCGTGATCGATCCGGAGAGCGGTCTCGATGCCGTCCGCGACGTCGCCATCGTGGCCGGTCGCATCGCGGCCATCGAACCGGGACCGCTGCCCGGTACGCGAGAACTGGATGTCAGCGGCCTGGTGGTCGCGCCGGGCTTCATCGATCTGCACAGCCACTCGCCGACCCCGCTCGGCCAGTACTACCAGGTCCTCGATGGCGTGACGACGGCGCTCGAGTTGGAAGCCGGCGCATTCCCGGTGGAGCGTTTCGGTAGCCAGATCGAAGCGAACGCGCGGATCCACTTCGGAGCCTCGGTCGGCTACGGATCGCTGCGGATGTTGGTGAAGCACGGTCTGCGGGTTCCGCACCTGATCGTCGACCGGCCCGAACCGGTCGGCCTGCTGGGCGCCTGGACCGTGGTGCGATCCTTGTTCAGTCCGCCGACGGCCGTGTTCCTGGAGCCGGCGACCGCGGCCGAGCGGGCGCGCCTGCGCGCGTTGCTAGGGGAGGGCCTCGACGCAGGCGGGCTCGGTATCGGCCTTCCCCTCGACTACATCAGCGAGGCCGTCGACGCCGCTGAGATCCGCATGATCTTCGAGGTGGCCGCCGAGCGCCGCGTGCCCGTGTTCATCCACATCCGCCGCGGCATCAACGGGGACTCCGCAGGTCTGGAGGAGGCGCTCGGTCTGGCCGAGGGAACCGGCGCAGCCGTCCACATCTGCCACATCTCCCACAATGCGATGCGTGGTACCGGCGCATTCCTTCGTGCGATTCGTGAGGCCCGGGCGCGCGGCGTGGATGTCACGACCGAGCTGCTTCCCTACAACGCTGGATCCGCTTTGATCTCGTCCGCCGTTTTCGGGCGCGACTGGCAGACGATTTTCGGCATCCGCTACGCGGATGTGGAGTGGGCGGAAACCGGCGAGCGTTTCAACGAGGCCATGTGGAACGAGTACCGCCGCGAGCGCCCGGAGGGCCAGGTGATCCACCACTACGTCAAGGAAGCCTGGACCCGCGAGGCACTGGCCGAACCCGGCGTGATCGTGGTGAGCGACTTGTTGCCCATGATCACGGAGCAGAGCAAGGTCGCGCCCCACAACGGGGCGTTCTCCCGCGTGCTCGGACGCTACGTCCGTGAGACCGGCCTACTCGAACTCGAAGATGCCCTGGCGCGCATGACGTTGCTGCCCGCCCGGCGGCTCGAGGCCTTCGCCCCGGCCTTTGAACGCAAGGGCCGCCTGGCCGTCGGTGCCGACGCCGACATCACGGTCTTCGATGCCGACACGATCCTCGACCGTGCGACCTATCGAGACCCGTACCAGGCATCCGCGGGCATCGCCTACGTGCTGGTCGCCGGCGAGCTGGTGGTTCGCGATGGTGAACTCGACGAGGCCGTGCACCCGGGCAAGCGGCTATCGGCCAACTAGCAGCTCACGGCGCGTCCACGCCGAAGGTGGCTTCGTGGCGGAACTTCACGTGGCGGCCCTTGAAGTCGATCTCGATCGAGTAGATCCCCAGCGTGGCATCGTCGGGAAGTCGGATGAAGGAATCCACCGCCCAGCGCCCGGGCTGGAGTTCGAAGCCGTCGTCCTTGTCCTGGACGATGATGCGGTCCTTGTAGCGGATCCGGGTGCGCAGGCTGCCCTTGACCACTTCCGTCGCCTTGCGCGGACAGAGCGCGTAGACGAAGCGATGGTTGAACTCCTCGCCCGCGATCAGACGGTCCGGATTCACCTCCTGGCCCTCGAACACGAAGTACGGGAGCCGACGGGTCGCGCAGTCGTGTTGGAGCGCGACCTTGGCCGGCAGATCGATCAACTTGGGACCGGGCTCGCGGAAGGTACGTCGCGCCATTCCGAGCGTGTTGCAACCCGGTAGCAACACCAGCAGCACGAGCAGGGCGGCCACGGCCGCGCCGTGATCCTTCTTTGCTGCTAGCGCCGGATCACCCATCCAGTCTCCTCCAAGGCTGGCGGATCGTCGCGCGCAGGACGGCGTCGCGCCAGGGAGGGGCTGGCTTCGGGTTCCGCCGGTTCGGATCGAACCGGTCGGGTCTTTGCAGGTTCGCCGGCTGCGGCCTCGGAGGAGGGCGAATCGCCCGCATCGGGCGCGGCCAGCTGCAGTTCGGGTGCCGGGGCTATCGGCGCTTTCTCGGGCACAGCGGGGGAGAGATGCAGGGAACTCGCGCCGAGGGACATGGAGAGCATCAACAGCCCTACCGCCGCGTGTTGCCAGCGCCCGACGCGTCGCGGGCCAGGAGCGGGCTCCAGCAGCGTCGTGGCCTGGGAGCGAGCGGTCGTCGCATCCTCCCGCTGTTCCGTGGTGGCGTCGGAGTCAGCGGCCCCGGCTTGGGTCGGCGGGTCGGGCGCTCCCACCCAGGCCGGTAGCTGGCCATTGGTGCGCTCGGGCGCACCAGCGCTCACCAGCGCGTCACGGAACTGGGCGACCGAGGCGTACCGCGCAGCCGGATCCTTCTCGAGTGCGCGCAGCATCGCGCGCTCCAGGCTCTCGGGGACCCCGCTGACGAAGTCCGATAGCGGCGGCGGCGGCCCTTCGACCTGGGCCCGCATCACGTCGAATTCGCCTTCGCGCTGGAACGGCGGCCGGCCCGCGAGGAGTGCGTAGAGAAGCAGTCCCAGCGAATAGACATCGGATCGGACCGTTACGTCCTCGCCGCGAATCTGCTCCGGCGACATGTACTCGGGCGTACCGACCAGGTGCCCGGTTCGCGTCACGCGCTCCGACCCGCCGAGCCGCGCGATGCCGAAATCCATCACCTTGACCAGACCGCGCGCGTCGACCATCAGGTTCGAGGGCTTCACGTCGCGATGGATCACGCCGGCTTCGTGGGCGTGTTCGAGCCCATCGAGGGCCGGGTGGAAGAGCTCGAAAGCGCGATCGATCTCGAGCGCGCCCCGCACCCGCAGCAACTGGGCGAAGGTCTGGCCCTCGACGTGCTCGAGCACCATATAGAGTTGGCCAGCTTCTTCGACCAGGCAGTGCAGAGTGGCGATGTTCGGGTGGTTCAGCCGCGCCAGCGTCTGCGCCTCGGCCCGGAAACGATCGGCCATCTGCGAGTGCCCGGCGAGTTCGGGCCGTAGCGCCTTCACGGCCACGGTGCGGCCCAGCACCGTATCCACGGCACGCCACACCTGTCCTACGCCCCCGCTGCCGAGACGGCCGCAGATCCGGTAGTTCGCGAGATTCTTGCCGACGAGAGAAGTGCCCATAGGTCGTGACCGACCGGCGCGCACCTCCTCCGAACGCCCGGCAGCGCTTCAGAGAATCGGTCGAACCGGGCGGAGGCTTGATCGTGATCCACCGCACCGGGTCGATCCCGGTTGCACATCTCTTGCACATGGCTGATGCGAGGCTTACGACCGCTTCCGCGAGGTGTTCTCCGCGTACCAGTCGATGGTATGTCCCGCATCGGCGCGTTCGGCTTCGAGGAAGTTCTCGATGGCGCCGGCCAGGCGCGGGTCTTCGATGTGGTGGCAGCTCCAGGTCGGTGTGGCATCGAAGCCGCGCAACTGTTTGTAGTTGCCACCGGCACCGGGCTCGAAGCGCGCGAGGCCGTGCTCGATGCACTGCTCGATCCCGGCGTAGTAGCAGACGTTGAAATGGAGATGACGAAGCGTTCGGAAGGCGCCCCAGTAGCGGCCGTAGAGCGCGTCGCCTTTCTGCACGTTCACGGTTCCGGCCACGATCTCTTCGCCCTGCTTGGCGACGATGAAGCACATGCGGTGGCGGAAGCGCTCGGCCAGCAAGCCGAAGAGTTCCTGGTTCAGGTACTGGCGGCCCCAGGGGTTGCCCCGGATCGTCTCGAGGTAGATGCGGTACATCGGCTCGAACATGGCTTCGGGAATCTCGTCGGCGTAGAGGCGTTCGATCGTGACGCCTTGCTCCTCCAGCGCGCGTCGCTCGCGTCGAACCTGATTGCGCCGTTTGCTGCGCAGGCTGGCCAGGTAGTCCTCGAAGCTCTCGAAGCCTTCGTTGCGCCAGTGGTACTGGAAACCGAGGCGCGGCATGAAGCCGGCTTCGACCAGCGCATGGCGTTCCTCGTCCAGACAGAAGTTCACGTGGACGCCGGAGAGTTCGTTCTGGCCGCAGATCTGTCGCAGCGCCTCGGCGAACAGGCCGACCGTGGCGCCGCGGTCGGCGCCGGGCTCGCACAGGAAGCGCGCGCCGCTCACTGGTGTGAACGGCACACCCACCAGGATCTTCGGGTAGTAGTCGATGCCGGCGCGGTAGGCCGCATCGGCCCAGCTGAAATCGAAGACGAACTCGCCCTCGCTGTTGCCCTTGATGTAGACCGGGCAGGCGGCGACGGCCCGTCCCGCTTCGCGGAGCACGAGCGGCCGCGGTTGCCAGCCCGAGCCCTCGCCGACGCAGCCTGCCTCCTCGAGCGAGGCGAGCCACTCCCATTCGAGGAAGGGCGATTCATCACCGACCAGCGCGTTCCATTCCTCACGGGGGACCTCGGAGACGCCCGTGAGGAGTTCCAGCTCCGCCATGCCCCGCAGTGTAGCCGGGCTCTCGCACACGCTTGCTATCGTCCACCCAATGGCTGGACCTCCTGATACCCCGGGCGGCGGACGCGACCGGCGACGCGATGGCGCGATCCAGGAGAAGACCCGCGAGGCCGTTGCCAAACCACCCAAATACAAGGTCGTGCTCTACAACGACGACTACACGCCGATGGACTTCGTGGCGGCGCTGCTCGAGCAGGTCTTCAAGAAGTCGCCGGTCGAGGCCACCGCGCTGATGCTGAAGATCCATCGTTCCGGAAAGGGTGTGGGCGGCATCTATACCCTCGAGGTCGCCGAGACGAAGGTTGCGACGGTCCACGGTCTGGCCGAAAAGAATGGTTACCCCCTGCGCTCCGGGGTCGAGGAAGATTGAGTTACATCAACCGCGAACTTCAGATGACGATCCAGGCTTCGCTGCGCGAAGCCGTGGCGCGTCGTCATGCCTACCTGACCGTCGAGCACCTGCTGCTAGCGCTGACCCACGACGATCAGGGCGCGGACGTGCTGCGTAATGTCGGCGTCGATCTCGATCGCTTGCGCCAGGAGCTCGAGCGCTACCTCGACGAGGAGATCGAGAAGCACGAGGAGGACGACGACGAGGGCCAGACGATCCAGACACTGGCCTTCCAGCGGGTTCTTGAAACAGCGCTCCAACATGCTGATTCTGCTGAGAAAGAAGAGGTCGTGGCCGGAGACATCCTGGTCGCACTCTTCAATGAGCCGGACTCCCATGCGGTGGCCTTGCTGCGTGGCCACGAGGTCTCGCGCATCGATCTGCTCCAGTACATCTCCCACGGCATCTCGAAGCTGCGTTCCGGCGGTCCGGCGGGGTCGCCGGCGGGCGGTGGCATGCCGCTCGGAGAAGGCAACGCCGAACTGCCGGAAGATCCGCTGGCCGCCTTCGCCTCGAATCTGACGGAGCTTGCTGCGGCGGGGAAACTCGATCCGTTGATCGGCCGCAAGGACGAGATCGACCGCGCCGTGCACGTGTTGGCCCGGCGCCGCAAGAACAACCCGATCTTCGTCGGCGAGAGCGGCGTCGGAAAGACGGCGCTGGCCGAAGGTCTGGCCCAGCGGATCCACGAGGGTCGCGTCCCCGAGAGTCTCCACGGTGCCGAGATCTACGCCGTCGACCTCGGTTCGATGCTCGCGGGTACGCGCTATCGCGGCGATTTCGAGGAACGCTTCAAGGCGCTGGTGGCCGCCGTGCAGGAGCGCGAGAACCCGATCGTGTTCATCGACGAGATCCACACGATCCTGGGTGCCGGCTCGGCCCAGGGCGCCACGGTCGATGCCGCGAACATGTTGAAGCCGTTGCTCCAGTCCGGCGAGCTTCGCTGCATGGGCTCGACCACCTACCAGGAGTACCGCCACTTCGAGCGCGATCGCGCCCTGGCGCGTCGCTTCCAGAAGATCGACGTCGCCGAGCCGAGCGAGGCCGAAGCGGTCAAGATCCTCGAGGGCCTGGCGCCGCGTTACGAGGAGCACCACGGCGTCCACTATTCGAAGCCCGCGTTGAAGGCGGCCGTCGAACTCTCGGCGCGACATCTGACCGACCGCTTCCTGCCCGACAAGGCCATCGACGTGATGGACGAAGTTGGCGCGGCCGTGCGCCTCAAGGCCGGCTCGAAGCGCACCCACGTGGGCCTGCGCGACGTCGAGCGCCTGATCGCGCGCATGACCGGCGCACCGCTGGCACGGGCCACCACCGATGAGCGCGCCAAGCTCGCCGATCTCGACCAGGATCTGCGTGGCGTGTTGTTCGGCCAGGACGACGCGATCGATACCGTGGTACGCGCGGTCAAGCGTTCGCGCGTCGGCCTCGGCGGCGCCGACCGGCCGATGGGCAGCTTTCTGTTCATGGGTCCGACCGGCGTCGGCAAGACCGAACTCGCCAAGCAGCTGGCCAAGACCCTGGGCGTGCCCTTCATGCGTTTCGACATGTCCGAGTACATGGAGAAGCACTCGGTGGCGCGGTTGATCGGCGCGCCTCCCGGCTACGTCGGCTACGACGAGGGCGGCCAGCTGATCGAGCGCATCCGCAAGCAGCCCCACGCGGTGCTGCTGCTCGACGAGATCGAGAAGGCCCACCGCGATATCTACGACATCCTGCTCCAGGTGATGGACCACGCAACGTTGACGGACAACCACGGCCGCGAAGCGGATTTCCGCCACGTCGTGCTGATCATGACCTCGAACGTCGGCTCTCGGGATCTCGCCAAGGCCTCGATCGGTTTCTCCGGCGCACGCAAGACCGGCAAGCAGGATCTCGAGCGCATCTTCAGCCCCGAGTTCCGCAATCGCCTCGACGAGGTCGTGAGCTTCGGCTCGCTCTCGAGCAACGTGATGGGCAAGGTCGTCGACAAGTTCGTGCTCGAGGTCGCAGAGCAGCTGCACGAGAAGAAGGTCGTCCTGAAGCTCAGCGACGCCGCCCGCAACTGGCTCGCCGAGAAGGGTTACGACCCGGACTTCGGCGCACGTCCACTCGGCCGCGTGATCCAGACCGAGCTGAAGGACAAGCTCTCGGACGAGCTGCTGTTCGGCGAGCTACAGAAGGGCGGTACGGTCGAGGTCGACCTCGCAGACAGCGGCGACGAGCTCACCATGCGGGTGGCTGCCTGAATGCCGCAGGGCTTCTCCGAAGAAATGGAAAAGACCTGTGGATTCAAATCCTTGGGATGCTTTCCATTGAAAAGGATGAAGGGAAGCTGGTGAGGCTCTCCGGGTCGGAGGCGGACCAGAGCCAGGCGGATCTCGACGAGGTAGCTGCGCTCGTCGGGGCCTCGACCGCGGGGCCGTCGCTCTGAGCGTGACGCCGATGGACGAACGACTGGACGCCGCTTTCCGCTTCCAGATCGGCGGCTGTCGCGTGTTCGAGTCGGAGCTCTACGCCCGCCTCCTCGAGCACGCGCAGCAGGATTGCGAGGCCGGCGGGCCCTGCGCGCTGCTGCTGGTGGGCTGGCCCGGCGACCCGCTTCGCGACTTCCTGTTGCTGCGCTTCCTGGGCGCCGTCCACGCGCGGGTGCTGGCCGGCGAGGCGCCGGAGCTGGCTCGCCACTACCCGAGCGTCGGCGGCATGCCCGAATGGCCCGGCGTCTGGCAGGCCTTCCTCGGGGTCGTCGAAGAGCAGGCCGATGCGCTCCGCCCGCAACTCGAGACCTTCCCGCAGACCAACGAGGTACGCCGCTGCGCGGGCTTGCTAGGCGGCTTCCTCGAGGTCGCGCGGCGCTACCCGGGCAGCCGCCAGCGGCTACGCGAGATCGGCACCAGCGCGGGCCTCAACCTCTTCTGGGATCGCTACCACTACACGCTGGCGCCGCACGAATGGGGCACCCGAGGCTCGGCGGTAAAGCTCGAAGCGGAGTGGAGCGGCGGATCTGCCGCCTTCGAACAGGTTCCCGAGATCGAGAGCCGCGCCGGCTGCGACATCGCGCCGGTGCGCCTTGCCGATGCGGCGGGCCGCCTCCGCCTCGAAAGTTACGTCTGGCCGGACCAACCCGAACGGCTCACCCACCTACGCGGCGCGGTCGAAATCGCCCGGGCAGATCCGGCCCGCATCGAAGAAGCCCGTGCCGGCGAGTGGCTTGCGGGCGAACTCGCCGACGCGCCCGACGGCGTCGCCCGCATCGTGTTCCACTCCTCGGTCTGGCTCTACATCCCCGAGGACGAGCGCGCGCGCATCGTCGACGTTCTGGAAAGCGCCGGCGCCGAGGCAACGGCCGAGCGCCCGCTGGCCTGGCTCCGCCACGAGGACAGCGACGAACGCCCGGGTCGGATGGAACTGCTGTTGCGCAGCTGGCCCGGTGGCCAGGAAGAGAAGCTGGCGGACGGACATCCACACGGTCGCAAGGTGGATTGGTTGGGCGGCTGATCCGCCTTCGCGCTTACGCCAGCCGGACTGCGAGGATGCTCCAGCCCGGGCCGAGCTGTTCGATGGCGGCCTGGCCGGCGCCGTCCGGGCTGTCGGCCTGTACGCGCAGCCAGCGCGAGCGGGGCCCGCCGTCCTGCTTGAGCTGAACGCGGTAGAACTCCCGGCTGTCAGGCGCGTCCAGTGCCGTGCCGGCTGCATCCGGATCCGTCGCCGCCCGGGCGCCGTCCGGATCGAGCGCCTTCCAGACGAATCGGAAGTACGCCTCCGGCGCGTGCTGGAGCCGCACCCCGATGCCCCCGTTCTGGACGCTGCGCAGATGCGGGGCCACGATGCGCCGCCAGCGCACCTCGGCGCGCAGCGGCAGGGTCGCGCCGTCGGGGCTCAGTTCGAGACCCAGGTCCGCACCTGGCTCGGCAACGGCCGAGGTCTGCACGAACAGGCCGGTCCGCGAAACGTTCAGCACCATGCCCGTATGGGTGACATCGTGGGCCACCGTGATCCGGCACGGAACGCGCTTCCGGATGCGGGGCTCCGGCGTGAGCATGGGCGACCTCCAGCCACTCCTTCGGCCAGCCCGCTACTCGGCTGAATCTCACCCGCGGCGCGTGACGATTCTCACGGGCCCTGTCACCGACCGCGGGAGGCTGCCCGCTCGCCTCGCTCCCGCCAGGTGCCGCGGCGGAATCCGAGCAGCATCCAGATGGCGCGGGAGACGTGGTCGAAGATCAGCACGATCCAGAGCCCCGTGAGCGGCCCCTCGAAGAAGACGACGAGGGCAGCGAGCGGAACCCGGAAGACCCAGTTGCCGACGACCGCGGACCAGAGCGGGGTGACGGTATCGCCGGCGCCGCGGAAGGCGCCGGCCAGCGTGAAATGAAGCTGCATCGCCGGCTGGGCGAGGGACAGGCATAACATGAAGGGGCCGAGGGCGACCACGGTCTCGGGGTCGACCGTGAACGCTTCGGCGAGCGGCATGCGGAACCAGGCGCCGATGGCGCCCATCACTATCGCCGTGAGGATCGCCAGCCGTGCGGCGCGCCAACCTGCGCGCTCGGCTCCCGCGGTGTCTCCGGCTCCGAGCGCCTGCCCCACGATCGTGGCGACGGCCTGGGAGTAGCCGGTGCCCGGGATCCAGGAGAACGCGAGGATGCGGATGCCGATCGTGTAGGCCGCGATCGCCGAGGTGCCGTAGCCGCCGATCAACTTGAAGTAGAGGATCATGGCCAGGTTCATGATCAAGCGTTCGAACACGCTCGGTGCCGCAATCCGGATGAGCGGGGCGAACAACGGCCCGAGACCGCGGAAATCGCGGGGGCGCAGGGCGGTCGGGCCGTCGCGCGGTTTGCGGACCGCGATCGCCACGAAGATGAGCACGGCGACGCCCTGGGAGATCAGCGTGGCGACGCCGGCGCCTTCCACGCCCCACTCGGGGCCGCCGCCCCAGCCGAAGATGAAGACGAAGTTGAGCCCGATCTTCACCACCGTGAGCACGGCGGTAACGAGCATGGGGGTCACGGTGTCCTTGTCCGCGCGCATCCCGCTCTCGATGATCAGGGCGACGGAGGTGAGGATCGTCGAGCCCATCACCAGGCGCATGTACGGGACGCCGAGTTCGATCACCTCGTCTTCGGCGCCCAGCCAGGCGAGCAGGAAGGTCGGGTCGACGCCGAGCACGGCGAAGAGCCCGACCGCGATGGCCAGCGAGACCACCAGCGATGCGGCGAGCGAGCGGCGGGATTCCTCGGGCTGGCCGGCACCGATCGAGCGCGCCATCAGTGCCACGCCAGCGAACGAGAGCGCGAACAAGGCCGACTGCGCCACGAAGAAGAGCTGTTGCGCGACGCCAACCGCGGCCTGGGCGTTGCTGCCCAACCGACCGACCATGGCGACATCGACGAGGCCGACCGTGCTCGCCAGCGTCATCGAGAGCATCACCGGCCAGGCGAGTTCGACGATTTCGCGGCTGGTGCCGGTGCGACGGCCAGAACCCGAGGTGCTGGGCGCGGCGCCAACCGCCAGCGCACTGGTCGGGTTGCCCGGCGAGGCCTCGGGGTCGCCGAGTTCCTCGACATGTCCTTCGACCTCGCGGCTCGCCCGCGAAGTCTCGTCGCGCGGGGAGGGGGGGTCGGACATCGAGCGAAACTAGGGGTCGCGCGGATGGGGCGCTAGCGAAGTTCCGAGGGAACCTGGAAGACGACGCCCTCGTCGACGTCGGGTTGCGAGACCACGATCGCGGCGTCGCCCGCCAACTCTCGCAGTCGCAGGGCGACGCCCTGTACCAGTTCCTCTGGTGCAGACGCGCCGGCAGTGAGACCCACGCGCGAGACGCCCGCGAGCCATTCCGGCTTCAGTTCTTCCGCGCTTTGAACCAGATACGCGGGGACGCCGACCTTGTTGGCGAGCTCGACCAGCCGGTTCGAGTTGCTGCTCTCCGGCGCGCCGACCACGAGCACGAGATCGGCCTGCTGGCTGAGGCCGCGCACCGCGTTCTGGCGGTTCTGAGTGGCATAACAAATGTCGTCCTTGCGCGGTAGCTGGATCTCGGGGAAGCGCGCCTTCAGGGCGTCCATCACTTCGCGGGTGTCGTCCACCGAGAGCGTGGTCTGGGTGAGCGCTGCGAGCTTGCCAGGGTCGTCGACCTCGAGCCGGGCGACGTCGGCTACGGTCTCGACGAGCAGCGTGCGCTCGGGCGCCTGGCCCATGGTGCCCTCGACCTCGACGTGGCCGGCATGGCCGACCAGGATGATCTGGTGGTCCTCGGCGGCGAAGCGCCGCGCCTCGACGTGCACCTTCGTGACGAGCGGGCAGGTCGCATCGATGGTGTGCAGCTTCTGCTGGTCGGCGGCCTCGCGCACCGCCGGAGAAACGCCGTGGGCACTGAAGATCAACACGGCGCCCTCGGGTGCGTCTGCGGGGTCTTCGATGAAGATGGCGCCGAGCCCGCGCAGGCGCTCGACCACGTGGCGGTTATGGACGATCTCGTGGCGGACGTAGACGGGCGCTCCGAAACGTTCGAGCGCCAGCTCCACGATCTCGATGGCCCGGTCCACTCCGGCGCAGAATCCGCGCGGGTTGGCGAGTTCGATCCGCATCGCGGGAAGCTAGCGGATGGCCGCAACCGCACGCTGCGTGCCCAGGAGCGAGCGGGTATGCTCCGGCGCCTGATTCGCATGTCAATCCGAAGGAGACGCACGGGATGGCCGAACTCGACGACTACCGCGCCGACACCCGATCCTGGCTGGACGAGAACTGCCCCCAGAGCCTACGGGCCGGCGGCGGCGGTTCCCTCTACGGCATCACGGGCGGCAAGAAGTTCAACCCGAAGAACCCGGACGAACGGGTCTGGCTCGAACGCGGCGCGGAGAAGGGGCTGACGGCTCCGACCTGGCCCACCGAGTACGGCGGGGGTGGCCTCAGCAAGGAGCAGAACAAGATCCTGCTGCAGTGCATGCGCGAGCTGAAGACGCCGCCGCCGCTGGTCGGCTTCGGCCTCACCATGATCGGCCCGACGCTGCTTCAGTACGGCAACGACGCCCAGAAAGCCGAGCACCTTCCCAACATCGTCCAGGGCAAGATCCGTTGGTGCCAGGGCTACTCCGAGCCCGGCGCCGGTTCGGACCTGGCGGGCCTGCAGTGCCGGGCCGTCGAGGACGGCGACGAGTACGTCATCAACGGCTCGAAGATCTGGACCTCGAACGCCGACGAGGCCGACTGGATCTTCTGCCTGGTGCGCACGGATCCGGATGCCAAGAAGCAGGAGGGCATCACCTTTCTGTTGATCGACATGGAGCAGCCCGGTGTCACCGTCCGACCGATCCCGTTGATCTCGGGTTCTTCGCCGTTCTGCGAAACCTTCTTCGACGACGCCCGCGCCCACCAGCGCAACGTCATCCACAAGAAGAACGCGGGCTGGACGGTGGCCAAGGCCCTGCTCGGTCACGAACGCACCATGATCGCGGATGCTTTCGGTGTGGGCGGTGGCGGTAGCCGGCTCTCACTGGCCGACCGCGCACGCAAGTATCTGCCCGAGAGCGCCGATGGCCGCGTCTCGGACGCCGCCTTGCGCAGCGAGATCGCCCAGATGGAGATCGACTCGAAGGCCTTCGGCCTGACCGTGCAGCGCTCGAAGGACGCGGCGAAGGCCGGCCATCAGCCCGGCCCCGAGAGTTCGATGTTCAAGGTCTACGGCACCGAGCTCAACATGGCGCGCCACGAACTGATGGTTCGCATCGCCGGCCCTCAGGCCCTCGGCTGGGAGGGCGAGGGCTTCGAGGACGAGGAACTCCAGCTCACCCGCGATTGGTTGCGCACCCGCGGCAACTCGATCGAGGGGGGCACCAGCGAGGTGCAACGCAACATCATCGCCAAGCGCGTGCTCGGTCTTCCGGACTAGCAGGGATAGAGAGAACAAACACGATGGATCTAGTACTCACGGAAGATCAGGAGTTCATCCGGAAGACGGCCGCCGACTTCGTCGAAGAGAAGTCGCCGGTCTCTCGTTTTCGGGAACTCCGCGACAAGCAGGACGCGACGGGCTTCTCCCGTGAACTCTGGAAGGAAATGGCCGACCTCGGCTGGGCGGGCATTCCCTACGCCGAGGATGTGGGCGGCGCCGACATGGGCTTCGCCGAGCTGGCCGTGGTGCTCGAAGAACTCGGCCGCGCCCTCGCTCCGGAGCCCTTCCTTTCGACGGTTCTGCTGGCCGGCCAGGCCCTGGCGCTCTCGGGGAACCAGGCGCTGGCCAAGGAATGGCTGACGAAGATCTGCGCTGGCGAGGCCGTGCTGGCCGTCGCCTATCAAGAGGCGCGAAGTCGCTACGACCTCGATGCCATCGAGACCCAGGCGGTGAAGGATGGCACGGGCTTCAAGCTGAGTGGCGAGAAGGTCCAGGTGCTCGACGGCCACGTGGCAGACGCGATCCTGGTCTCGGCGAAGGCCGATGGCGGCGTGAAGCTGTTTCTCGTGCCGGCCGGCGCCGCTGGATTGACCATCACCCGGCAGGCACGGCTCGATGATCGGAACGCAGCCCTGGTCGCCCTCGACGGCGTCTCCGTGGGCGCCGATGCCGTGGTCGGAGATGGCGCATTGCTCGCCAACGTCGTCGACCGCGCCACCGTGGGGCTCTGCGCCGAGATGCTCGGCGGCATGCAGCAGGCCCTCGATCTCTCGCTCGAGTACCTGAAGACGCGCAAGCAGTTCGACGTGGTGATCGGCAGCTTCCAGGCGCTGAAGCATCGCGCGGCCGATGTCTTCATCGAGATCGAGTTGTGCAAGTCCGCCGTGATGGCCGCGGCCCGCGCAATCGATGCCGGGGCTCCGGACACGGCCAAGCTGGTTTCGGTTGCCAAGGCGAAGTGCTCGGACGCCTACGTGCTCGCAACCAACGAAGGCGTCCAGTTCTTCGGCGGCGTCGGCATGACCGACGAGTACGACATCGGCTTCTACATGAAGCGGGCCCGCGCGGCAGAACTCAGCTTCGGCGACGCCGCGTTTCATCGCGACCGCTGGGCCACGCTCTCCGGTTACTAGTCGGTGGCCGCACTCGATCCGACTACGCGCATGCTGAATGCCTGCCGCGGCGAACCGGTGGATCGTCCTCCGGTCTGGCTGATGCGCCAGGCCGGGCGCTACCTGCCCGAGTACCGCGCCGTTCGCAAGGGCGTCACGTTCCTCGAGATGTGTGCCGACGTCGACCGCGCGGTCGAAGTCTCCCTGCAACCGATCCGTCTGGTCGGGAGCGAGGCCGTCGTGTTCTTCTGCGACATCTTCGTGCCCGTGCTCGGCATGGGCGTCGGTCTCGATTTCGCGCCGGGCCCGGTGATGGAAGCCCCGCTGCGAAGCCGCGCCCAGGTCGATGCCCTGTCGTTGGCCGATCCGCGCGAAACGGTGCCCTACGTGTTCGAGATCCAGCAGCGCTTGCGCAAAGAGCTGGCGCCGGATCGGATCCCCCTGATCGGCTTCGCCGGCGCGCCCTTCACACTCGCCACCTATCTGATCGAGGGGAAGGGCGACCCGACTGGCAGCTACGAGAACCTGCATCACATGCGGCGCGAGGATCGCGCCACCTTGGACGCGCTGCTCGAGCGCCTCGCCGAGATGACCATCCGCTACCTGAACGCCCAGATCGACGCCGGCGCCCAGGTGCTGCAGGTTTTCGATACCTGGGCCGGTACGCTCGACGAGGCGACCTACCGGGAGCTGGTGCTGCCGGTGAACCAGGCCATCGCCGCGGGGGTGGATCGCTCCCGAGCTCCCCTGATTCTGTACATGAACGACGCACCGCATCTATTTGATATATCAATGGAAACTGGCGTAGACGTCCTCTCCGTCGGCGCCGCCGTAGACTTCGCCGATGCGGCTCGTCGGGCCGGCAGCGCCGTCAGCCTGCAAGGCAATCTGGCGCCGGAGGAACTCGAACTTCCGGCTGCCGAGATCCATCGCCGGGTCCGCGAGATCGCCGAGGCGGGTTCCGCGGCACGCGGCCACGTGCTGAACCTGGGCCACGGCTGCCTGCCTACCACGCCGGTCAAGGGCGTCCGCGCCTTCACCGATGCCGCTCGCGCGCTCGCGCCATGAGTGCGGATCTCGACGTCGTCGTTGTGGGTGCGGGGATCGCGGGCCTCGGAGCGGCGCATCAACTGCGTGCGGACGGCCGCGAGGTGTTGGTTCTCGAAGCCGGCCCGAGAGCGGGTGGTGCCATGCAGACGGCCGAGCAGGACGGCTTCAGGTTCGAGCGCGGTACCAGCAGCTTCCGCCTGACGGCCAGCCTGTGCGCGTTGCTCGAGCGGTTGGGCATCGCGGATGTGATGCGCAAGGCGGACCCCGAGAGCCACGAGCGCTTCCTGTTGAAGCCCGGCGGGCTGGTCCCGGTGCCTCTTGGTCCTGGCTCGTTGGTTTCGACGGATCTGCTGACGGGGCGTGGCAAGCGTCGGCTGCTGAAGGAGCCGTTCGTTTCGCGCGGTGATGGCGGTAGCGAGACCGTGGCCGAGTTCGTCGGGCGCCGGCTCGGGCCGGAAGCCGTGGAGCGAATGGTCGCGCCGTTCCTGGTCGGCGTCTACGCCGGCGATGTCCAGCAACTCGGCGCTGAAGCCGTGTTCCCGGCCCTGGTCGAGTACGAGCGCCGCGCTGGATCGATCGTGGGCGGTGCGCTGCGGGGCGCCTTGTTCGGACCGCGCGCGGCCAAGGTGCCGGCCGGCAGCTTCTCCGCCGAGGGCGGCCTGTCCGCGCTGATCGATCGCCTGGTCGAGACGCTAGGCGAGGGCACCGTGCGCACCGGGGTCCGGGTGGAAGCGATCGAGCCCACGGCTTCCGGCCATCGCCTGATCGTGGCTGGCGAGGCGGTCTCTGCCAAGCAGGTGTTGCTTTGCGTCGACCCGGCAACCGTCGCCGGCTTGTTGCGCCCCTTCGCCGGCGAGGCCGCCGCGTTCTGCGATCGGGTGGCCTATCGACCGATGGTCAGCATGGCCCTCGACGTGGATCCGGAACGCGCGAAACGGCCGATCACCGGGCTCGGCTTCCTGGTGCCGGACGAGACCGGCGTCGAGTTGTTGGGCGCGTTGTTCATGAGTCGGCTGTTCCCGGGCCGCGCGCCCGCCGGCCGAGAACTCGTCTCAGCGATGATCGGGGGCGCCCGCTGGCCCGAGGCTGTCGACGCCGATGATGCGACCCTGCTGAGCCGCGCCCAGGAGGGCCTCGACCGCGCCCTGGGCACCGGCGACGCGCCGCGCATCCTGGCCGTGAACCGCTGGCCCCGCGCGCTCCCCCAACCCGGCCCCGACCACCTCCCCCTGGTCCGCCAACTGCGCCAATCCCTCCTCGATCACCCCGGCCTCTCCCTCGCCGGCGGCTGGCTCGACGGCGTCGCCGCCCCCCGAGCCCTGGAATCCGGCCTAGCCGCCGCCAACCGCCTGAGCGCCTGAGCGGGGACGGACTCCTCAGTTTCAAGTTTTCAAGTTTGAAAGTTCTTTGAACTTTCAAACTTGAAAACTTGAAACTGAGGAGTCCGTCCCCGCTCAGAGGCGGGCGGCGAGGGCTTGGGTGAAGCGGGGGGAGGCGTTGACGCAGGGGATCAGGGTGAGCGCTTCGCCGCCGCAGGCCTGCCACTGGTCTCTGGCGCGGATGCCGATTTCTTCGACGGTTTCGAGGCAATCTGCGACGAAGGAGGGACAGAAGACCGCCAGGCGCCGGACGCCCGCCGCGGCCAGTTCCGGCAGCACGAAATCGGTGAACGGTTGGATCCACGGGTCGCGGCCCAGGCGCGATTGGAACGACGTGCTGACCCTGGCCGGATCGAGCCCGAGTTCTTCCGTCACCGCGCGGGTGGTGGCGTGACACTGGGCGCGGTAGCAGCCGGCGTTGTGGGCCCCCAGCGCCTCGCAACAGCCGGTGGATTCGAGGCAGTGCCGACCACTCGGGTCCGCCTTGCGGATGTGTCGCTCCGGAAGCCCGTGATACGAGAACAGCACGTGGTCGGCCGCGAACTCGCCGAGGATGGGCGCCGCGACCTCGGCCACAGCGCCAATGAAGCCCGGTTCGGTCGGGAACGAGCCCAGCACCTCGAGCGCTGGCGCACCATTTCCGAGCGCCGCGTGTAGCTCGCGCACCCGCGCCTCCGCCGAGCCCGAGGAAGACTGGGCATCGTGCGGAAAGAGCGGAACGGCCACGATGCGCTCGACACCAGCCTCGACCAGCCGAGAGAGGGCCGTCGCCATCTTCGGCTCGCCGTAGCGCATGCCGAGTTCCACCCGGTACGCACTCCCGAGTGCTTCACGAAGCGCGGCCGCCAGGGCCTCGGAGTGGAAGAGCAACGGCGAGCCCTGCTTCATCCAGATCTTTCGATAGGCCGCCGCGGACTTCGGCGCGCGGAACGGCGCGATGATCGCGTTGACCAACAGCCAGCGCGCCGGCGCCGCAAGATCGATCACCAGCGGATCGCTCAGGAACTCGCGCAAATAACGACGCACGTCGCCCGTCTCGGGAGAGGCCGGGGTACCGAGTTGGAGCAGCAGCACGCCCGTGCTCATGATGCCTCGGCACCCTCACGCTTCTGGCTGCGAAGTTCGCGATGGGCCAGGCCGCCTAGCCAGAACGAAAGCGCCACGTACCAGACCGGGTAGAGCAGCGAGATCTCGATCAAGTGCCAGCCGGCGCTGCGCTCGGGAAAGCCGATCGCGAGTGCCACGACCACGACCCACAACGCCGCACCGACGTTCGTACTCCACCACAAGCTCTGCATCCGGCTCGGATACACATACTTGAGTGGGATGAAGACCGCGAAGGCGAGGGCGATGAGCAGCAACGCCGTGGCCGCCACGCTGAAGTCGAACACCCAGACGTAGATGGCGACCACGTTCCAGTAGGACGGGAAGCCGACGAAGAAGTGATCCTCGGTCTTGGCGTCGGCCTGGGAGAAGCCGTAGCCGCTGGCCAGGATGGGGGCGGCCGCCACCCAGACCGATTCGATCGCGCCGCTGAAGCTGAGGAACGCGATCGGCACGATCACGTAGTTCAGGTAGTCGATGATGTCGTCGAGGCGGCGGCCGTCGATGCCCGGAACCACCTCGGAAACCCGGGCGCGCCGGGCCAGCGTGCCATCCACGGCATCGATGCTGAGGGCCACCAACATCCACAAGGCGCTCGCGCGGAAATCGCCGCCGGCGGCAGCCTCGAGCGCGATCAGGCCGACGACGCCGCCGCTGGCCGTGAGGAGATGGACGGCCCAAGCGCGGGTGCGCTCGCCGAGCGTGTGGTTGGGCACGGCCTTCCGGCTCCTTGTTCGCCCGGTCCGCTCCGGACCGGTTCGGGATCGAGCGCAGGGTACCGAAATGGCTAGAATCGCCGCCTCGTCGCAAGCTGCTCCGGCCCCCAACTTCGCGGGCGATCTTTCATCAGCAAGCTGTCGTCAAGCCGGGCGCCGAGTCGACCGATTCGCAGAGCAGGAGTCGCACGTGTCGAAGTTCGATTGGGCCATCGTAGGGGCTGGACCGGGGGGCTACGTGGCCGCTATTCGCGCGGCCCAGCTCGGCCAGCATGTCGCCGTGATCGAGGCCGACCGGCCCGGCGGCGTCTGCTTGAACTGGGGCTGCATCCCGTCGAAAGCACTGCTCACGGGCGCCGAACTGGTGGAGAACCTCACCAAGCACGGGAAGACCTTCGGCATCAGCGCGAGCGGGATCGAACTCGACTACGGCGCCTTGATCGATCACAGCCGCAAGACGGCCGATCGGCTCTGCAAGGGCGTCCAGGGCCTGCTCGAGAAGAACCAGATCGAGTTGATACCGGGCCGCGGGCGCCTCGCTGGCGGCGGCCGCGTCGTGGTCGAAGGCGAAACCGGCAGCCTGGTCGAGGCGGATCGGGTGATGCTCGCGACGGGATCGACCGAGTGGACGCCGCCCGGCATCGTGGTCGATGGCGAGCGCGTGCTGACCTCGAAGGAAGCGTTGGTCTCGAAGCGGATGCCCGACCACATCGTGATCATCGGCGCCGGTGCCGTGGGCATCGAGTTCGCCTACGTCTACGCGATGTACGGCGCCAAGGTGACCGTCATCGAGATGGCCGACCAGATGTTGCCGGGCTGCGATCCGGACGTGGCCGTGGCACTCGGCCGCGAGTTCCGACGCAAGAAGATCGACGTCAAGACCGGGACGCGCTTCGAGGGCGTGAAGCCGAACGGCGAGGGCGTGTTCGTGGCGATCTCGTCCGAAAGCGGCGGCGAAGAACTGGTGGCCGATCAGGTGTTGGTCGCGATCGGGCGCCGCCCGCTCTCGGACGATCTGGGTCTCGAGACGATGGGGATCACGCTCGACCCCAAGGGACACGTGCCGGTCAACGACCGCTACGAGACGACGGCGGCCGGCGTCTTCGCGATCGGCGATCTGGCCGGCCCGCCGCTGTTGGCGCACAAGGCTACGGAAGAGGGCATCGCGGCCATCGAAATGGCCGCTGGCATCAGCCGCACGCCGCTCGACCACCGCACGATTCCGTTCTGCATCTACGCCCAACCCCAGGTGGCCTGGGTGGGAATGACCGAGCCGGAAGCCCGCGCCCGCTACGGCGCAGAGCTCAAGGTCGGGAACTTCCCGTTCACGGCCTCGGGCAAGGCGATCGCGTCGGCGCACACGGCCGGCTTCGCCAAGATCCTGGCTGAACCACGCCACGGCGAAATCGTCGGCGCGCACATCGTCGGCCAGGGTGCGACGGACCTGATCGCCGAGATCGGGCTCGCCATGACGCTCGAAGCGACGACGGCCGAGATCGCGGCCACCACCCACGCGCACCCGACCCTGTCGGAAGCGTTATTCGAAGCCGCCCTCGGAGCCGAAGGTCGCTCCATCAACATCTAGGAGACCGCCATGTCCGTGGCCGTCGTACTGCCGGAACTCGGGGAAAGTGTCACCGAGGGAACCATCGCCAAATGGCTCGTGAAGGAGGGCGATCGCGTCGAGATCGACCAGCCTCTGGTGGAAGTGACCACCGACAAGGTCGACGCCGAGATTCCGGCGCCCGAGTCGGGCATCGTGAGCCAGATCCTGGCGGCGGAGGGCGAGACGGTTCCGGTCGGAACCGCGATCGCCCAGATCGATCCGTCTGGCTCGGCCGCTACGGCTGGCTCGGCGCGTCCCTCAGCAGCTCCGCAACAAGCGCCGGCGAGCGCCGATGGCCCGCGCGCCACACCGGCAGCGGTCCACGCGGCGTCGGATGCCGGGGTGGATCTCGGCGGCGTCGCAGGTTCCGGGCCCTCCGGCCGGATCATGAAGAGTGACGTGGCTTCGGCGGCGGCAGCGCCGGCCGCTTCGGCTGCGCCCGCGCCTAGCATTCCCGCGGCGCCGGTTGTAGCCAGTGCGCCCCCGGCGAGCGGAAGCACCCATGGCTTCGACGAAGAACGCGCCCGCCGTCTGTTCAGCGGCTACACGCTCCAGGAGGGCGATCAGGTCAAGCCGATGTCGCCGCTGCGCAAGATCGTGGCCGACCACATGGTGTACTCGAAGCGCACGGCACCCCACGTCGGCACCGTGGCCGAGATCGACATGGGCGGGATCGTGGCGGTGCGCAACCAGCACAAGAAGGCGTTCAAGCAGGATCACGGCTACTCGCTGACGTTCCTGCCGTTCATCGTGCACGCGGCGGTGCGGGCGTTGCGCGAGTTCCCGCAACTGAACGCTTCGGTCATCGAGGACGCCATCGTCGAGAAGCGCGTCATCCACGTCGGGATCGCCGTCGAGACGGAAAAGGGTCTCGTGGTTCCCGTGGTGCGCCATGCCGACCGCCTATCGTTGGCCGGGCTCGCTGCCGCGGTCGAGGATCTCTCGGCCCGCGCACGCAACAAGAAGATCTCGGCGGACGATCTGAAGGGCGGCACCTTCACGATCTCCAACCCCGGGCGCAACGGAAACCTCTACGGCTTCGCGATCATCAATCAGCCCCAGGTCGGGATTCTCCGCATGGGCGAGCTGGTGAAACGGCCCGTGGTCCGCAGCGCGGGTGGCGAGGACGCCATCGTGATCCGTCCGATGATGCACCTGGCCCTTTCCTACGACCACCGCGCCGTGGACGGTGCACCCGCGAACGGCTTCCTGTTCCGCGTGCGTGAACTGCTGGAAGAGGCCGAGTTCGATCTCTGAGACCGGCTCCGAGGCGCCCGTCACGACGGCGGCGGCTGCCGTCGCTAGCCTCTATCCCGATGAGTTCGCTGCTCCAGATCGATTGGCTGGGAACCGTTCGTTACGGCGAGGCGCTCGACCAGCAGAAGAGCCTGGTCGAGGACCGCAAGGCCGGGCGCAGCGGTGATCGTTTGTTGCTGCTCGAGCATCCGCCGGTGGTCACGCTCGGCCGCAGCACGCGGCCCGAGAACATCCGCACCCCGCTCGATGAGTTGCAGGCGCGGGGCATCGACGTCCATGAAGTCGCGCGCGGGGGTGATGTCACCTATCACGGCCGCGGACAGCTGGTGGGTTACCTGGTGGCCGATCTCGAAGCGCGCGGCGCCGCGGACGTCACTGCCTGGTTGCGCGGGATCGAAGCGGGCCTGATCGAGGCGCTCGCCGGCCTCGGGGTGGCGAGCCGTCGCATCGAGGGGATGACCGGCGTTTATGTGGACGATCCTGAAAGCGACGTGCCCCGCAAGATCGCGTCGATCGGTGTGGGCCTGCGCGGTTGGGTCAGCTATCACGGCTTCGCCCTGAACGCGACGATGGATCTCGCCGAGTTCGCTGACATCGTGCCCTGCGGCTTGCAGGGCGTGGAGATGACGTCGGTCGCCAAGGAGCTCGGGCTCGCCAGCGACGCATTGTTATTCGATCGTTGCCGAAGCGCCGTCGAGGCCGCTTTCGCGAGCCGGTTCGGATGAGCGCCGAAGACACCCGTGTCGCCCGGCCGGTCCTGAACCGCCAGGTGCCGGTCGATCGCGAAGGGCGGCCGCCTTGGCTGAAGGTGCGCCTGTCCGCGGCGCCCGCCTATCAAAAGGTGCGCGACATCGTGGCGGAGCAGGGCCTGCACACGGTCTGCAATTCGGCGAGTTGCCCGAATATGGGCGAGTGCTGGGCGGCGGGCACGGCAACCTTCATGATCGGGGGCAACCACTGCACCCGGCGCTGCGGCTTCTGCGACGTCATTACCGAGCGCCCGGATTCGCTCGACCCGATGGAACCGGCGAAGGTGGCCCATGCGGTTTCGCAGCTCGGGCTCAAGTTCGCCGTCATCACGTGCGTTGCCCGGGACGATCTCGAAGACGGTGGCGCCGGCCAGATGGCGGCCACCGTGCGCGCCATTCGCAGGCGCTCGCCGGCGACCGGCATCGAAGTGTTGATCGCGGATTACAAGGGCGAGGAAGCCGCCCTGCGCACGGTGCTCGACGAGAATCCGGACGTGCTCAACCACAACCTCGAGACCGTCGAGCGCTTGCAACGCAAGGTCCGGCCGGCGGCCAGTTACGCGCGCTCGCTCTCGGTGCTCGCCACCGCCGGAAGGTTGCGGCCGGACATCCCGACCAAGAGCGGCCTGATCCTCGGCATGGGCGAACGCGACGATGAGGTGGATCAGGCGCTCCAGGATCTGCGCACGGCCGGGGTGACACTGCTGACGATGGGCCAGTACCTGCGGCCCTCGCCGGATCATCTGCCTGTCGATCGATGGGTGACGCCGGAGGCCTTCGACGCCTGGGCAGCGCGCGCACGTAGCCTGGGCTTTCGCGACGTCGCTGCCGGGCCGTTGGTACGAAGCTCCTACCAGGCGGAACGGCTCGCCGGGGTGCTGCCCGACCCAGGCGCCTGATGGCGGGCCCGCCGCCGCTCGAACCGTTCGGGCTCGTTCTGCACCACGATGGCCGCTGGTCCCACGAGGGCCAGCCGATCCTCAACCAGCGCCTGCGCGAGCACTTCGACCGCCACGTCCGCTACCTGCCGGACGAGGCCAAGTACATCGTCACGCTGCGGCACTTTCGCGGCGAGATCGAATTGGAAGAGGCAGGCTTCTTCGTGCGCGAAGTCGATTGCGAAACCGCGACGGTCTGCCTCTCAGATGGCAGCCAGGACCGCCTCGATCCGACAACCCTCAGCCTCTCCCCCATCGACGGTGCCATGTTATGCCGCGTCAAACAGGACCTCGCCCCTGGCGGCCTGCCAGCCCGCTTCACCCACGCCGCCCACGCCGAACTCGCCAACGCCCTCGAAGACGACGAAGGCCACTGGACCCTCACCCTGGCTGGAGGAAGCGGGGACGGACTGCAAAAATTTAAAGTTTTGAAAGTTTTAAAGTATTTCAGACTATCAAACTTGAAAACTTGAAACTTGAGGAGTCCGTCCCCGCTCAGAAGAGCACGCCGGCGAGCAGGGTGGTGCCTTCGGGGGTCACGGGGTCGGGGGCTTCTTCTAGGGTGATGTGGACCGAGCGGACTTCGCCTTCGCCCTTGGGGAGCGGGGCGAGGAGGCGCGCGGAGCCGTTGGCGTCGGGGGCGAAGCTGGCGACCAGCACCGGTGCGCCGCTTTCGTAGGCCACCCACAGGGCGTAGGTCTGTCCTGGGGCGATGCGCGGCAGGTCTCCGCCGTCGATCATGCAATCGCCGCGATCCCACTCCCAGAAGAAACGCGCGGCGCCCTGGGAGGCGTCGTCTTCGCCCGAGAGCACTACCCACTCGACGCCGGGAGATTCGAGCAGGTTCAACGCCTCGTCGGCGGCATTCAGCGCCACTTCGAGGGAGGCGCGTTCGGCGGTGAGTCTCGCGGTCTCGGCCTCGCGATCGGTAAGGCGAGCTTCCAGCTGCGCCAGGCTGCGACCCAGGGCGCGCTTCTGGGCGTCGAGTTGCTCGGCCCGGGCCCGGGCGTCGACCACCTCGCCGCGCTCGATGGCCAACTGCGCCAACAACTTCTCGCGTTCCTGATCGAGGCTGAGGTCAGCGGCCTCCTGCCGCGCGGCCTCGGCCGCGAGCGCACGGGCGAGTTCCAGTTCGCGCGCTGCCCCCGCCGCAGCCGCTTCGGCCGCCGCGATGCGATCGGCCTGAGGCGAGACGGCGCCGAACCAGGTCGCGCCGGCACCCAGCGCGATGCCGAGACCGACGAGCCCAGCGGCCAGCGCCGCCGGGACGCGCCTGTGCCGCTCCACCGGGATCGGCAGCGGGCCCGGCCCCGCCACGCGATCGAGCAGCGCCTCGCGTACCCCAGCGCCGGGTTCTCGCGCGGCGGCATCGAAGGCGAGGGTGTCGGCGGCGCGCTCCGCATCGGCAAGCGCCGAGGTGCATTGCGGGCAGCCCGTCTCGAGGTGCGCGCGGATCGTGCGCGCTTCCGCTTCGTCGAGGGCTCCGTGGTGCAGGAGCCAGAGATCGTCGAGGCTCGCGTGGTTCATACCGGATTCTCCGAGGGTTCTTCCATCAGGGCTTCCCGGAGGCGGATCAGCCCCCGGCGGATGCGCGTCTTCACGGTGCCGAGCGGGATCCCCTGCCGCTCGGCGATTTCCGTGTGGGTGAGGCCGCCCCAGTAGAAGAGGGTGACCACCTCGCGTTCGTTCTCTCGCAGCACGGCCATCGCGGCGCGGGCGCGGACGCGCGCTTCGTCCGCGACGACGCCGGTCAGCGCGTCCTTGGGTTCGCTGCCCGGGTCGAGCAGCCGGCTGCGTTCGTGGGCATTCGAGCGTCGACCCGAAGCGCGGATCCGGTCGATCGAGCGGCTGCGCGCCATCACGGCGAGATACGAGAGCGGCGCGCTGCGCGTCGGGTCGTAGCGTTGGGGGCGTTGCCAGACCTCGAAGAACACTTCTTCCAGAACCTCCTCGGCATCGGCGCCCGCGCCGAGTACGCGTGCGCAGATTCCGAACACGGTGCCGCGATGTCGATCGTAGAGCGCGGCCAGGGCCTCGGGCTGCCGGAGCGCGATGCGATCCATCAGCCTGCGGTCCTCGGCGGCGGGAGAAACTCCCCCTCCACTCGGACCGTCGCCGCTCGGCTCCCCGCCCGGCACCAAGCGTATTTCGCCCGACAAGGCCGGCGCCCTCCGACTCTCTGCATCCGCTTCAGGGTCCATACGTGGCTGGCTTACGGATGGATTCGGCGCGGGGTTTCCCCGAGGGTCGCTCACGCGGCCGGTCGAAGCTCCAGCCGGGTCGGCCCGCGGACCAGGAACGAATCCACCCGTTCGATCGGGGCGGCGGGGCCCGCCAGCCGGGGCAGCTCGGGCGCCAGCCCTTCGAGGGCCGCACGTGCCTCGAGCCGCGCCAGCGAGGCGCCCAGGCAGAAGTGATGGCCGAAGCCGAAGCCCACGTGGCCGCGGTTGTCCCGGTCGAGGTCGAAGCGGTCGGGCTCCGGAAAGCGCCGCTCGTCGCGATTCGCCGCGCCGAGCAGGACCGCCACCATCTCGCCGGCCTCGATCGTGGTGCCGCCGATCTCGCTCTCGCGGGTGGCGAGCCGGAAGACCGTCTGGATCGGCGAGTCGTAACGAAGGGTTTCTTCGAGGGCGGCCGGCACCAGGGAAGGATCGGCCGCCACGCGCGCCAGGGCCTCGGGGTTGGCCAACAACGCGGCTGTGGTGTTCCCGATCAGGTTGGTCGTGGTTTCGTTGCCAGCGACCAGCAGCAGCACGGCGAATTGCACGATCTCGCGGGTATCGAGCGCGTCCTCTCCGAGGTCGGCGCCGACCAGCGTGCTGACCAGATCGTCGCGCGGGTTCTTGCGGCGATCGACCACGATGTCGCGGATACAGCGCATGAAGCGGACCAGGGCGCTCCGGTACTTGGCGTTCCAACGGTCCTTGCGGCCCGGGCCGGAGGCCGACTCGATCACCATGTCCGACGAATGTTTGAACTCGCCATGGAGCTCGGCGGGAACGCCTAGCATTTCTGCGATGATCGTGACCGGCACCGGAACGGCCAGGCCGGACACCACGTCGAAGGGCTCGTTCCGCCGCATCCCGGCGAGACATTCGTCGACGATCTGGTAGGCGCGCTTCTCCCAGCTGGCGATGCGCCGCGGCGAGAAGCCGCGGTTCACGATGGCCCGCATCGAGGCGTGGCTCGCGCCGTCCTCGGCGATCAACATGCGCGCGGTCGCGAAACCGAAGGGGTTGATGCGCGCCTGGAGACCGATCGCGGCGATGAATTTCACCACGGGCCAGCTGAGCGGCGGGGCCCCGTCGTGGCCGCCGTTCAAGAGCTGCGTCAGCATGGCGCGCGAGGAGAAGACCTCGGGCGTCTTCAGCACCTGCATCACATCGTCATAGCGCGAGACCGTGAGCGTGCCGTCGGCAGCGCGATGCACGGGCGCCGCATCACGCAGCTCCCGGTACTTCGTGTATGGGTCGTGGCGCCACTCGGTGGAGAGCGGATCGAACGAGACCGGCATAGACAACTCCTGGCGCACCCCGGACGTTAGCGTCCGGCCGCAGCGCCGGCCCGCGGCCGCGCTAGAACTGGCGCGCGAGCACGATCCCGGCGGCCACGGCGGCGAGCCCGATCGCCACGCTGCCGCCGACGTACAACGCGGCCCAGCCGGCGCGGCCGTCTTGCAGCATCTGCCAGGTCTCGAGCCCGAAGGCCGAGAAAGTGGTGAAGCCGCCGAGGAAGCCCCCGATCAAGGCCGTGCGCCAGGCGAGGGAGAGTTCGCTGCGGCTCTCGAGCCAGTGGAAGGCGGCCCCGATCGCCAGACAGCCGACCACGTTCACGAGCAGGGTTCCCCACGGCAAGCTGCGGACGGGGAAGAGCCCGGCGATTCCGACGCGCGTCAACGCGCCGATGCCGCCGAACACGAAGACGAGCAACCACTTCACGAGGCGGAGTCTAAGCGCTCGGCTCCCGGGCCGACACGCCCGGGGTCAGCCAGCTTCCAGGAACTTCTGGAGGTACTCGCTGTAGACGTACCAGCCCGCCGCCACGATCGCGCCGAGCAGGGTCGCCAGCAAGACGATTGGCGTGCCGATGGCACTCACTCGGATCCAGAATGACGAGCGTGTCTTCGTATCGCGCGACGTGACGTAGTTGCCGTAGGTCAGCTCGAGGATGCGGCCGAGCACGCTGGCATCGGTCCAGTATCTGACATGTGCCATCACCGGGATGCGCCACCCCTTCGTGTGATGGTTCTCGATCAGCCTCTCGCCGGCATCGTCCCGGAACTCATCGAGGCGACCAGAGACGGGATCGGCCGCGTAGAAGAAGTTGGTCCAGTGAAAGCTGGGCCTGTTCCAGAGGGAGCGCGCGCCGCCGGGCAGGTAGGCGCTCGGCCAGGGCCGTAGTGCGGGCCAGGTTCGCTCGGACGCGTTCTCCTCATCGAACAGGTACTTCATCTTGTCGAGCGGCGAACCCAGGGTCACGAACGAGCGCAGGCTCTTCTCGAGCCGATCCGCGCCGTCATGTTCGCCGCCGGCCGCCACGCGCTTGTTATTCGCCAGTTGCAACAGATCGCCGATCACGTTGTAGCTGATGACGGTTCCCAGGCTGTGGCTCACCCAGACGACCTCCTCGAAGCGGTGGCGCTCCCCCGAGATGCGAGGCCAGCGCTCGCGGGGAAGGTCGTCCAGGTTCTCGTCGAGCCCGATCAGGCGCAGATAGAATCCGCCGACCCGGCGGTCGATGCGCTGCACGATATCGTTCTGCACGTCGCCCTTCGGTGTGACGTAGAGCGGCACGTCTCCCACGAACTCTTCGAGGATCGCGCGCCACTTGCCGCGCGCCAGCATCACGGCCGCCACGACCCAGAGCATCGGGATCAGGAAGACGTAGTAGACGGCGGCCGGCCGCAGCTCGCGAAACGATCTCCAGATCAGGCGAGAACCGCTCGCGACAAGCCAGCCATACGCGGAAAAGGCCGATTGGCTGCGCCCGCGCCAGACCCGTTCGAAGTAGCGCCGTGGCACCTCGCCTAGCATCGCGAACACCTTCGGCACGGTTTTCTCGAAATCCGCATAGTCCGCCCAGAACCCGTCGTAGATGTAGGGCTCCGGAACGATCCAACAATCGTCCTGGCTCGCATCCCACTTCCCGGGGTCGCGCGTCCGCACCGCGTCCTCGATGCCGATCCGCAACGTGGCCGCCGTCTCGCTCATGGACTGTTGGCCGATGCCATGCACCACGTACACGGCCACCTTGCGGAACGGACTCTCGACCCAGCCGCCACCCTCGCGGATGTGCTTGGGCACCACACCGAAGTGCCACTGGTAGCGCATCTCGTCGTGATCGTAGGCGCGGGGGCGGTAGCCCTTGTCGGGGAAGGGCGGAGCCGGCGCCTCGTTCTCGTTCGTGCTCACGGGCTCCGGCGAAGTCTCGGGCGTCTGCAATGGCGCGACCTCCCAGCAGGACGGGACGCCGAAATCATGGACCACACAGGTTTCGAGACCATGCCTCGAATGGGGTGTTTCCGGCCGTCAGAAGCCCTCTCCGCCCGCCCGATTGACTCCCCCGGGCCCCCGCGTTAATCACCACCGTCCGGGCCGCCCCCACCAGGCGCCGCCCGCCGAGGCGCCGTAGCCAAGTGGTAAGGCGCGGGACTGCAAATCCCTGATCCCCGGTTCGAATCCGGGCGGCGCCTCCAATGTTTTCGGACACACGAGGGTTCGCCGAACCTCGGGCTGCTCCGGGTCCGCAACTGGCATCGATTCAGCTGCTGCCGAAGAGAGCTTTGCCCAAACAACGGCTGAAAATGGAGAGGTGGACGCTTGCTAAGGATGTCTCGTCGACATTGGGGATGGCAAGTTCAACCCCTGCTTCAGATGGCCGAGCAGGCGGCCAATGTTGTCTGTGGGACTGTCGTCAGGCATTGCGGCTGAACTCCTCGCGATAGAGGGTCTCGATCGTCGCGGCTTCCTCTTCCGTGAGGCTCGCAAACTCACGCTCTCTGGCACGCTTCGACAGCGAGCCTCCGTTTTTCCGCAGGAACCGGAACAGGAGGTCTGTGGTTGCGCTCGGCATGTCGACGAGCACCTGCACGCGGTTGGAGAAGCTGTCATAGGCCTGGAGCAGCGCTGTCTCCTGGGGGAGGTCCTCCTCGATCGTCTCCTGAACGCAGCGATAGAGGAACTCGGCGTGCGGCGTCGCGTCAAAGAAGCGATACAAGTCTGCCGTATTATTCAGGACGCGGACGTTTCCGGATTCGGTCGGTTCCCATTCGATGAGCGGAAGGATCGGGCGCGAATGGGTTTCGAGGGTGGTCCGGTAGTCACCGATGTGGCGCAGGATCGCCGCGCTGATGGGGAAGACGAGCCCCGGCGGATTGAATCCACGCTCGGCGAGGACGTGGTGAATCAGAAAGCGGTGGATACGGCCGTTTCCATCCTCGAAGGGGTGGACATAGACGAAGCCAAAGGCTGCGCAGGCCGCTGCGACGACGGGGTCCAGCTCGCGCGATGACTCCTGGGTGAAAGCAACCAAACCCTCCACAAGGAACGGCAGGTCTTCGTGTCGTGCAGAAACGTGGTCGGGAATGGCTGCGCCGGTTCGTCGGTCGTGTTGGCCGACAAAGCCGCCTTCGGTGCGAAGTCCGAGACTCACGAAGCGTGCATCGCCGATGACGAGGCGTTGCAGGCGGAGCAACTCAGCCAGGTCGAGAGGCGTCGCTCCAGCCTGTCCAATGGCCTGCCCCCATCGGACAATGCGGCTCTGAGGCGGCTGCTCCCCTTCGATGGCAAAGCTGGACTTGGAGTCTTCGAGAAGAAGGAATGCGGCGGCCCGCGCGAGGATGTCGGCGGGCACGGGCGCGACTGCGTCGCGCGCACGCTTGGCCAGGTCCTGATCGATGGCCTCTTCGAGGGCAGGCGTGCGAAAGACGAGCGGGCAAAAGTCTGATGTGCCCGGCAGGTTGTCGTGAACGCGGTGGCGGGGTGAACGCTCGCCGGCAACGGCGAATTGCAGCTTGGGATCGAGCGCGTCGCTATAGGAGCCGCGCGTGGCGTCGGGAAGATCGAGGGTGTCGCCGGTAAGCCACTCGTAGAGAAACCAGATTCGGCGGGCGTATGCGCCCGTGGGCTGGGCTCTGACGAGCTGCTCGATGGGCTTGGGACCGGTGGCGCGGAACAGGCGCTTGAGGACTAGAAGATCCAGGCCCTCGCGCTTCAGGGCAAAGGTCAGATGGCCGGCCAGGCTATCGTTCGGCGCGTGGCGGGGTGTGAGGAGCTGCCAGCCGCCGGTTCGAGCGGCTCTGTGGCGTTCGCCTGTGGCATGGAGCAGGCCCGGCAGGGGGCCTTCGAGCCCGTAGGTGTCGATGAGAGCAGCGTATCCGGCTAGATGGCCGGGCTCGGGAAGCCGCCGCTCACGAAAAACGGTGACAAGCCCTGAAGATTGATGATCTGCTGTTGGGCTCATGAAAACCGATTCTAAATTATGAATTTTGATGATTCAAGTAAATAATTGTGAATTTTTATAACACTGGAGCACCAGGCCAAGCTCGTCCGATCTGACATCGGCAAGGTCGCCCAGACGCCCTGCCAGGCCCAGGACGAAGAGAACGCGCGCGTAGATTCCCAGAGAGACGCCAGGATCGCCCTTCTCGACCTTGGACAGGGTTGTTCAGCTGATCGAGGCTCTCTCGGCCATGAGCGCGACCGGGATGCGCCTACGGCGCCGCGCATCCCGCAAGTCCTCTCCGAGCTTCCTCGAGGCCCGTTTGACGGGCAGTAGGCCGAGCAGAAGAAGATCAGCAGGAGGCTGCGCGGAGGTCGTCGTGTTCGAATGCTGAGGCCATGCGGTCCATCTCAGCCTTGCGCCCCCCAAGAGAGGCTGCAGTCTCACGCCAGCTCGAAGCCGCCTGCCCAACTTCCCGCGCGATGGCTTTCGCGTCATTCCCGGAGAGTTGGAAGTGCTCGGCGACGCTCAGGGCGAGATCGAGAGATGCGGCGCCATCGTCGTAGTCGATGTTCGTGGTGAGGACGCGGGGCTTGATGTCCAGCGGAACCGGATTGAGATCATAGGCCGGGGCCAGGCGCCAACCTTCCGCGCCCTGATAGAGGAATCCGTGGTTTCTGAGGTGATCGTCGGTGTTGGAGATCAGGATCGAGAACACGATGCGCCGCCAGAGCTGGTGCGCATCTTCGGTAAGCGCGGCTCCATGTTGGCGGAGCGCAGCTACGAACTCCAGGTAGCTCCGGGCCTCGCGATCTTCAGCGCCTAGCATGCTCAGGGCCGAGAGAAACGGAACGCGAGCGCCATCGCTTCGGTCGAAGCGGTGCAAGAGGAGAACGGGTTGGCCGGCGGCCTCCTCGAGCCTCCAGTCGGGCGTGTGAATTCCTGCTCGTTCGGCAAGGCTCAGCGCGACGGCTTCCCAGAGAACAGTGCTGATCTCGTCGTCTCTGTGGGGAAACTTCGCGATCGCGAGCTGGCCGTCCCGGTCCCTGACGGAAGCCTTTGGCCGCGCGCCGCCGAGGGAGGAGCCAGGCGCCAGAAGCAGACGAAGATCCTCCGCACTCTCGTCTCCGCCGCCCACGCGTTCTGCCGCTGAGAGAAGCGCGGGGAGGGCGACCAGCGGCGGGATCGGGCGATCCTCACTGGCCGCCAGAAAGGGTCCGCCTTCGTCCAGAGCGAAGCGAAGCGCACCCTGACGTGCTTCATCATTGACCCTGAGGAGAAAGTCGATCTCCATCAGGCTGCGGGGTGCCTCGCCTCGAAGCTGTGCCCGTCGCCGCTCGGCGCGCTGCATCAGAACACGCCCCCAACGATCTGGCGCGGAATCGCCGATGGCGCCAAAGAGCGCCTTGTCCGTGTGAAAGGGTCCAGGGCCAAGGGCGAGGGCTGGCTCGAGGGAGAAGCGCTGCGGGTCTTCCAGCCATGCCGGGTCGTGTTCGAAACTGGCGGTGTCGCGACCTCTGCGCGAGCGAGCCCAGAGGCGGCCCGCGAGGCGCGGTCTTCCGCCAGTGTCGACGTAGACGAAGACCTCGCGGTCCATCAGGAGCCGTCCTTTCGGCCTGGCTTGTCGCCCCGCTTCGGGTAGCGGATCCGCTGCGGGAGCTGCTCCTCTTCGAGCGCGAGGCCAATCTGGTCGGCCCTAACGTCCGCGAGCTCGCCCAGGCGCTCTGCCATACCCAGGACGAAGAGAACGCGAGCGTAGACGCCCAGAGAGACGCCCGGATCGCCCTTCTCGACTTTGGAAAGGGTTGGGCGGCTGATCGAGGCTCTCTCAGCCATGATCGCCGCAGAGATGCGCCGGCGTCGACGGGCGTCCCGGATGTCCCCCCCGAACTTCCTCAGAGCCCGTTTCACGGGCAGGGGCGCTATGGCATCCTGTTTCTTCATCTCACTTAATACCAAGAATTATTTACGTTAATCGATTTAGTGAGAAGAATACTTTACGTTAAATATTGATTGAGCGCCTTATCCCCACGGGGTCAGTCCTGCTCGTTCCTCAGCTCACCACCAGCTTGTCTCCGACACGGAGTGTTCCCTCGCGGCCCACGGTCATGTAGTTGCCGAAGATGAGGCCGCTGCCGAAGCGGTCTTCCTTCGGCTTGCGGCGGGTTTCGCCGAGCACCTTCATCAGGTTGTTCTTGGGTCGCTCGCCGGTCTTCTGGTCGGTCGTGATGATGACGCAGCGTTCGGCCGGGGTGACCTGGAGGAGTTCGACCTGGTCGTTGCTGAGTGCGTCGAGGTGATCCTCCTGGTAGGCGTCCATGCCTTCCACGGTGACGTTCATGCGGAAGCGGTCCATGCCGACCGGTGTTTCCAGCTTTTCGTTCAGGTCATCGAGCGAAGCCTGGTTGGCCAGGGAGACGGGAGACGCGGCGAAGAAGCGTTCCTTGGCGGTGTCGTGCACCCGTTCCATCTGGGGGATCGGGAAGTTGATCTTCCATGGAGCGCTGGGGCTCACGAGTCGCACCGGCCGACCGATGATGGTCGAGAGCCAGTCCGCGACGGTGTCGCCCTGATCGATCGTCTCGAACTTGTCGAGGACCCAACCGGCCGCACGGTGATCGCCTTCCTCACGAATAACATGGTCGTAGCAACCGAACTCCGCGTGCTCCAGGCGCAGGACGCCTTCCTCGCGTCGGAGCCCCGCGGCGATCGACGCCACGCGCGGGGTGTCTTTCTGGTCGACGAGCTTCTCTTCTTCCCAGATCACGAACTCGCGGTCGCCCGCGATCCCCATCTTGCTGATTTCGAGGCTCTCGGTGGCGACGCCCTGGCAGCCCTTCACCGGATAGGTCCACAGCTCTCGAACGGTGACCTCTTGCATGGGTACTTCCTCCAGACGGGTGGTTTCGGTGTGTACCGCAGAATCTTCGTCCAGACGGGCAGGGCGGTCTTCGCGTATACTGCCATTCGATGTCTCGAAACCGACAATCCACCACCAGGCGCACGCCCCTGGTCGACATCCCGCTCCGATCACCGCTGTTCGGGCTCGCGCAGGACCATGCTCCGCAAGAGCTGATCCCACCCCATCACCACGATTCCGACCAGCTGATCTACGCCTCGGTCGGGGTCGTCACGGTGGAGACGGAGGACGGGTTCTGGGTGGTGCCGCCGGCCCGGGCGGTCTGGGTTCCCGCCGGCATCACGCATAGCATCCTGATGTCCGGGCGCGTCGAGTTCCGTTCGCTCTACCTCGCTCCGGCGCTGGCTCCCATCGAGGGGACACATTGCTGTGTCGTCCAGGTTTCGCCGCTGCTCCGCTCCGCGATTCTTCGCGTCATGGAGTTCTCCCATCCGTATCCGCAGCAGGGAAGCGAAGCACGCCTCGTCGAGGTGATCCTCGACGAGATCCAGCTGGCAGAAGTGGCGCCGCTTCACCTCCCGATGCCCAGCGACGAGCGCGCACGCCGCGTCGCACTCGCCTTCCGCAACGATCCGACCGACCGACGCTCGAGGCAGGCATGGGCCCACGTCGCCGGGACCAGCGAACGAACCCTCGAACGCCTCTTCCACGCCGAGGTCGGCACGAGCTTCGGAAAGTGGCAGCGCCAGACCCGCCTGCTCGCTGCCCTCGAGTTCCTGGCCGCGGGACAAAGCGTGACGAACGCTGCGCTCGATGTTGGCTTTCAGACGCCCAGCGCCTTCATCACGATGTTCCGGCGGGCGATGGGGACGACGCCGGCGCGGTACTTTGCGGAGGGGCCGCGGGTAGAGGAGGGGGCAGGTGCTGATGGGTAGCGGGCAATCGGTCAGTTCTGGCCCGCACCGCTTCGTCAACCGCCGGCCAACCAGCGACTGATTGCCCGCTGTCTCTGCGTGATCGCTTCGGACCGCTGTTCCGGGGAGATCGTCGGCGTGGTGGCTGGAAGGTTCGCCCGAATGCGTTCGAAGGGCACGACGGTCGCGCTGAGCGTCTCGGGGTACTGGTCGCAGTAGGTCCAGCGGCCGAATGGCGGCCGGCGCAGGGATCAGAGCATAGAAGCATCACTGCCACAGGTCGCTTCACCCGAGCACTTCACCCTTGGCGAAGCGGATGAGCCGTTCGAAGCGCCCCTGATCAGCCTCTCGCAATGCGGCGATGTATTCCGAACGTGCCTCTCCCATGCTCACCAGGTCGACGTTTCCCCAGGGCAGCGCGGAGGAGCCATTGAACTCGAGCAACAGGTCGGCGCAGAGCCGGGCGTGCCGACCGTTGCCGTTCGGAAACGGGTGGATCCACACGAGCTTGTGGTGGAAGCGAGTGGCGAGCTCGGGCCAACCGTAGACCTGGTTGTCGATCCAATAGGACGTGTTGTCGCAGAGCAGCTTCAGCTGGGTCTGGATGTCGTGAGGCGCAACGCCAAGCGTGGTTTCTCGCTGGCGAAACGTGCCCGCCCAACGCCAGGTGTCGTCGAACATTCGCGCGTGCAGGTTCTTGTGCCCGGTGGGGGTAAGCAGCTCTTTCCTGAGTCGGGCCGACGAGCGTGCCCAGGCGATCGCCTTGGTGACGTTTGTTTGTTCGAATTCGTTGAGCTGAGCCTGCATCGTGAGATCTGGAATCAGATCATTGAGAAGGTCCGCGTCGAGGGGAGTCGCGCCTTCGGGGTAATCCAGCTTCAACGAGCCAGGTCCCAAAGGGAACGCGGCATCTCACGGACCAGGTCCTCTGTCAGCTGGTCGATCTGTTGCTTCGTGAACCTGGCTGCGACCCCTTGGCTCTCGAGCACCATGCTGTGGGACGCGCGTTCCACCATCTGGGTCGCGACGGCGCGTGCGCGGCGCCGGACGATGTCTTCGAGCGAGCCTTCCAAGGGCACGAGCGCGTAGACGACTCGACAGTCGAGTGCCTCTGCAGCGCGCTCGAGCGTTCGAAGCGTGATGGCGCCTCGCGCCTCGGATCGTTCGAGTGCAGCGACCGCCGGCTGCTTGATCCCTATCCGATCTGCCAGCTGCCGTCCGCTCATCCCAAGCGCGGTCCGGACGGCTCGAACCCAGCCATTCTTCGGCCGGGTGGGTGTCAGCCGCTTCAGGGGTTTGAGCTGTTGGTCCAGCTGGCTTCGGAAGAGTTGTTTCGACCGTTGAGTTGCCATTTTTCGATTCCCTATACAGCGTAAATCGGAAAATATTCATTGATCTTGAGTTATTTATTATTTCAAAAGAATTGATCTAGATCAATAGTTCGTGTTTTGAAGATTTGAATCCATGGCTCATCGCAGCGCCAGTGTCTTCCTTGAGCAGCGGATAAAGTTCCATTGGATCAGGAGCTTGCGCGCACACCGGAGCTGCTGTTGAAACACCCGTGACCCATCTCGGCCGAGTTAGATCGAGAGGTGCCCTGCATCTGTGACCCATCGCCGAGATCCGCCCCATCTGAGTCAGGTGCGAGCCCCTATTGGAGGCATATCCTCAGGGGCTGTCGAGTAGCCGGGCGAAGGCAAGACGAAAGACCAGATCTGACGCTCATCCGTGCTCTCCTGCCGTTGCCAATGCTCGCAGCGCCGAGGTCCCCATGAGACCGCCCGCTTCCATCCATGGATTCGCGAGCTGGATGTTGCGGAAGTGGCAAGGCACGTCGGGCACGGTGATGACGAGCGCCTCGTCGTTCTCCACTTCGTACCAGGCGCGAGATGTTGCCTGGTTCGGGAATCGCGTGAACTGCGGATAGTCGGAATGATTGCGATCTGTCTCGGTCGCGATCACCGTGCTCAAGAAGCTCTTCCGGAGATCAAGGTGCTGCAGAAACTTCCGCGGCATAACGAGAGGCGGAGTACCGGGTTTCGATCCCGATGCCCTGCGAGAGAAGTACCGGGTGGAACACGCGAAGCGGTTTCGTGGCGCGTTCCGAGTGCCCGGGGGAATCCGATTCCATGCTACCCATCGTCCATCCCTTGTTGGATGGAGCCGATGCGGATCACCACCTGGAACTGTTGTCGCGGTCAGCCCGTGGAGCAGGTTCGCGCGCTCGAGGAGCCGTCTTCGGACCTCGTCGTGTTGCAGGAATCTGCTCGGCCCAACGAGGAGCGGGAGGGTCTCCTCTGGGTCGGGGATTCGGAGAAGCAGGGCCTCGCGGTCTGGGCTGAAAGCGGAGTTGGCATCCGCATGGCGGAGCAGGTCGAGTCGGCCCCAACGGCGCTCCCCGCCTACCTGGACGCGGGCAGCGCGTTTCAGATTCTCGTGGTCTGGACACTCCCGAGACCAAAGTATCCGCTCGATGCGAAGGCCACGCTGGACGCGTATCGCTCGTTCATTGAAGCGGCGCCCACGGTCGTGCTCGGTGATTTCAATCTGAACCCGAAGTTCGATGAGAGGAATCCGGCGTTCTCGGATTCCGATCTGCTGGCGTCCGCCAAGGCCGAGTTCAGCCTCGTGAGTGCCTATCACGGCTACACGGGCGAAGTGCCCGGTCAGGAAACGCGGCCGACGTACTACCACCAGCGCGACGAAGACCAGCCGTTTCACATCGACTATTGCTTCATCCCCGAGACCTGGTCATCGCGGGTCGGCTCCGTCGACGTCGCAACCTTCGAGGCCTACCGAGGCAAGAGCGACCATCGGCCCATGACCGTGGATCTCACCCTTTAGCCTTGGCGGAAGACCTCACCACGACCGATCGCGTCACGCGGCTTCTCGATCTGTGCAATCGCCCCGAGTCGACGCACATGCCGCCCACCGAGCTCTACAACGAGGGGTGGATGCTGCGACTCCTGCTCGACTGGCATCAGCGCAACCCGTCGGAGGCCAGTCCCCTCCGGTTCACGCGCGGGGCCGGTTGGTATTCGGAAGGTCGGCTGGCCTCGCCGTTCATCCGCGGTGTCAAGCCACGAGAGGGATACACCCACGCGGATGGCGTGATCGGTCAGTTCACGATCGAGCCGGGCGAGCGTGGCGAGATTCTTCTCCGGCCCGACGCGCGGCAGCTCGTCGTGATCGAAGCGAAGATGGGAAGCAAGCTATCCGCGGGAACTACGCACGCCCCGTCGTACGACCAGGCCGCACGCAACGTCGCCTGCATGGCGGAGCTGTTGTCGGTGGCCGGCATGGCACCAGACCGGCTGGAGCAGATGGAACGTCTGGCGTTCTTCGTCGTAGCGCCGGAGTCGCGGATCGAGGCGGGCGTCTTCGAGGATCTCGTCACGCGCGAGAGTATTCGAGCCAAGATCCAGGCGAGGGTCAAAGGTCTCGCTGAGGGATCTGCCCGCGACAAGCGTTTTCGCTGGGTCGGTGCCGTGTTGGAACCGATGCTCGATCGTATGGAGCTGGGGGTGGTCTCCTGGGAGAGCCTGCTGGCCCACGTCTGCGTGCAATCGGATCAGGAATCCTTGCGCGGCTTCTATGCGGAATGCCTCCGCTTCAATCTCGGGTAAGGGCCGGCTCGTTGATTCCGCTGCACAGTCTGACGCCGCTCGGCTGGTAGGATCTCCCCGTGTACGACGTCATCGGTGACATCCACGGGCATGCAGACGCGCTCGAGCGGTTGCTCGGGGCGATGGGTTATGCCGAGCAGGGAGGTACTTGGCGTCATCCAGAACGCACGGTGATCTTCGTCGGCGACTTCATCGACCGGGGCTCCGAGATCGCACGCGTGCTCGAGATCGCCCGTGGGATGGTCGACGCCGGCACCGCGCAGGCGGTGATGGGCAACCACGAGTTCAACGCGGTTGCCTTCCACATGCCGCACCCGATCGAGAACCAGGCCTTTCTGCGCGAGCGCTCTTACAAGAACATCCGCCAGTTCGAGATGACGTTGCAGCAGCTCAGTGAGGCGCAGCTCGAGGAGTCCATCGACTGGTTCCTCGAGTTTCCCATGTGGCTCGAACTCGACGGTCTGCGAGTCGTGCATGCTTGCTGGGACCCGGTATCGATGGCTGTCGTTGATCGCGGAAGAGCGCGTCATGGCCGCCTCAACAATGCCTTCGTGCACGAAGCCTGCGAGAGCGACAACGAATTATTCGAGGCGGTCGAGGTCCTGCTCAAGGGGAAAGAGGTCCGGTTGCCCGAGGGCGTTGCGTTCCACGACAAGGACGGCGAAACGCGCCACCACGTGCGTACGCAGTGGTACCGCCAGCCCCAGGATCTCTCGTTTCGTGACTACGCCTTCGCCTTCTCCTTCGACACCCGCGAGCGTATTCCCGAGGCACCGATTCCCCCCGATACCATCGCAGAGGCGTGTCCGTATCCTCCGGACGCGCCGCCCGTGCTCTTCGGCCACTACTGGATGCCGCCCGACAACGGACCTTCTCGTCTGGCCCCCAATGTCGCGTGCCTCGACTACAGCGTGGCCAAGGGCGGGCGGCTCTGTGCGTATCGGTGGAGCGGTGAGCGCGAACTCGATGACGCCAACTTTGTCAGCGTTCCAGCGGAGGCTTAGCTGCACGAAATGTGGCATGCATCGTGCCGAGGCTTTGCTGTGCTGCTCAGGAAAGGCTCAGAAGCGCCTCGGCGTAGTCCTTGTCCAGAAGGTCCGCTGGTCGCCCGTTGATGAACGTGATCGAGTTGTTTCGGGACTCGAAAGTTGTGCTCGAGAGCAGCTCTTGGGGCTGAACTTGGAGCAAGCGAATTTCAACGCACACCTTGTCTCGAAAACCAGACGAATTCGACGCGCGGTCTTCCCAGTGGATGATCTCGGGTGACACGATGAAGTCGACGCCGTCTGCCCCTGCACTTCTGAGCGCATCGGACTCGCCAACGCCGGGCGCGAGCTGTGCCAGCGGGAATCGCTGACGGACGATTTCCAGGGTCCGCCTCGCTAGCGACAATCCGCTCCCAGAGTAAACGCGGCCTCCATAGGCGCCATCCAAAGGTGTTGTTACCCAGAGTGGCGAGGACGAGTCGGGGCGCCGGTCCGAAAGTTGTGTGGAGGGTCGGCTGATGCGTAGGCACATCCCAGGGCGAGCAGGAAAACCAGGTACCAGGGTCGCCTGTGAAACACTCCTCTCGCCGATGTTTGTCGAATCCTGGCAGCGGAGGTTTTCGCTGTATGCAGCTGAAGTGCTCCCGCTACTTCCGGCGAGCCTCGCGCTGCCGTTCGTGGGTGACGAATCGACGGGCGATCTCATTGCCGAGGAAAGTCTGTTTCTCTACTTGCCCCTTCGCCCAGACGCCAATCTTCAGTGCCAGCTGGAACTCTTCGGGCAGGTAATGCCAGCGGTAGTTGTTGCACAGCTCGTGGGCCGGAAGGAAGTTCTCCACCTCCGTGCCGCCTCCTTGAGCGTGCGCCAACACATGGTCGGCCTGCCACTTCCCGTCGACTTTGCCGCCACAGATGTGACAGCGGGCGCTGGTCCTGGCCAGGACGGCCTCTCGTTTGGCTGCGGTCAAGCGAGCTCGCTTGTGGCCCTTGCTGGCGGTGACCAACTGACGCCTATGGAGACGCAGCCGACGAATCTTCTTGGCGAGGTAGGTTGCGCGGCGCTGAACATTCCATTCGTCGGGCATATATCGCTCCTTGGTGACGCTACTGGCTAGGCAGGAGGGGCGAACGCAGTCCAGAGCGAATCCGGAACGGGTTCGTCTAGGTGCCAGCGAATTGTGATTGGCTTTTCTCCCTCCCAATCTACGAAGCTGACGGGACCGCAGTAGACGAAGGGCGCTCCTCGCCCCTCAAGTTTCGCTTGCTTGCGAATCAGGAGATGGACATGGATGCCCTTTTCCTGATGGGTGCGAAGGTTCTCGCCGGTAGGCGTGCCTTGGCGCGTCTGGTTCTGGCTCTGCCACTCGAAGACATCGCGGCTCAGGAAGCGATCGCTATAGCGGTGGTCTTCCGGCAAATCTGACTTGTCCAAGGTGACGAAGAGAAACGTGTTCTGGCCACGTGCGACAAACCCCTGCTCCCAGTTCCTCGAGTAGGGCTGGCCGAAACGCTCGGCCACTTCTCGCCGCGGGTAGCTGGACCAAAGTGCGAGTGCTGAATCTTCCGGACGCATTGGCGAGAGCGTCAACTGACCGGACTCGTCTGAGAACTCGACCTCCGATCGTGTCCCGGGGCTCCCTGCTTGATCTCCGAACCACTCCTGGAGTAGGGCGGGAAGCACATTTTCTTCGGAGCCGGGCCTGCGCATCACGTTGATCGCAACCTTCACGAAGTTGGCCTCGTAGCTCTCGTTGTTCGCAACGACGGGGACCCACCCCTCTGGGATACCCGAGACTCGCCCGCGATCTGGAAGGAACAGGATCGGACGGCCGTCCGCGTGGCTGACGCGACAGCGGAAGCGAACCTCGTCCGCTCCCGGTGAGGTTGGGCGCGTGAGGTATTCGGCGAGTCGGAACTCGGCGATCTCGCGTGCTAGTTGTTGGAAGAGCTCGCGTTGTACGTCGGGGATATCGAACGTAGTCCCAAAGATTTCGTTCGCGTAGGCGAAGTAGGCACGACTCCCGGTTCCGCGCCCACGAGTCCATGCCTCGATCGGATTCCTCTCCAGGTGGCCTTGGAGAGCATCCTGCGATTCGATGGGTTCTCCAATGTCGGCGACTAGAGCCGGCGAACGTCGAGCCAGTCTTTCCACTCCGTGCGTGAGCGCGGCGATGGGAATCTCGCCTGGGAATAACCCCTCTTGGAGCATCGCAAGCAGGACGAGCATCTTGTAGCTCTTGGTCATCTGCGTCGATTCGAGCTGTTCGAGGAATTTCCCAGCCGCGGTCGCGGTATCGAGCACGGGAGACGCGTCTGGCAGATCCCCCATCGTCTCGACGAACCGCAGCCACGATCCATGACCTCGCGCAGCGGTGCGCGGCGAGTAGCCCTCATGGAGCGCCTCGGTAGCGGTGGGGCGGCGGCCTTGCTGTTCACGGAACGTCTCGTAGTAGCTCCGAACCACGTCTTGGCCGCGGGGCTCGCGCAGAAGCGAGCGCAGAATGTCCATCGCCTCCAACTCGTAGGTCACCTCGCAGCCCGGCGGAAGATCTGCTTCTCCCGCTTGGAGGCGCTCGAACTGGGCCCGCAAATGTTGGTCACCTGGCAACAAATCGAAGAGCGCCTGCGCCTTGATGAGGAACGAGCGGTGATTGCCGATGTAGTCGATGACGGCGAGGTCGCGCTTCCCCTCGGCCTTTCGAAGCCCGCGGCCGAATTGTTGGAACCAGAGGAGGCGCGATTCCGTGGGTCTTAACATCAGCACGGTGTCGATGTGGGGGATGTCCACGCCTTCGTTGAACATGTCAACGGCGAAGACAACCTGGAGATCACCGGCCTCGAGTTTTTCCAGGGAGCCGGCCCTTGGGTCGCTTCCCTCGCCGGAGTGAACAGCTGCGGATTTGACGCCCGCCTCAAGGAAGTAATCCCGCATGAAGTCGGCATGGCGCTTCGAACAACAGAAGGCCAGGACACGCTCGCCGCCGTGCTTCCGAACCTGTTCGAGAGCGTTCTGCGCTCTCTCGGTTGTCGCAACCGCTTCGGTGAGTTTCTGTTCGTCGAAGCGGCGGCTACGCCAGGGGATGTCCTCGTAGTCGACGGCATCGGGAACGCCGAAGTAGCGGAAAGTCGAGAGCAAGCCACGCCCGATTGCCTCTCGGAGGTCACACCGATAGACGAGGTTTTCCCCGCATAGCGAGAGGAGGTCGCCGCCATCGGTACGCTCCGGGGTGGCCGTGAGCCCGAGCAGAAAGCGTGGCTCGAAGTAGTCGATGAGGCGCCGGTAGGTACTTGCCGCAGCGTGGTGGAATTCGTCGATCACCACATAATCGAACTCTCGGCGGTCAAAGCGCTTCAGGTGCGCTTCGCGGTTGAGGGTCTGAACGGAGGCGAAAACCACCTCGGCATCTCCGTCCTTTTCGGTGCCTGTGTAGAGGCCGAGGCGGGCGGTAGGCCGAATCCGCCGGAAAGTCTTCATGGCCTGGCCGAGAATCTCTTCGCGATGCGCCACGAAGAGCACGCGCCGGAACTCTGGTCGGTCGCTGTCGAACGCCGAGAGCCACGTCTTCCCAAGACCGGTCGCAAGGACCACAAGGCCGGCTTGGGCACCTAAGGCACGAGTCTGCTCCAACGCAGCCAGTGCTTCTAGCTGAACCTCATGCGGTCGAGGCGGCGGCTCTGGAATCTCCAACGCGGCGTCGATGGCATCTCGACGAGGCATTGCCTCGGGTGTGACTCGACGATTCCGGTAGGCATCAAGCCAGGCGCGATCCAGGGCCACCGTTGGTGCGCTTTGGAAAAGTTCCTCGAAGCTGGTGACGACCTCTCGAAAACCCGAGGAGTCACGGCCAGGAACGACCCCGTAGTTCCATTCGATTCCATCGGCTAGAGCGGTTCGCGTGAGGTTCGAGCTGCCGACGAAGGCAACGCCACCTTCTCGCGCTCCCTCGAAGATGTAGGTCTTCGGGTGGAACGAACGATCGTCGCACACGTAGACACGAAGCTCGAGCTGCGTGGGGTACTCGTCCCGAAGGTCAAGCAGGCGGGCGAGAGCGTTCGGGTCGGTAAAGTCCTGATAGTCGCCGGTAAGGAGTTCGAGGCGCCCGCCGCGTTGGCAGAGATCGCGCAAGTGCTCCTCGAGCAAGTCGATCCCGCTCGGCAAGACGAACGCCACCGCGATGCGAACGTGAGTCGCCGCGTTCAAGTGGCTCTTGAGATGCGGGAGGAGGGGGTCCTCGCCGCCAGTGATCAACGCGCCCGATTGGGTGCTCCAGGCCTCCGGTTCTCGGTCGCGGAGCAGACCCAGCCCCGGCTCGCCCCCTGTCTGGTAGTTCTGTTGCGACGGGATGACGCCCCGGACGCCACCTCGCGGATCGCCAACGTCTCCCGCGTAGCGCGGAATCAAGTGGACGTGCAGGTGGGGCACCGTCTGGCCGGCTGCGGCGCCGATGTTCACGCCGAGGTTGAAACCGTCCGGTTGGTGTCTCTGCTCGATCGCGGCACGTGCGGGCTCGATCGCAGCCAGGAGTTCAGCACGCTCTTCGCCGGTCGCCTCGAACCAAGTCGCCACGTGCCGCTTCGGCACGAGCAGAGCGTGCCCAGGGCTGACGGGAAATCCGTCCCACAGGCCGAGTACGTGCTGGCCCACGTAGAAGAGTCGCTCGGCCTCCGGCCGACAGAAAGGGCAGCCCTCACTCACCGGTCGATCCCCATGACGTTGGGCAACCGGCGAACCACGAGCCGTCCACCTCTTCCATCCATCCGGCACGTGCGACACCGCCAGCGGCTCACGCGCGTGTGTGCGATTCGTGTGGCTTGGCACACCGGACAGCGGTGCTCCCAGAGCCCGCGCTCTGAAGCGGCGATTCGATGCTTCGCCGGCAGCGCTGACCAAGGCACCCGCACGCGTGCCGGAATTCCGGCCTGCTCCATGAGTGCGCGCCACTCCCTCCCGTGCGGTTTGGCCCGGCGGCCATGGCGCGCATGGACAGCCGCGTGCGCTGCCTCATGGCAAAGCACCTCGTTCAGCAGATCCTCGGGTCCCTCCAGGAGCCATGCGGCGATGGTTAGCTGCGATCGATCAGCTCGGTAGCTGCCAAGCGAGGTTCGGAACCGGTGGCTAGTGCGGAAAGTGATGTCTGACGAAAGCCCCTCAACTCCCCAAAGGCCTTCCCACTGCTCCATGCGGCCCCGTAGTGGGTTGAGCTCAGGTACGTCTTCGGATGCCACGACCATCTAGTTCTAGCACGAGCACAGCTTTGGTTCGGGTTTCGGACTCGAAGTGGCTAGGCGGGTCTGCTCGCGGATGGCAGAGTGGAACGTGTAGAGCCATTCGCACTCGAGTCGTCCAGATGGGGCGGCCAATCATCTCCGGGCGCGATGAGGCACACCGAGAATCTCTGCACCGAGCGACTTGCACCTCGGCCCGAGCAGGCTCCGCTGAGCGAAAAAGATCTCCCCTGAGGCAAGGAAGAGGGGAAGATCAACGGGGTTGTGGTCCGCGGTAGCGTCTGATCGGATCGCTTCAAGCGACGCTAGGTCTCCGCCAGCGTTGTAATGGGCGGCTGCTGCCATGCGTTCGAGGCTCCTGTACGAGCAGAAGTGTTCCCCAGAGGCGGCAGTGGAGATACTTAGAACGTCGTAGCGATTCGCATCCGTTGTAGTCGCGGAGCGATCTTTGACCGCGTGCCTCAGGTCCGATTCAACCTCAACTAGCGCGCAGACGCGGGAATCGGAGTCGTAAACGACGATGTCGATCCGCCGGCGGCCCGCGGTCGGCTCGATCTGGCGCGATGCTCGCCCGCGCCAGACTGGTGCTCCAGACCGCAGAAACTGCCCAGAGTCCTCGAGGTCTGCGACCAGGCCGGCGGTATTGAGTGCCTGAGCGAGGTGGGGCTGTAGCACGGCACGTCCGAGCTTCTCGTCCGGCTTGATCTCCGAAAGTGCGGATCGAAGAACGTCTCGGACGGTGTCCCTCAGCGAGTCTGTCGTCTTCATCCGGCTCTCCCCACGCTGCTGCACTGACCCAAGTCCTCACCCAACGCCTATGAGCGCCGTTTTCGCGGCCGCAGCTCGATGCCGGCTTGATAGAGAAGCCAATCCACGCGAAAACTCCGCTCCGCGCAGAGGGAGTGAAGATCTTCCTCGATCCGGCTATCGGGTTGACCCGTAACCACCAAGCCGCGGAAGCCCGTCCACCCTTCGTTCGTTGATAGTCGATCGAGCTCGATCATGTAGTCGATCATCTGGGTGGGGAGCCCGCGGTCTGGGGGTCCATGCTTGAGTTCGACCGCGACGAGGATCTTCTTTCGCCGGTCCTCACACAGCAGATCGATTGTGCGTTGAGAGCCAGGGAAGCGGTACTGGCGGGCCCGGAGCCGGAGACCTCGAAACGCCGGCAGGTGATGGAAATTGTGAACCAAGAAGTCCTCGAGTAGGCGCTCCGTCTCGAAGAGAACTCGACGTTGGGCGAGGCCTTCGATCTCATTGCGGAGGAAGTAAATCCGGGTGTCCCGCTCGACAGAAGGATCCGTCATCTCGGGGTAGGTCCGAATACCAGCTACCTGGAAGGCGTTCTGAAGTTGTTCCTGGATCTTGGGCGTCCGGCGCCGGTAGCCGGCCCTTCGAAGAATGACGTGGAACTGGCTGTCCGGCGCCTCGGCAAGCGAGCGAGGTGAGCGCTCGAGCGCATCGAGGCGTTCGGCAGCCCACGAAACGCAACGCTCGATCCGGGCCTGGACGGATGAGGACTTGAGATCTCGTTTTGCCACGGTGGGCATTGTGTCGCGGGCGACACGACACAGCCAGCCCCGAAGATCCAACCCAGTTGGGGTGGAGGTCGACAAGTGCTCGGAGGGGTACCCTCGCTCGGGTCGGTCCTCGATGGCGAATGAACCACGAAAGACCAGGTCTGACATTCGAGCGTGTTTCGCTCAGTAGCGTTCCCCTATCGCTCAAGGTCCCCATGCGCCTCCAGGAAGATGAACTGCTGCTCTCGGCGTCCGATCTGTCCGCCCACCTCGGCTGCCAGCATCGGACGCAGCTCGATCGCCGCTCGACGTTGGGGCTGCTCGATGCGCCGCCGCCGGATCCGATGCTCGCGGTTTTGCAGAAGCGCGGGCTCGCGCACGAAGAAGCGTATGTCGCGTACCTGGCGAGCCAGGGTGAGATCGAGGCGATAGATCTGCCTGATACACCGCTGAGTGTAGCGGGCATGGAGGCGACCAAAGCCGCCATGCAGGCCGGCACGGACGTGATCACACAAGCGCCGCTGGTGGAAGGGCGCTTCCGCGGCATCGCCGATGTGTTGCTGCGAGTCGAGGAGCCTGCTTCCGAACTCGGCGCGTGGTCGTACGTGGTGGTGGATACGAAACTTGCGACGGAGACGCGTGCCGGAACCGTGCTTCAGCTTTGCCTCTACACGCGCATCGTGGGCACACTCCAAGGCCGGCCATCGGCGCGCTTCGGGGTCGTCTCGCCGGGGCACCTGGACGATCCGGAGTGGTTCAGGACCTCGGACTATCAAGCCTTCTCGCGTCGGATCGAACAACAGGTTCAGGGAGCGGTGGATGCTGAGCTTCCGGAAGAGCTGCTAGCGCCGGAGCCCGTGAATGAGTGCGATATCTGCCGTTGGTGGCACCGTTGCAATGAACGGCGGCGAAAGGCGGATCATCTGACGTTCGTGGCCGGCATCAGCCGGATGCAGCGTCGCGAACTCGAGCACCTGGGCGTCGGTACGTTGACCGATCTCGCTAGTGCAGCGTTGCCATTCGAGCCCCCGCCGCGGCGCGGTTCGAGCGAGAGCTACGAGCGCGTGCACCACCAGGCGCGCTTGCAGCGCGAATCGATCGGTAAGACCCCGATTGTCGAGTTCTTGCCCGAGCCCGATCCGCCGGAAGAGGGAAGCCCGCACCTCGGGCTTGCGCGCCTGCCCGAGCCTTCGCCAGGCGACATCTTTCTCGATTTCGAGGGCGACCCGTTCGTCGAGGGTGGCGGACTCGAGTACTTGTTCGGCTGGGTGACGATTGGCGCGGATGGAGAGCCCGAGTACACGGCGCGCTGGGCGCTCGATGCGGCGGCGGAGAAGGTCGCGTTCGAGGAGCTGATCGACACGTTCCTGGCCCAGTGGGAGGCGCACCCGGACTTCGCCGTCTACCACTTCGGCGCCTACGAACCCTCGGCACTGAAGCGCATGATGGGGCGCCATGCGACGCGCGAGGAGGAGCTCGATCGCTTGTTGCGCGGCGAGCGCTTCGTGGATCTTCACGCCGTGGTGCGGGAGAGCCTGCGCATCGGAATCGAGCGGTACGGACTGAAGCAGCTCGAGGACGTGCACGGGTTCACCCGGGAACTCGATCTGCGCGAGGCGTCGCTTCACAAGAATCGCTTCGAGCGGGCGCTCGAATTGGGCGTGCCGGAAGGTGCGCCCAAGGGTTCGGCCGAAGGCGTTGAGCTTTATAACCGCGACGATTGCGTATCGACGTGGCGGCTGCGCGGTTGGCTGGAAGGGAAGCGGGCCGAGCGGATTGCGGGTGGCGCCGAGCTGCTACGTCCAGTCCTTGGCGAGGGAATCCCCTTCGAGGATCAGGAGGAGCGGTCCGCCGAGATACAGGCGTTGATGGATTCGTTGCTCACGGAACTGCCCACTGATCGCGAGGAAAGAAGCGCAGAGCAGCAGGCGCGCTGGACACTCGCGTATCTCCTCGAATGGCATCGCCGAGAGGGAAAGGCCGGCTGGTGGGATTTCTTCCGGCTGGCGGATCTGCCACCTACGGATCTACGCGACGAGAAGCATGGAATTGCGGGGCTCGAGTTCGTCGAGCGTTTCCAAGAGGGGAAGAAACTCCCGATCGATCGCTACCGCTTCGAAGGTCAGGACCACGACGTTCGCGCAAATCACACCCTCTGCATAACAAAGGACCAGGAGCTAGGGACAGTCGTGGAAGTCGACCTCGGAGCGCGCACCATCGACATCAAAAAGCGCGGTGTCTCGAAAGACGTCCACCCGTGGGCTGCCTTCGCGAAAGACATCGTGAGCCCGAAGCCGATCCCTGGTGCGCTCCAACGCGTTGCCGAGTGGGTGGCCGAGCACGGCATCGACTCACCGGGCGCCTACCGCGCGGCCCGCGATCTGCTTCTCGCAACTGCCCCACGGTTGCGAACACCTAGCTGCTATGGCGAGTTGGCACGTGCAGACGAGAGCATGCGGGACGCCGCCACCCGTCTTTCATTGGATCTGGAAGGAGGCGTTCTTCCGATCCAAGGACCGCCCGGCACCGGAAAGACCCACTCGGGCGCTCGAGTGATCTGTGCGCTCGTCAAGGCCGGACAACGGGTCGGAGTCACGGGACCGAGCCACAAGGTGATTCGCAACCTCCTGGACAAGGTGCTCGAGGCAGCGGACGAAGCCAAGATCGAGCTCCGCATCCTCCAGAAGGTGAAGCAGGGCACGGCTCAGAAGGGCGGCCGGATCGAGGAGAGCGACAAGTCCGATTGCCTCGACAACGCGCTCTCTGCGGGTAGCGTTGACGTGGCGGCCGGTACCACGTGGGCCTGGTCCAGGGAAGGGGTCGCTGGCGGAGTGAACACGCTTGTGATCGACGAGGCAGGCCAGCTTTCTCTCGCCAACGCAATTGCTGCCGCCTCGGCCGCCGAGAACGTGATCTTGCTAGGCGATCCGCAACAGCTTGAGCAGCCGATCCAGGGGAGCCATCCAGACGGCTGCGATACCTCGGTTCTTCAGCACCTCCTAGGCACGCGCGACACGATCGCGCCGGACCGAGGCCTCTTCCTTGACACCACGTGGCGTCTTCATCCAAAGATCTGCGACTTCACGAGCGAGCTCTTCTATGAAGACCGCCTCGACTCCCATCCCCATTGCGAAGGCCAAGCACTTACCGGTCCAATGGCCTTCGCCGGCGCCGACCTCTGGCTCGACATCGTCGAACACGAGGGCAACACAAGCTCTTCGCCCGAGGAGGTCGTGCGTATCTCCCATCTGGTCCGTGATCTCGTTCAGCCGGGAACCGGCTGGCTCGACTTCGAAGGTGCTGAGCTCTCACTCAGTTACAAGGATCTTCGGATCGTCTCGCCATACAACGCCCAGGTCGCGGCCCTCAAGGCCGCGATCCCCGAAGCTGCCGAGTGGATTGGCACGGTTGACCGTTTCCAAGGCCAGGAAGCTCCCGTCGTGATCTACTCGATGACCACGAGTTCCACAGAGGAGGCGCCCCGTGGGCTCGAGTTCCTGTTCAGCCTGAACCGGTTGAACGTTGCGACCTCTCGCGCGCGTTGCACCTGTATCCTCGTGGTCAGCCCAGCACTCCTGGACGCGGAGTGTCGGACCCCTCGGCAGATAAGGTTGGTGAATGCGTTGTGCCGGTATCGAGAGCTGGCACGCGAGGTACTCTCGCCGATGAGAACGCCAGATTGAGGCAGGACTGAGTGCCCTCCGGGGACCTGGCAACATGTAGCTCTGGGCAGTGCAGCAGCAGAAGCAAGCGAGGCTTTCTCCCACCATGAACCACTCCGAAATCGTCAGCTTCCTTTGGGGCACCGCCGACCTCATCCGCGATTCCTTCAAGCGCGGTAAGTACCAGGACGTGATCCTGCCCCTCACCGTGCTGCGTCGCATCGACTGTGTGCTGGCGCCGAAGAAAGCCAAGGTCCTGGCGAAGCGAGCGAGCTTGAAGGGCAAGCTCGAGAACCTCGACCCTCAGCTCCGCAAGACTTCGGGCTTCGCCTTCTACAACACGTCGCGGTACGACTTCGAGAAGCTCCTCGACGACCCCGGAAACATCGCAGCCAACCTGCGCAACTACATCCATGGCTTCAGCGCCAACATGCGCGAGGTGATCGAGAAGTTCGACTTCGACAACACCCTCACGAAGCTCGATTCTGCCGACCTCCTGTACAAGGTGGTCGAGCGCTTCAAGAACGTCGAGCTCCACCCCGACCGCGTCGACAACCCCACCATGGGGACCATCTTCGAAGAGCTGATCCGCAAGTTCAACGAATCCCTGGACGAGAACCCCGGCGAGCACTTCACGCCGCGCGACGTCGTTCACCTGATGGTGGACCTGATGTTGGCGGGCGACGAGAAGCTCATTCAAGGCGATGGCGTGATCCGCACCGTCTGCGATCCGTGCTGCGGTTCAGGCGGTATGCTGAGCATTGCCAAGGCGCACATCCAGGGCAGCGCAGAGCGAGAGGGGCTGAACCCTTCCGCCGATATCCACCTCTTCGGCCAGGAGGTGAACCCCGAGACCTTCGCCATCTGCAAGTCCGACCTCTACATGAAATCGAAGACCGGTCGCGACGCCGACGAAATCCGCTTCGGTTCTACGCTCAAGAACGACAGCTTCAAGCGGAACTTTGACTACCAGATCGCGAACCCACCCTACGGTAAGGACTGGAAGGGCGACGAAGAGGCGGTGAAAGGCGAGGCCGCGAACCCGTCGGGCCGCTTCGGCGCGGGCACACCACGCATCTCAGATGGCCAGCTCCTCTTCCTGCAACACATGCTCTCGCACATGAAGCCGCCGGAAGACGGTGGCTCGCGCGTGGCCATCATCATGAACGGCTCGCCACTCTTCACGGGCGATGCCGGTAGCGGTGAGAGCGAGATCCGCCGCTGGATCCTCGAGAACGATTGGCTTGAGGCCCTCGTGGCCCTGCCCGAGCAGCTCTTCTACAACACCGGCATAGCAACGTACGTGTGGGTGCTCAGCAACCGCAAGGCCAAAAAGCGGGAGGGCAAGGTCCAGCTCATCGATGCGACCGCCTTCTGGACGCCCATGCGAAAGAGCCTCGGCGACAAGCGCCGCGAGATCCCGGCCGACAAGGCCGCCGACATCCTGAAGATCCTGGCCGACTTCAAGCACGACGATACGCGCATGCTCTCGAAGAACGGCAGCAAAGACCCGACACCGGTCGAGACGATCGTCAGCAAGATCTACCCCACCACGCATTTCGGTTTCCGCAAGATCACGGTCGAGCGCCCACTGAAGCTCAACTTCCAGGCCAGCCCCGAGCGCCTGGCCCGCCTTGAGGAAGAGCGCGCCTTCAAGAACCTGGCCGTCTCCAAGAAAAAGAAGGCGGACCAGAAGGCGAAGGAAGAGGCAGCTGGCCGCGCAGAGCAGGAGACAATCCGAAAGCTCCTCGCCAGCCTGGCGGACACCCTCTACCTGGACCGCGTCGAGTTCCTGAAGGTGCTGAAGGCCGCGACCAAACAGGCGGATACCAAGCTCGCGGCCCCCATCCAGAAGGCCATTCTCTCGGCCCTCTCCGAGCGTGACGAAGAAGCGGCCGTCTGCACGTTCGAAAGCGGCGCCAAGGAGGGCGAGTCCGAGCCGGACTCCGCCCTCCGCGACACCGAGAGCGTGCCTCTGTCCGAGACGATCGAGGCCTTCTTCGATCGCGAGGTAATCCCCTACGTTGCCGACGCCTGGATCGATACCGCCAAGCGCGACGACAAGGACGGCGAGGTGGGGATCATCGGCTACGAGATCAACTTCAACCGATACTTCTACCGGTACACGCCGCCGCGCCCACTTGAGGAGATCGAGGCCGACATCCAGGCGATCGAGACGGACATCGTCGCGATGCTCCGGGAGGTGGCGGGGTGAGCGGGGCGATGGAAGGTACGGAAGGGCTGCGGCGGTTTCAGCCCTATCCCGAGTACAAGGATTCGGGCGTCAACTGGCTCGCCGAAGTTCCATCGCACTGGACCGTCGAGCGAATGAAGCGCACCACGCCTGGCTGCCAGAATGGTGTCTGGGGAGACGAACCCGACGGAGAGCATGACCTCGCCTGTCTGCGTGTTGCAGACTTCGACCGGACATCTCTTCGGGTTCGGGTCGACGAACCAACCTTGCGATCGATCGAACCACGTGCCGCGCTCTCGCGCATGCTCAAACCCGGCGAACTACTTATCGAGAAGTCGGGCGGTGGCGAGAAGCAACTGGTCGGAGCTGTCGTTCTCTTTGACCACGAGATCCCGGCGGTCTGTTCAAACTTCGTCGCCCGAATGCCCGTTTCGCCCGGGTACGACCCTCGATTCGTCTGTTATCTGCATGCGACCGCCTACGGTGTGAGGCTCAATCTGCGCTCGATCAAGCAAAGCACGGGAATCCAGAACCTCGATAGCGAGGCGTACCTCAATGAACTAGCTGCGATCCCAGCGCTCAGCGAACAGCGGGCGATTGCGGAGTTTCTGGACCGGGAGACGGGGAAGATCGATGGGCTGGTGGCGAAGAAGGAGCGGCTGATCGAGCTGCTCCAGGAGAAGCGCACGGCCCTCATCACCCACGCCGTCACCAAGGGCCTCGATCCAACCGCCCCCACGAAAGCCTCCGGCATCGACTGGCTCGGCGACATCCCGGCGCATTGGGAGGCTATGAGGACGAAGTTCGTAGCGCGACTCGAGTCAGGTCATACGCCGAGCAGGCAGCACCCCGAATACTGGGTCGAGTGCAGGATTCCGTGGTTCGGACTCGCAGATGTTTGGCAGATTCGCGATGGCCGGCGCGAGTATGTCTTGGAAACCGCGGAGAACGTCAGTGAGCTGGGTCTTGCCAACTCATCGGCCAGGCTACTGCCGAAGGGGACTGTGATCCTCTCTCGAACAGCCTCCGTAGGATTCTCGGCGATCATGGCCACCGACATGGCGACCACTCAGGACTTTGCCAACTGGGTCCCCGGGGCAAAGATTCGATCGGAGTTTCTTCTTTATGTCTTCCGCGGGATGGGGAACGAGTTTCGTAGGCTAGTGATGGGATCCACTCACAAGACCATCTATATGCCCGATATCGGCGGGTTCTCGACCCCAGTGCCACCCATCGCAGAGCAGAAGAACATCATCCAGTACATCCGTGACGAGGCCGAGCAAATCGACGCGCTGGTCGGCAGGGTAGGGGAGGTGATCGAGCACCTGAGGGAGTTCCGCACCTCCCTGATCTCCGCCGCCGTCACGGGCAAGATTGACGTCCGCGATGAGGCAGCGTGATGCCTGCCGACTTTCTCTCTGAGGTTTCCGTATGAGCGACATCAAGCTCTTCTCCCTCGGATCGAACGCGGCCGCGGAGATCATCGGAAGCGAGGTCGCCCTCGAGCGCTCGCTTCAGACGTTGATGGAGAAGAACCTCGAGACGCTACTCGGCGTGCGGTTCCTGGCATCGGAGCACTCGACGGGCCCCAAGCATGGAGGGCGAATCGACAGCCTCGGGATCGACGAGAACGGCAGTCCCGTCATCATCGAGTACAAGCGCTCGACCAACGAGAACGTCATCAACCAGGGGCTCTACTACCTGGACTGGCTGATGGATCACAGAGCCGAGTTCCAGCTGATGGTGATGGAGAAGCTGGGCAAGGAGGCAGCCGATGGCATCGATTGGTCGGCTCCCCGGCTCCTATGCATCGCGGGCGGCTTCACGAAATTTGACGGTCACGCGGTACAGCAGATGAACCGCAACATTGAACTCATCCGCTACAAGCGATTCGGTGACGAGTTGCTGCTGCTCGAACTCGTAAACGCGACGAGCGCCCTGACAGCTAGCAGTACCAGCCTCGGGTCCGGCGGCCCATCCAAGACCATCAGCGATACCTTGAAGGAGATCGACGGCCCGCTTCTCGATCTGTTCGAGGGAGTCCGCGACTACTTGATGGGGCTTGGTGACGATATCCAGCAGAAGACGCTCAAGAACTACGTCGCCTTCAAGCGGCTCAAGAACTTCGCCTGCGTCGAGGTCTTCCCGACCAAGAATTGCGTCCGCGTGTTCGTAAAGGTAGACCCGGATTCGGTCGAACTGCGCGACGGGTGGCTCCGTGATGTCCGCAAGGTCGGGCACTTCGGGACCGGGGATCTCGAGATTACGCTCGAGTCGAGCCAGGATCTCGTGAACGCGGGGCCGCTCTTGCAGAAGAGCTACGAAGCGAGCTGAGCGAGTCCATCGCCGGAAGGAGCGCATGAGCCCCGAGATTTCCGAGAAGAAGTTCGAGGACGGCATCGAGTGTGCTCTGTTGTCCGGTGGCCCCGATGCATGCGAAGGCGACACCGAGCTTTTCGCCGAGACTGCGCCTGGGTATGGCGAAGCCACACCCGGCGGGTACCGGAAGCGCGACTGGAAGGCCGACTACGATCGCCAGCGCTGCCTGATACCGCGCGACGTTCTCGATTTCATCTATGCCACCCAGCCCAAGGTGTGGGAGAAGTTCAAGAAGCAGCACGCCGGCGACGCGAAAGAGAAGTTCCTCGTGCGGCTTGCTGCCGAGCTCACGAAACGGGGAGCGCTCGACGTCCTGCGGCGCGGTGTGAAGGATTCCGGCTGCCGGTTTCGATTGGTCTATTTCCGGCCCGTGTCTGGCCTCAACGAGGAGCTGCAGCGGATCTACGAAGCCAATCTGTTATCGGTGGTGCGTCAGCTCCATTACAGCCAGCAGAGTGAACAAAGCCTGGATCTGGGGATCTTCCTGAATGGTATTCCGATCTTCACTGCGGAGTTGAAGAATCCCTTCAACGGTCAAGACGTGCAGAACGCCGTCAAGCAGTACCGTTTCGACCGTGACCCCAAGGAACCGCTCCTGGCATTCCGTCGCTGTCTCGCCCACTTCGCGATCGATCCCGATCTGGTCTACGTGACGACGCGGCTGGCCGGGGCAAAGACACGATTCTTGCCGTTCAACCAGGGAAAGTTTGGGGGTGCCGGGAATCCGCCGGTGCCGCCGAGTGAAGCCCTGAAGAACGGGGGCTATTCGACCTCCTACCTGTGGAACGAGGTCTGGGCTCGGGACAGCGTGCTGAATCTCATTCAGCATTTCGTGCATGAGTTCGAGGAAGAAGACGAGAAGGGCAAGAAGACGGGCCAGCGCCAGCTGATCTTTCCGCGCTATCACCAGCTCGACTGCGTGCGGCGACTCGTGCGCGACGCGCGCTCACAAGGCCCGGGCAAGCGCTACCTGATCCAGCACTCGGCAGGCTCCGGCAAGTCCAACTCGATCGCTTGGCTCGCGCATCAGCTCTCGGTGCTGCACAGCGCGAACGATGAACCGGTCTTCGATTCGGTTGTCGTCATAACGGATCGGCGCCTGCTAGATCGCCAGCTCCAGCGCACGATCCGCCAGTTCGAGCAGACATCGGGTGTGGTCGAGAACATCGATACGACCTCGAAGCAGCTAAAGCAAGCCCTGGAGGAAGGCAAGAAGATCATCGTTACCACGTTGCAGAAGTTCCCGGTGATCTCCGAGCAGATGGGAGCGCTCCCCGGGCAGCGGTTTGCAGTGATCGTTGACGAGGCACACTCGTCGCAGTCGGGCGAAAGCACGAAGCACCTCAAGATGGTCCTGTCAGCGGACGGTCTTGAGGAGGCGGAACTCGATGACGACCTGATGGAGATGGATCTCGAGGACAAGATCGCCGAGGAGGTCCGCAGCCGTGGGCCCCAGGCGAACGTGAGCCACTTTGCCTTCACTGCGACGCCGAAGACGAAGACGCTCGAACTCTTTGGCAACAAGCGTGCCGACGGGAGGTTCGAGCCGTTCAGCCTCTACAGCATGCGCCAGGCGATCGAAGAGAAGTTCATCCTCGACGTCCTCGAGCACTACACGACGTACAAGACCTACTGGCGCCTGCTGAAGACGATTGAAGACGATCCGCACTACGAGAAGGGGAAGGCCACCTACCTGTTGAAGGCGTTCGTGGACCTTCACCCCAACTCGATCGAGAAGAAGATCTCGATGATGGTCGATCACTTTCACGACCAGATCGCATCGCGGATCGGGGGTAGGGCCAAGGCCATGATCGTCACGCGCTCGCGGCTGCACGCCGTGCGGTACGGCTTGGCTCTGCGCAAGTACCTGGCCGAGAAGGGGCACCCGTACAAGGCACTGGTTGCGTTCTCCGGCACGGTTCGTGATGGCGGCTTCGACTACACCGAGCCGAATCTCAATGAGGTCCCCGAGGCGCAGACCGCGAAGACCTTCGAGGGGCCCGACTACCGCTTCCTTGTGGTCGCGAACAAGTTCCAGACGGGCTTCGACCAGCCTCTTCTGCATACGATGTACGTCGACAAGAAGCTTGGCGGCGTCAACGCAGTACAGACTCTCTCTCGGCTGAACCGGATGCACCCGGATAAAGAGGACACGGTCGTTCTCGATTTTGCGAATGATGCCGACGAGATCGAGAAGGCATTCCAGCCGTACTACGAAAAGACGCGGCTATCCGAGGCTACCGATCCGAATCTGCTCTACGACCTCGAACATCAGCTCGTGGACTTCGACGTTTTCGACGAGCCAGATGTCCAGGAGTTTGCCAAGGCGTACTTCGCGAAGAAGACCAACCAGGACCAGCTCTACGGGCTCCTCAATCCGAATGCCGAGCGCTTCAATGCGCTAGAGGAGGACGAGAAGAGCGACTTCCGACAGAAGCTCGTCCAGTTCGTCCGGCTCTACGCGTTCCTGTCGCAGATCGTTCCGTTCTCGGACACGGATCTCGAAAAGCTCTACGTCTTCGCCCGGCTATTGAGGAAACGGTTGCCGGTCTCGCGTGAGGAACTGCCGAAGGAGATCCAGGACAAGATTGATCTCGAGTCTTTCCGAATCCGCGAGACGGCGTCCGGGAAGATCAAGCTCGCTCAAGGAGGCGGCGAACTCGATCCGATCGTCGAGAAGCCCAGCCTGGGACTCGGGGACGATCCAGAAGAGCGGCTCTCGCGGATCATTGAGGAGCTCAATGACCGATTCGGAGCAGAACTCACCGAAGAGGACCGCGTCACGATTCGAGCCGTAATGGGTCAGCTCGAGGGAGACACGGTTCTCGACTCCGCGGTCCGCACCAACACGCGCGAGAACGCCCGATTGACATTCGACAACATGCTCGAGGATCGGTTGCAGGGAGTCATCGACTCCAACTTCAAGTTCTACAAACGCTTCACGGATGACGAATCGTTCGGGCGCGCGTTGCTCGATCACCTCTTCGATAGCTACCTGAGCAAGCGCCGGCAGGCGTCAGAACTCATCAAGCTCGGGGAGTCCAAGACGGTGGAGTTCAAGTCGACGTTGCGTTGGAATCTCCGCGAGAAGAAGAAGGATCCCAAGGTCGTCACTCATGGGGTTCTGAAGACGATCGCAGCGTTTCTGAACACGGAAGGGGGTGATCTTCTAATCGGCGTGGCCGACGACGCCTCGATCGTCGGGACCGGGCCCGACGACTTCGACAGCGACGACAAGTTCATGCTTCACCTAAGTCAGGTGGTGCGAAACGGTCTGGGCGAGCGATCGGGGGCTTGCATCGATCCGCGCATGCAGATTGTCGACGGGAACTCGGTCTGCGTCGTCAGCTGCCAACGCAGCCCGGAACCCGTCTTCCTGAAGTGGAAGGGGACGAACCTCGCAGCCGACGGTGACTTCTTTATCCGAAGCGGACCTGGCAGTGTTGTGCTGGAGCCGGCGAGCGCGGCGACATTCATCGAGACGAGGTTTCCCAAAGGTGCGTGACGTCCAACCTATACAGGCCGCCGTCGCCTCGACTAGTTGTGGTTCAACCCGAACGGGTCAACTCGTGCACCATTGAGCCCGGGTTAGTTACGATCATGGACCCGGGGTCCTTATTCATCCGGAGCGCGAGGCAGCTCGAATAGCCGATAGAGTCAGATCTCCGCAGCACGACGGCGTTCTCCGCGAGGTAAGGGGAGATAGGACGAGATGCTCAGGGTGAGCATCTTCCTTGCGCCTCCGGTCAGTCGAAGTAGTAGCCGAACGTCGCGAGCGCGACGTCGTGGCGGCCGCTCTTCTCGAAGCTCACCCGAAGGTCCGAGTGCTCACCTAGTTCGAGACCGAACTCGGCACCCCAGTGCCAGTCCGTCTCGCCGGTGAACGTGTCGAGGGATGCCTCACCCGAGAGCTTGAGGATGCTTCGCTCGGTCGTATTGACGATCGAGCCAAGTTCGGATGTCAGCCGGAGGTAGTTGTCACGGTCCGGAGTGTGGATCCGGGCGCCCGCAAACCCGTAGAACAGAACGCGCTCGCTCGGCCTGACAGATTTCCCCAGTCTTCCCTCGAGCCCGAAGCTCGAGCAATGCGTGCAGAGCCGATTCCTTGGAGCGTAGTCGAGCGTGAGGCTCCAGGAGCGCTCCTGGGTCATGCTCGCCGGCAGCGGATTGGTATTAACGTTAACCACGTCGACGAGTACGACGTTCGTGACGTCTACGGAGCCACGATCCACTTCCAGATCCACCTCGGCCATGACGAACCGCGAGACTTCTTGTCCCGGATTCGGCCGATTCAGGAAATCGTTGTTCGCAGCGCGATAACTCAGAGTCTGGAAGCCACGGCCGTCTCGTACACCCGCCCCCACGCGCAGCACGGACGGCGGCTTCATCTCGATCGGCGACTGCGAAACGTCGGGCTCTCTCGGAGCGATGTCCTCGGATCGTGCCGGCCGTCGGAACATCTCGCCCAGGAGGAGTGCGCGTTGGCGCTGGACTGACTGGAGCACGTCCTCCGTGTCTTCGAGCAAGGTTCGCTTGGCGACCTCGAGATCGAGATAGTCGAGCATCACCTGCAGCAGGTCCGAGCCCAGTTCGCCCACGGTCTGGGCCTTCTCGCGATCGCTCGAACGGAAGAAGGCGGCGAACGCCTCTCGCTCGTTCCTCTCGAGGGAGCCGAACCGCGTGGAGAACGTCGACTTTAGCGAGGGATTGAAGCTCTCGCTCCGCACGAACGGGTCCGAGCTGCCGTCGGCGCGCAGCTTGCGTACGACCTGCGTCGGGAGCAGCCAGAACCCATGGGTTTCCGAGAGGTCTCGACCTGTCGCAACCTCGATGAGCTTCGCGATCCGGTGCGCGCAGTTGTCGTTGAAGAAGTAGTAGTTGAACTGCGCGAAACCGATCTCCCAGGCGTGCTCGACGAGGAACCGGAGCTGCTCCGAAGTCAAGTCCAACTCGTACTCCCAGGTATCTCGAAGTTGTGCGTTCGTGTAGAGGTAGGTGTGGAGGAACTGGTTGTTGCGGGTGTAGGAGGCGGTGTAGCCGCCGAACAGCCCCTTCAGGATGTAGAACGGGCTCGCTGGGTCATCCGTGGCGTCGGCTCCGTAGTTCAGGCCGGAGTCGAGGGCCCGCTGGTTCGTCACCCCCTCGACGTAATTGAACTGGAGCAAGACATGACCGTAGTAGGAGCTTGGATTGTCGAAGTACCCGCTCGCGAACACTAGGGACACGGACCGGATGGCGGCGGGCCGGTTCTGCTTCTCGAAGTTCGGACAGTCAGGATCGCCCCAGAACGGTGGCAGGACGCCGTGTCTTCTCAGCAGGCTCAATCTGGCCGGAAACCGGCAGAGGACTTCTGCATGTTCGCCACGATTCGCGAACGCTCGGATCAATCGCTCGAACGCGACGAACTCGGCGTCAGGATCGGCGCGCCCGTCCGGGGACACGAAGAAGTCCGCGTTCACGATGCTGCTTGAGTAGCCCCCGCTCCTGGTCTCTTCGTAGGCTCCGAGCACCAGCCATTGGCGCAGCAGCTCTCCGGTGAGCGGCGTGGGGTCCGTCGTCGGGACCTCGGCCATTGCGATGCCAGGCGGTCCACCCGTGGGCACGTTCAGGCAGATGACCCACAGAAGGCTGGAAGCGAGCCTGCGTCGGAGCTTGCTTCCAGCCTTGGGGCTCGGATCAGAGAGCGACGTTACAGGAACCCGGCAACGCGCTCGTCGCGTCTCGCACGGAACTGAAGAGATCTGCCGCTCGCTCAATGCGCGACTTCTGCCCGTAGCCCTCGCGGCCGACGACCCCCGCGTACGAAAGGCGCACGTGCGCGGCCAGATCCGCCCTCGCCGACGGATCGCAGTCCATCACCTCGCCAAGCGCAGCAAGCTGTTCCCCGCTCCCCACGGCGATGTCCCTCTCCAAGGCAGGCAGCGTCTCCAGGATGAACCGGGCCGTCTCGACCTTCCGCCCGTTGCACGTCTCCGGCGAGCTGACCGCCGAGGTGACCGCGGTGGTCCCCACGTCCCAGAAGATATTCGAGGTCGCCGCCGCCCACCCGACCGTCGGGAATATTGCGGCGCCAATGCCGCAATCCGAGAATGGATTAGGCCCGCTCCCCGGCTTCTTCGAGTCGTCCGCCACCGCTCCCAACGGCGCCAGAATCAGCAGACACAGGATGATCAGGATTCGATTCACGACCTTGACTCCTTTGGGCGTTCTCTTGACACGCCCGCGATGACGGTCCACGCACCTACTATACCGGCAAACGACCCACGGGGGATAGGAGATTCAGTGCGACCGGGCTCTGCTGGTCGATTGGGATTGGAGGATGCGATGACTCCATGAAATCTCGTTTGTTGTCCAGCGGGTGCAAATCCCGCCCGGCCAGGGGTGAGCCCGCCCGAGCCGGTAGTGAGCCTGGCGACGGTCTCGGTAACGAGGAGGGCGTTGTCGTAGGCACGCGAGCGTGTGGGCCGTGGGTGACTTGGCCTCGAAAACTATCCCATTCCGGATGCCGAGCGTTCTGTTTTTCGTGAAGGCGATGGGGGCTTCTCCGTAGATCTTCTCGAAGAGAAGTAGGGGCGAGGAGGAGTCGCATCCGGCGAGGTGTTGCACCACGGCACGCATGAAGAGGACGGCCCAGTAACCCGGGAGGCCCTTGTCTTTCCTCGGGAGTAACCGGTCTTACGGAGAGCCGGTGATCAGTCTCCGGATCTAACGCGTATGCAGGCGCACGTGTTAGTCGTCGACGAAGTCAGCAGAACGAGCGTCTGCCCCAGGAGGTAGGCCGTCGGCAAGAGGAATCGAAGCCGCGGCCGAAGGAGTCAAGGGAGTCGGAGGGCTGCATAGGAGCGTTGACGCCGGGGAACTTGTTGGCAACTCGGACCCGGTCGAGCAAAGGCGGCCCGTGTTGATGTGAACTTCAGGAGGGAACCATGACTAACGCATCGACGTTAGAGAACATGTCACCGGAACTGTTGAGGGTAGTGGAACGAGCGCAGCAAGAACCCGAAGGACGGTTCCACTCACTGGCGCATCTCATCGATGTGCCGGCCTTGGAGCGAGCCTATCACCGCAGTCGTAAAGATGCGGCGGTGGGCGTGGATGGGGTCACGAAGGAGCAATACGGACAGGACCTGGAGCAAAATCTCCGGGACCTGCACGAACGGATGAAGGCGAAACGTTATCGCCATCAGCCAATCCGGCGTGTCCACATCCCGAAGGAAGGGGGAAAGACACGGCCGATTGGGATCTCGGCGTTCGAGGACAAGTTGGTCCAGGACGCCTTGCGCGAGGTGCTGGGAGCGATCTACGAGCAGGACTTCCTGGACTGCTCGTACGGCTTCCGGCCGAAGCGTAGTCCCCATGACGCCATCCGTACCCTCGACCGGATCGTTCACCGAGGCGAAGTGAGTTGGATCCTCGAGGCAGACATCGTGTCCTTCTTCGACAGCTTGGATCGCAAGAAGCTGAAGGAGATGCTCGAGGTTCGGGTTGCTGATGGGTCGCTGCTGCGGCTCATCGGGAAGTGCTTGCACGTGGGCGTGTTGGACGGCGTGGAACTCTCCACGTTGGAAACTGGCACCGCCCAAGGGTCGGTGCTCTCGCCGTTGCTGGGGAACGTCTATCTGCACTACGTGCTCGACCTCTGGTTCGAGCAAGAGGTGAAGCCGCGGCTGCGGGGCAGGGCCACCCTGATCCGCTATGCCGATGACTTCATCATCGGCTTCGAGCAGGAGGACGATGCGCGGCGTGTGATGGAGGTTCTCGGCAAGCGGTTGGAGCGCTTCGGACTGACCCTGCATCCGGACAAGACGCGACTTCTTCCCTTCCGGCGTCCGCCGGCGGAGCAGAAGAGTGGCAAAGGTCCGGCGACTTTCGACTTTCTTGGGTTCACGTTCTACTGGGCGCGCTCCCGTAAAGGTCGTTGGGGAATGTTCTGCAAGACTCGCAGTGCGAGCCTGCGACGGGCAATCCGGTCCGTCTACGGTTGGTGTCGTCGCTATCGGCACCTTCCGGTTGCGGTTCAGCACAAAGCGCTCACGAGGCGTATCCAGGGCCACTTCAACTACTTTGCGGTGAGCGGCAACTTCCGAAGTCTGCTGTTGGTCCTCGAACAAGCGAAGCGGTCCTGGTACAAGTGGCTCTGCCGTCGGAGTCAGCGCAAGCGCCTCACCTGGGAGCGGTTCGCGGATCTTCTCCGCGACTTCCCGCTCCCCTTGCCTCGGATCATGGTTCGGATCTGGGGCTCGTAGCCACGAGCCGCATCAGCGGAGGAGCCGGATGGTGGAAATCTCCTTGTCCGGATCTGGAGAGGGCTCGGGGTGGGCGACTGCCCCGGGCTACTCGACAGGCTATGCCGGAAGTTCGATCCCGTAGAGTGCCGCAGCGTTGTCCTGCAGGATCTTGCGGCGGGTCGTCTCGCTCCAGTCCGCGGTGACGTCCGCCAGATGATCCTGCACGCCGGGGTAGAGGCACGTCGGGTGAGGAAAATCGGTTTCGAATAGCAGGTTGTCTTCGCCGATCTGGCGGACGAGGTCCTTGGGGCCCGTGCGCTCGAACCAGAAGCATCCGTATATCTGGCGGCGGAAGTAGTCGGAAGGCTTCATCGGAAGTGCGAGTTCGGCTTGCGAATTGGTTTCGGACCACTCGTAATCGAGCGTCTCGAGCATGAACGGGATCCATCCGATGCCGCTCTCGACCGAGACCACCTTCACCTTCGGGAAACGTTCGAGCACGCCGCTGTAGATCAGGTTGCCGAGCACCCGGGCGTTTTCCATGAAGAGGCTCGTGGAGCCGAGTGCGAGCCGCCGGCTCATGCCCATGGAGGGCCAGGACGCGCGCCCGAACATGTTGAACGAGGTCTGGCTCGCCCCGATGTGGAAGTTCACGGGGATTTCGCGGTCGTTGCAGATCTCCCAGAACGGGGACCACGCGTCGTCGCCCAGGTCGGGCATGCCGATCGAGTCCGGATCGCTGCACATGACGATCCCGCGAAGACCTAGCTCCGCGGACCGTTCGATCTCCTTCACGCAATCGGCGATGTTCCACCAAGGCATCAGGGCCATCGGTAGGATCCGGTCGCCCGAATCGCGTTGGAACTCGGCCATGGCGTCGTTGTAGACGGCGGCGCATTGAAGCCGAAGGTCATCGTCCTCGACCTTGAGGAAGTTCTGGTTCCCGAAGCCCGCGAGGTTCGGATAGATGATCTGGGCATGGATCCCGTGTTCGTCCAGCACCTTGACGCGCGCCTTCATGTCGTAGCTCGCCGGGTGCACGTCCTCATGGGTCCAACGGAAGAACTCGATGCCTTGGGATTTCTCGCCATTCTTCGCGATGACACTCGACGCGGAGACGCCGCCCATCACGATGTCCTCGCCCACCACCCAACGGCGTTCGCCATCGATCTCCTTCACACGCGGAAGTCGATCGCGGTACGCGGCCGGCGCCCGCGACGTCCATAGATCCACGGGCTCGGTGATGTGCGCGTCGGTATCGATGATTCGCAGGGAGGCGAGCGAAGCGCGAACGTCGGCAGGCTGGGACATGGGGTCTTCCTTCAAGGGGCAGCCGGTTGTCGTCGGAGCCGCATCGCAAGGTTGAGGGCCTACGATAGGATACGGCGAGCCGAAATTCTCCGTAGATCGTCGAGCTGCAGGAATGCCCGCGGCATAACGAGCAGAGGGGCGGGTTGAACCAACCCGGGTTCTCCGAAGTCTCCGGGAAAACCGGGGCGGTTCAGGCTGTCGTGTGAGCGAGGGGTCACTCTACGAGCCCGCGAGTTTTCCTCTCGTCGTTAGGGTCGACCAACAGTCCTCGAGTTCTCAAGTCTCCAGAAGCCAATCCACCAGCCCGTGACACTCGTCTGTCGTCATGGCGCCCGCGCGAATGTCGTCCGCGACCGCGTCGAGCGCGCGGGTTCGGATATTCAACGTGTCCAACCGTTCGCGTCGGTCGAGAAATCCGTCTTCCTCGAGGTAGGCGGCGAGTTTCCTCTCGTTCTCGTGGCGGAAGCGCTTGGTGCGTTCGTCCTCACCTCGCTCGAGGACCTCGATGAGTGCCCGAGCGTCGCCGCCATGGTCTGAAGCGATCGAGGTCAGCTTGTCCAGGAAGGGAGGGGTGACACCTTCGGCCACCTCCAGCACGCCCCTGTCGACCCGCCGACCACGGCCGATCGATCGGGAGTCGAAGACAGAACGTGCGAGACGCACTCGGGTGGAGATCCGGTTCCGGAGTTCTCGAGCGATGAGGCCACTTGCACGGCCTGTGGCCGAGAAGGAGACCCAGGGGCCGACCGCATCGATGCGGGTGGTGTCCATGACTTTGTGGAGCGCGGGTAGGTCATCGTTCAAGAGGTGGAAGAGATGCAACGATTCGACCGGTGCTGCGAAATTGATAGGCGGTACCCGCAGCAAGTGCGCGTACTCGGCGCGATCCTTTCCATCGGGTGGCGGAAGAACTGGCGTTGTGGGCGGGGCAAAGGTCGTCGGGTCGATGGCCGCCTGCTCGATTTCGCGGATCGCACTGAGATCGATGATCTTCGGTGGGCCCTGGGTGCTGGCGGTTCCGAGTGCACTCCAATGCGCAGCATCCGCAGGATTCGCGGTGAGATAGAAAATCTGTCGTCCGTCTGAGGCGAGGATCTTGAGGCTGTCAGCGACCGCCGCGAACCGCTCGGGGTCGGCCGTGCTGAGCACCTCGTCGAGCATCAGAGGTAGCTGGAGGTCGCCCTCTGCATGGAGCGCAAAGGCGAGGCGCACCGCAAGAATCAGTTGGATGCGGGTGCCGTCGGAGAGTTGCGAAAGGGCGAGCCCTACTCTTGTCTTCGTGTCGAGGGCGCGAAACTCTTCGCCATCCGTTCTCGGTTCTACCAGCTCGTATTGGTTGCGGGTGAACGCCGAGAAGTACGCCATTGCGCGGTTCAGGACTGCCGGTCGGCTCGCCTGGTCGTGCTCGGCTTCGACCTGGCCCAGTAGAAAACAGCCAGCTGCAGCGTGAACGGCCCGATCGCGAGATTCTTCGAGTGCGTACCGCGCGCTCTCGCGGGCTTCGATCGCCTCCGTCAGTTCGGTGCCCTCGCGTGCTTCGCGCACTCGGTCCTCGATCGCCTCGATCTTCCGGACGATGTCCTCGAGGCTATTGGCCGCAATCTCGGCACCGTCATGGAGCTGCTGGGCCTCCTCCTCTGAGAGTGACAGCGACTCGCCTGCTCCCTGGAGCTGCGCTTCGAGGTTTCGGATCTCGACTTGCTGGTCATTGCGTTCCCGTGTGAGTCGCGACCATTCCGGGTGCAGCGCAAGGTTCTTCTCGAAGTCCTCGCGGCGGCCATGCGCGAGCTGGAGTTTCGCGTAGAGGTCTCGAATGCGCTGTTCGGATTTCGAGCGGCGGTTGCGTGCGAGCCCAATCGCAGTTTCTGCCGCGGAGATCCCTGTTTGGGCGCTCACTAGCGTGCCTCGCCTATCTGTGAGGTCTTGGATGTTCGCCTCGAGAGCGGCGGCATCCGAGGCGGTCTCGTAACCGAACGCAGCCAGGAACTGGTTGCCCTGTTCCAGCGTCGCGTTGAGATTCCCTTCCAGTTCGGCCACTGCGGTCTCGGCGCCGGAGACTCGGTCAGCCGCAGCGCGGAAGGTGGCCAGGCGCCGCGCGAGTACGGTACGCGCAAGGTCAGAGGTCGCGTCGATCCCTAGCTTTGCGACGAGCTGCTGGTGTTCCGTCTCGAGCTCCTGAACTTCGTCGTCCAGATCTTTCTTGGTCTTCTCGAGTGGGATGGCGAGCGCGTGACGTTCTCGGTTGATCTCCAACTTGGCGCTCTCGCGCTCGAGTTCGGCGAGCAGGCCCAGTATTTCGCTCCGCGCCCAGTTTGCCGGCTGTCGTAGGTCCCGTTCTTCGATCTTCTTCCGGATGCCTGCGCGCTCGTTGACGCCGGGCCCGAGGAGGCCAAGCAGAGCCGGGACGCCTAGCGCGACGCCCGCGATGGCTAGAAGGACACAGAGCCAGGGCGGCGAGCCTTGAAGGGCGAGGCCCAACGCAACGGCCGCCAGGGCGACACCGCAGAGCGCCCCCCAGACCGCCCGCGTTGGGATACCGGTCTCGCCGGCGGCGAGCCAATCGCGCAGCAGGGTGGCACCCTGTGAGAGTTCGGCTCCTCCCTTGATCTCGGTCCCTCCGCCAAGCGTCGCCAACTGCACTTCGGTGCCGCGGAGTTCTGCTCGGCGCCGTACCAACTTTTCCACGAGCGTTTCCCACCCGTCTAGATCCTTGGTCGCAACCGGCGACATGTTCACGCCAGAAGCCTGGCCACGAAGGTCCTTCTCGGTGCTTTCGCGTTCGGCTGTGGCCTTGGCCGCGTCGCTCCGGCCCTCGGTGAGCGCGTTCTCCGTATGCCGCAATCCGCTCGAGCGGGTTCGCCAGGCGTTCAGATCGATCTCATTCAACGTCTTCCCGACGAGGCCGGTGGCCTCCTCGGTTTTCTTCCACGTTGCAAGCTCTTCTTCGAGTTTCTGGACCTCGCCACGGGCGGTTTCGAGGTCCGACTCGAGATCCTCGAGGCGTGCGTTTTCGTCGCCTTGATAGTGCTCGAGTTCAGCAGGCAGAACGCCTAGTTGCGCTTCTATTGCCCCAAAGGCCACGCGTGCACCGGCGAGGCGGATCGCAAGCTCCAGTCGCGGTAGGCGCCGTCGCGCGGTATCGGATTCCTCCTTCTGGAGATAGAAGTCTTCGAGTTTCTCTTCGTCAGCAAAGAGGACTCCGAACTCATTCTCGATGTCCTGACATCTTTTCTGTGCATCGCTCCACGCTTTGATCTCACCCGTGCGGCGGGCCCGGGTCGGGAATCGATCCTTGCGAACTGCGTCCGGGTCATAGCCACCGGCCATCTCGCGGCGGATTTCCTTTGCGAGGGTCGCATCGGTTTCGCGCTCGGTCTGCATCAGATCGCGTACGCCGAGCGTGTAACATCGAGCGAGGTGCTGGTCCGGGACTAGCAGCGGTTGGATGTCTCGCCCGCCACGCTGCCACGACACTTTGGCGCCTGTGAGGACAGCGTGCAGGTCCGAATCTCCTGCATCCTCCCAGACCGTTTCTATTTCGAGTCCTACGTTGCGATCGAGCCCTGGCCACAGCACCGATCGCATGGCGCGGCAGAGGGAGGTTTTGCCCGAGCCGTTCGGCCCGACAATGACGTTGATTCCGGGAGCGAGGTCGCCGAGCGAGAAGGGCGGCTCGATGCCGGGTACGCGGCGGAGACGGATGTGCTGGAGCTTCATGGACTCGTCTCCACGGATCGCTTCTGTTCGAGTAAAGCGTCGAGCGCTTCATAGCCGGCGCGAAGCAGCGACTCCCTGACGTCGATATCGGAAGCCTCGAGGTCACCCGGCAGAGCGCGCGCCGACGCATTCGCCAGCTCAGAACTGGCGGCATCGATCAACGCCCGCGCATCTAGCTGGTTTTCTTCGAGCGCGACCAGCTTGCGAGCGAGAAGCCCGGGCGGATCGCTGGAGCGAGCGAGTTCCTTGAGATCGACTGTAGGGAGGGTCTGGTCGATGATCTTGTTGATGAAGTAGTGGACGTCATCGCGCACGCGGATTTCCGCTTTCAGGGCTTCGAAATCGACGCCCCGCATCGCCTCGGTAAAGCTCGATCGCCCTGTCATATGCATGCGGCAGCCCACCGCACGAACGTGCCCCAGGTCCGGGCGGATTCGCTCGCGGATCGTCTCGATGGCGGCATCCATCAGCGTCGCCAGGGCATCCGCCGGGGCTGCTTCCTGGTCTTGGGTGATTGCGCTGGTATCCGCTTCGAGAGCTTCCCAACGAAGGGGGGCGATCTTCACTTGTTCAACACCCTGGATTCCGCCGGACCCGACACTTACGTGCCAGGGTCCGTGTAGCCCAGGTTCGCCGGCATCCAGACCCACAAGTGAGCCGAGGTATCCGATCGGACGCGTGACGTCGAGGTCGTCGGGCCCGTGGATGTGTCCAAGGAACCAGGCATCCACCTGGGCCGCTTCGAGCTCGCTACGGCGCAGCGGTGCGTAAACGCTGGTCGCTGCGCCGAGATCACCGTGAAGCACACCAAGGGTTGGGATTCCTGGACGGCGTTCAAGGTCGAAGCTCCCAAGCGGGCTGTCGGGCACCTGGACCCTCGGAAAGGACCAGCCGACGAGATCGACAATCTCACCAGATTTCCCGGTGATTTCCTGGCGCTCCCAGCGGCCGCCGCGTCCGAGTAGGGCGAACGCTTCGATACGGTCGGCGAGGCGGGGCAGGGCCTTTACGTCGTGGTTGCCGGCGACGCCGAGCACAGAGATGCCTGATTCTGCGAGCTGGCTTACGCCACTCTCGAGCGGGCCATAGGCTTCGAACCGATCGTCGAGACTCTCGACCACGTCACCAGCCAATACGACCGCATCCATGCCGTTTTCCGTCGCCCACTCGACGGTATTCCGCCATGCCACCACCGGAGAGAGGTCGGCCGACGACAGGCCGAAATCGCTCAGTTGTTCAGGCAGCCGGCTCGGGCGCCGGCCCAGGTGAATGTCGCCTACAAATAGAAGTTCAATCAAGTCCGACGCTCCTCGCACTACTCTAGCCCGCCCCGCATCCTCGGCGATCGCCGGCTGCGCAACGACGTGGCGCAGCATCGCGTGGATGTCCCAGTGCGCGCGCTCGAGCGGGCTGTCGACACGGAGCGGCCTAACGCGAGGTCTCGGGTAGGCTCTCGATCGACAGACCGAGGAGGGTTGTGATTGATGGAGCGCAATTGGATCGGATTCGGGACGGCTGCGACGCTCGTCGGCCTGATCGCCGTCGGCATGCCCACGACCTCGACCGCGCACGAGGGTGCGCACGAACCGTCATCTACGCTCCCATCTCATGACGCCGCCCTCGGCTCGATCGATTTCCCCACCTCCGGCAGTCCCGAAGCGCAAGCCGCCTTCGTTCGCGGCGTCCTCTACCTCCATAGCTTCGAGTACGCGCCCGCAGCCGTCGCATTTCGGCAGGCGCAGACGATCGAACCCGATTTCGCCATGGGCTATTGGGGGGAAGCGATGACGCAAAATCATTCGCTGTGGCGAGTCCAGCATCTGGAAGAGGCGCAGGCGGCTCTGAAGCGATTGGGCAAGACGCAAGACCAGCGCGCAAAGAAGGCACCGACACAGCGCGAGAAGGACTATCTCCGCGCGGTCGAAGTCCTGTTCGCGATGACGGACGAGACGCGAGGCCTCGAGAAGCTCGAACGCGATGTGCACTATCGAAATGAGATGAAGCGTCTACACGAAGCGTACCCGGACGATCTGGAGGCGAGGGCCTTCTATGGTCTCTCCATCCTGGGCGTCGGGAGCGCCAATCGGGAATACGCCAGCTACATGAAGGCGGCGGCCGTGGTGACGCCGGTGTGGGATGCGAACCATTCGCATCCGGGCGCCGCGCACTATCTCATTCATTCCTACGACGATCCGGTTCATGCCATCCTGGGTCTGCCGATGGCGCGCGCCTACGAGAAGGTTGCGGTCGGTGCAGCCCATGCGCAGCACATGACCTCGCATATCTACGTCGCCCTCGGCATGTGGAAGGAAATGACCGCGGCCAACGTGACCGCGCTGCGCGTCGAATCTGCGAAGGTCGTCGGCGAAGGTTCACGGAGTCGCGAGGCCTCGCATCATCGCTACTGGCTCCATTACGGCCGTCTCCAGCAGGGCGAGCTCGCAGTGGCGGAAGAGATACTCGCCGGGGCGCGAGAGCGCGTCGCCAGCGATCCTTTACCCCGCGAGCCCTCATACTACGGAGCGATGTACGCACGGCATGTCATCGATACCGAGTCATGGAGTACGGCCGACGAGTGGCTCGCTCCCGAGGGTCTCGAAATGGACATCCCCCACTACACCTTCGCACGCGCCTATGCGGCGGCGAAGCGGGGCGACGTCGATCAGGCGCGCGCGCTTCTGGCTCAGCTTCGGATGGGCGGTGCGGGCAATCCGGAGATCATCCTGGCGCAAGCGGAAGTGGACATCCTGAAGCTGGAGGTCGAAGTCGTGATCGCACTGGCGGAAGGAAGACGCGAAGCGGCGCTGGAACTCGCGCAGCAGGCGGCCAGGCTCCAAGCCGACCTGCCGTTTCGCTACGGACCGCCCCGGATCTCGAAGCCCGCGGGCGAACTCCTCGCTGATGTCTATCTGGAGCTGGGAAACGACAAAGAGGCCGTCCTCGCCTATCAAGATGAGCTCAGCCGCAGCCAGTCGAGGGCCAATTCCCTGCTCGGGTTGGCGCGAGCCAGCGCGAGTGCCGGGGATCAGGCGACATCGATCGAGGCGTACCGGGCCCTCGCGCAGGTCTGGGAGCGCGCGGATGCGAGCGTTCCGGCCCTGGTCGAAGTCCGAGAACGACTCGGGGCGCGATAAGCTGCTTCGTCGCGCGGTCCTATCGGGACCGGAGCCGAATCATTCGTGTCCCGTCAGCGACTCGAGAGCTGAGCCCCACCTCGCGACAACCCCCTGCCGCGCACACCGATCCGCCGCAAACGCCATCCGATGGCTCCAAACCGACTCCCCCGCACTGGTCTCCGGAGTACGCCCGCTCCTGACCGCGCCCAGAAAGTCCTCGAACAGCCGAGGATCCGCCCCGCCGTGCCGCCCAGCCGACGAGTCCAGCGTTAGTTCCCGCATTCGCCCCGTCTTGTGATCATGCAGCGTCGCGTGCTGTTCGGTGTTGTAGAAGCCCGCGACCAGGGTGCCCCGCGTGCCATCGATCCGCGTCTCGCGCCCCTCGCGATGTGAGGTCGAGTGCATCGTGAAGCTCGCGTTCACGCCGTTCGCGAATTGCACGCCGACCTGTTGGCTCGAGGGCTGGTCGTTGTCGCCGACGCGGTAGACGCACCGGCCATAGCGGGTTTCACGCAAGGCGCGGTCGACGCCTTTCGGCGACGGATCCTCCGTGATGGCGGATACCGGCCAGCCCTTCCAGTTCGCCGCCCTCGGAATGTCGGAGGAGGGATCGTCGTTCACGCCGGGCCCGTTCTTCTTGTGGAGGTCGAGCAGGAGCGGCGTGAGATGGCGGTACATGGAGACGGCGTCGTAGGGGCAGGTTTCCGCGTGCGGACATCCTTCGATGCAGTAGCTCGGCGCGTCGGTTGGGGCGTTCGCTTCGCGAAGCTCGGTGGGGCGCTCGATCGAGGTCAGTCGCACCGGCTGGGCGCCGCATAACCAGTAGAGGAGATCCAGGTCGTGGCACGATTTCGCCAAGATCATCGGCGAGGAGGCGGTGCGGTTGCGCCAGTTGCCGCGGCAGTAGGAGTGGGCGTAGTGCCAGTAGGAGACGTTCTCGGAGTGTTGGATCGTGACGATGTCGCCGATCTCGCCCGCGTCGATGGCCTGCTTCAGCGCCTGGTAGAGCGGCGCATAACGCAGCACGTGGCAGATCTGAAGAAGCTTGCCGCTGCGTTCGCTGGCTTCGACGAGGGCTTCGCAATCGGGTTCGTTCACGGCCATCGGTTTCTCGAGCAGCACGTGGTAGCCGCGTTCGAGAGCGCCGAGCGCGGGCTCGACGTGGTGAGGGTCGGGCGTTGCGATCAGGGCGAAGTCGGCGAGGCGGGGCTTCGCGAGCAGCTCGCTGGCTTTTGCGAAGCAGGCGCCCGCTTCCAGGCCGTGTTGCTTTGCGAAGGCTGCGCGGCGCTCCGGGTTTCGCTCGGCGACGGCGACGATGGATCCCAGTTCGGGCCGCTCCAGCAACAACGGTACGTAGGCGTTGGCACCGCGATCGCCGGCGCCGATGACGACGCCCTTCAGCGGGCCCGTGCGGGGTGATTCCGTCACCGCCCCAGCCTAGCGTCCGGAGGTTCCGATATGCAGCAAACGGGAATCACTGGCAAGCTGCGACCCCGGAGCACCGAGAGCGATGAACGACGAGTACTCGAACGTGCGCTTCCGCGCCGAGCCGCCCGCGGGAGGGCTACCCGAACGGTTTGGCGTGGTTACGGCCTGCAACCCCGACGGTGTTTCAGACCTGGACGAGAAGAACCGGGCACGGACCGAAGTGCTGCGGGCGAGACTCGAAGCCGCCGGCCTCGCGTTCTTCCCCGTGACGGGCGGGTCGCCCGATTTCAGCCATCGCGAGCCGGGCTTCGGACTCGTAGCCCCGAGCATCGAACGCGTGATCGAACTGGGCCGCGAGTTCCACCAGGAAGCCGTCTTCTGGGTCGAAAACGGCGAGGTCCAGCTGGTTTCCTGCGTCTCTGCAGCGAGCCAGGTCGTCGGCCGTTGGCGGGAGCTTCAGTTCGCCGGGTAGGCCAGGCTGGTCTGCGCGGGAACTCATGGGTCCGGATTCGAATCGCGGCTGAAGACCTCGGATTCGAGGTCGAAGCTCGGCGAGTGGACCAGGACGAGGAGGGCGGGGGCTGAGCCATCGTTCTGGTAGGAGAATCGTTTCCCCTGCCCAACAAGGCAGAAGTCCTTGGGCCCGAGCGCGAATGCCTCGCCATCCAGCGAGAACTGCACCTCCCCGCTCACCACCAGGTAGTACTTGTCGGAGCGCCGAGACCATGCCTCCGGATGAGTGACGCCTGGCGCCACCTCGATCAACGCCAACGAAGCCCCGGACTCGGAGCCTGCGGTGTAGTCGGATATCCGCAGACCTTCGAAGCTGATGGCCTCGATCGAGCCGTGTCGGACCAGCATCGCTTCCCCCTTGGGTTTCCATTCATCGATCGACGTGGATCCAGGGGTATGACAGTTCTCGAGCGATCGCCATTCGGACCCCGCTGAGGCCCGTTGCGGTGCGCGCGGCCTCGATCCCTCGTCCGCCGAGGGCGGGTGTTCGGGTCTAGGGCCAAGGAGGGATCAGGGCGAAGTCCCCCAGGGGCCTTGGTATCCATGGTCGTAATTAAATATTTACGCGTAATCTTTAATAGTGGGTCACGCTATTAAAGAACTCCCCCACCCCCAAAGGAACACCATGGAGCGCGGAGATGCCGGGACGTACGTCGAGACCGCAGTCGGAGGGGAGTTGCTGCGCGCCTTCGTGCCCTACCCGCTGCCGCCCGACCCACCGCTTGCACTGGACGGCGATCTGCAGCAGCGGCTCGAGTCGGCTGGGTTGGCGCTGGGTCGCCTGGACGCTTCCTCCACATTACTGCCGGACAAGGCGCTCTTCCTGTACAGCTACGTGCGCAAGGAGGCAGTGCTCTCCTCCCAGATCGAGGGCACGAAGTCAACGCTCTCCGACCTGCTGTTGTTCGAGATCGACGAGGCGCCTGGCGTGCCCGAGGCCGATGTCATCGAAGTCTCGAACTACGTGGCTGCACTCGAGCATGGGCTCGTGCGGCTCGCGGAGGGATTCCCACTCTCGAACCGCTTGATCCGAGAGATCCACGAGGTGTTGCTGGCAAGAGGGCGCGGAAGCGACAAGAGACCTGGGGAGTTCCGTCGCTCGCAGGTTTGGCTAGGCGGCTCCAGCCCCGAAAATGCTCACTTCGTTCCGCCGCCCCCCAACGACGTGCCAGATTGCATGGCGCATCTCGAGCGCTTCCTGCATGAGGACGGCGACGGCCTGACCGTCCTGCTGCGCGCCGGGGTGGCACACGTTCAGTTCGAGACGATTCACCCCTTCCTCGACGGAAACGGGCGAGTGGGGCGTCTGCTGATCACATTCTTGTTATGCCACGCAGGCGCGTTGCACGACCCGCTGCTCTATCTTAGTTTGTACTTCAAGCAGAACCGAGACGCCTACTACGAACTGCTGAACCGCGTGCGCACGCACGGCGACTGGGAGGCCTGGTTGTCGTTCTATCTCGACGGCGTGTGTAGCGTGGCGGAGGGCGCCGTCGCGACGGCCGAACGCCTGGGCAGAATGTTTCAGGACCACCGGGCGACGATCGGGCAGCAAGGCCGCCGCGCAAGTTCGGCCTTGCGGGTATACGACGCACTGTCTGCCCGACCGATCGGATCCATGCCCTCCCTCTGCCAGACCACGGGCCTTTCGTTTCCCACTGTATCGTCGGCGGTTGGGCTCCTGGAGCAGCTGGGCATCGCGCGAGAGCTGACCGGGAAACGGCGTAATCGCCTGTTCGCCTACGACGCCTACCTTTCGGACCTGAGCGAGGGGACCGAGCCGCTGTGAACGGGCGAGGATCGATGGCCGTGAAGACCACGGCGTTCGATCTTCCCGTTCGCGAGCTTGGAAGACACTTCTGGGATCGACCTCTTCCCCGCGTCGCTCACGCCTTCCCCGTCACCGGGGAGGATCAGCGTCGAGCCACTCGTAATCCTCGCTCGCCGGTTCCCGGGTCCACCCCCAGTAGTCCACCAGCCGCCACGGCGAAGTCGTGGTTACCCGGCCGCTGGCGTTCTTGTACCAGCTGTCCATTCCCGGGTGGGACCAGACCAGCGTGCGGTGCTCGGCCTGGAGCCGCGCGTCGTAGGCCTCTGCGACGGCCGGCTTGCAATCCAGCGCGTCGTGGCCGTCGACGCAGAGGGCGCGCAGGCTCGCCATCACATAACGGACCTGGCACTCGGAGTGGAAGATGATGCTACCGGCGTGGGCGAGGTTGGTGGCAGGGCCGTAGAGGCAGAACAGGTTGGGGTAGCCGGGCACCGTGATGCCCAGGTAGGCGGCAGGGTCGTCTCCCCAGTGTTCGGCGAGGGCTTCACCGGAGCGCCCCACCACTTCCATCGGCCACAGGAACTTGTTGGCGTGGAAGCCGGTCGCGTAGACGATCACGTCGACGTCGAGTTCCCTGCCGTCCTCGCAGACGACACCACCCGGTGTCACCTCCCGTAGCCCCTGGCTGACGAGCTCGACGTTGTCGCGGCAGAGGGCGCCGAGCCAACTGCCATTGTCCTGGAGGATGCGCTTGCCGAAGGGCGGATAGCTCGGCGTCACCTGGGCGAGCAGCTCCTCGTCGCCACCGAGCTGCGCTCGCATGTACGCGATGAACGAGACGCGCACCTGGTCGTTCATCGCGTTCACGGCGCGCTCCGGGTGCGGCCAATCGGGATCGACCCGCAGCGAGGGCAGCAGCCCGTCCGAACCCGGCCAGAAGCGCAGGAACCGGAACCAACGGCCGTAGTAGGGCACGTGTTCGAGTAGCCAGCGCGTGCCCGCGTCGACCTTCTTGTGATAGGCCGGGTTCGGCAGCATCCAGGGCGCCGAGCGTTGCAGCACGAAGAGCTGTTTTGCGGTCTTTGCCACCTCGGGCACGAGCTGGAAGGCGCTGGCGCCGGTGCCGACCACGGCCACGCGCTTGCCCGTCAGGTCGAGGCCTTCGGGCCACTGGGCGGAGTGGAAGGCGGGGCCGTCGAATCGCTCGCGGCCGGGCACGTCGGGGATGTTGGGCCGGTTGAGCTGGCCGACCGCGCTGATCACGGCGCTGGCCGCAAGCGTCTCCTCGCTGCCGTCGGCGCTGCGCAGGACGACCGACCAGGTGCAGCTGGCCTCGTCCCACTTCGCCGAGCGCACTTCGGTCTGGAAGCGGATCTTCTCGTGAATGCCGTACTTGTGGCTCACCCGTTCGAAGTAGGCGTGGATCTCGTCACGCTCGGAGAAGAACTGCGTCCAAGCGTGGTTCGGCTCGAACGAATAACAATAGAACGCATTGGCCACGTCGACGCGACAGCCGGGGTAGCGGTTCTCGTACCAGGTACCGCCGACGGCATCGTTCTTCTCGACGAGCGTGTAGGGGATGCCCGCCTCCTGGAGACGGATCGCCGAGAGCAGCCCGGACATGCCGGCCCCGATCACCACGACGTGCAGGCCCCGCCTGGCCTCGGCGCTCCCGGCCGGCCAGGCCACGGCCCGGGCGTCGCTGCCATCGAGGGCCATCTCCTCGAGCATCATCGGCACGTATTCGTCGGGCACGTGCTCGCCGACCTGGAAGCTCATCATGCGCCGGATGGTCTCGTCCGAGGGGGGCGGGGGCAGCGTGCAACCGCGGTCCCGGTACTCGCGCAGTGCCTTGGCGGCCTGCTGGAGGATCTCGCTTCGCCCCGCCGCGTCGATCCCATCGCTGGCGGCGGCGAGGGCGGCCGGGCCGGGTCGGTGCGGGCCCTCGAGCAGCGACGCGTCGCCGGTCAGGTGGACCAGCGACATCATCAGGGTCGGCAGGTTCGCGCTTTCGAGTGCACGCGCGATCTCGGCGTCGCTCTCGGTGATGGGCAGGTCGGCCGGGGGCAGGGCGTCGGGCACCGGGGTCTCCGTTCCGTTGCCGCGATCCTAGTCGAGTCGCAGGGTCGGGTCTCCTCGCGCGCCTTCACGCGCTAGATTCCCCGCTGCACCCCGGTCCCACGGAGGCTCCCTTGGTGACTGACGATTCCGGTGCTTTCCTCGGCCGGGTGGGTGATGGAGAAGCGTCGGCGAATGCTCTCGACGCTGCGCTCGCACGCCTCGGCTACGACGCGTTCAAACCCGGTCAACGCGAGGCGGTCGAAACGCTGCTCGAGACAGGGCGCCTGCTCCTGGTGGCACCCACCGGCGGCGGCAAGAGCCTCACCTATCAACTGCCTGCAACGCTGCTCGGCGGTACCACCCTGGTCGTCTCGCCACTGATCTCGTTGATGCAGGATCAGGTGGATGCCCTGACCGAGCGTGGCGTCGCGGCCACCTACCTGGCCTCGACCCTCGATTTCGGCGAGCAGCGTCGGCGCATGCAAGCGATTCGCAATGGCGAGATGAGCCTGGTCTACGCCGCGCCGGAGCGGCTCGCCGGCGGGCCTTCGGGCGACGAGATGCGCGCGCTGCTGCATGATCTCGATTGCCCGCTGATCGCCATCGACGAAGCGCACTGCATCAGCGAATGGGGCCACGATTTCCGCCCCGAGTACATGGCGCTCGGCGCACTGCTGGCAGATTTTCCGAAGGCGCGCGTGCTCGCTTGCACGGCGACGGCCACGCCCGTGGTTCGCGACGAGATCCTGGTGCGCCTGGGCCTGCCCGCTGACACGCCGCAACTGGTTCGAGGCTTCGCGCGACCGAACCTGGCACTGCGGGCGCGTGAGGTGCGACACAAGAAGGATCTCCGGGGCTGGATCGACGACGCCTTGCGCGAGGCCCTGGTCGACCCGGCGCACCCGAACGGCGCCGCGATCCTGTATGCGCCCACGCGGAAATCCACCGAGGGCGAGGCGGCGCGGCTCGAGCGCGCCGGCTGGAAGGCGCTGGCCTATCACGCGGGCATGTCCGGGCGCGACCGCGAGCGCATCCACCGGAGTTTCGCTTCGGGGGAAGCGGACGTGGTCGTCGCAACCAACGCCTTCGGCATGGGCATCGACCGCGCCGACGTGCGCGCAGTCGTTCATCTGGCACCGCCCGGATCGGTCGAGTCCTACTACCAGGAGGTCGGCCGTGCGGGGCGCGACGACCAGCCCGCAATCGGTCTGCTGCTCGTCTCCCCTGGCGACATGGCCCAGCGCCGCGCCCTCATCGAGCGCGATGCGGCTGGCGGTGCCGCCTCCCAGGAACTGGTGCGCCACAAGTGGAACCTGTTCCTCGAGTTGATGCGCTGGGCCGAGGGTGGCAGCTGTCGCCACGACGCCATCCTTCGTTATTTCGACGACGAAGAAGAAACCCTGGCCGGCTGCGGCCGCTGCGACGTATGCCTGGGCCTCGCCGCCAGCGTTGCCGACGAAGAAGAGCGCACGCTCCTGGTACGCAAGGCTCTCTCCGGTGTCGCCCGCATCCACGGACGTTTCGGCTTGATGGCAGCGGTGAAGCTCCTGCGCGGTGCCGAAGATGAGCGTCTCGAGCGCGCGGGCCTGCAGCGCACTTCCACCTTCGGCGTGCTGAGCGAGCACGCGGAAGAGTGGCTCCAGCGCTTGCTGCGCCGCTGTGTCACCGCGGGTTGGGTGGAATTCGAAGGCGGCGACCGGCCCGTGGCGGTGTTGACCGAGGAGGGCATTGCCGTGATGCGGGCCGAGCGGCCGGCTCGGTTGCTGTTGCCCGCGATCGATCTCGGCCGCCCCGGGCGTGTGCCGAAGGCCGGCCGGCGCGAGGCGCCCATCCGCCACGAAACCGGCGAGACGCGTCCGGCGCGCACGGCCCTCGAGGGCGAGGACATCCTCGATGAAACCGGTCAGGCGCTGTTCGAGGCGCTGCGCCAATACCGTCTCACGGTTTCGAAAGCCGACGAGGTTCCGCCCTACGTCGTGGCCACGGACCGGGCGCTGCGCGATATCGCACGGCTTCGTCCCCGCGACGAATACGAACTGCTCCAGGCCCACGGCATCGGCCCCTCGAAGGTGGAGCGCTACGGTGCAGGTCTGCTCTCCGTCGTGGAGGACGCAACGGTGGATCTGTTCTCGGCGGGTCCGGATCCGGAGGAAGAATGAAACTCGCGAAACCCCATGTCGATGTCGGGCTGATGGCGCGAGATGCCGAGGCGATGCTCGCTTTCTGGCAGGGCGAGGTCGGTCTCCCGTTCGAGGAGTTGCTGCCGACCGGTGGCGGCAACCACCAACACCGCCACGCGATGAACGGTTCGGTGTTGAAGCTCAATGCCTCGCGGGAGCCTGCGCCCGACTCGCCGCCCACCGGTTACCGCGAACTCTGGATCGCCGACGATTCCATTTCGGAGCCGCGCGCGTTGCTGGATCCCGACGGAAATCGCGTCAGCCGGGTTCCCTCCGGCTATCAGGGTGTGGTCGGAATCGGCGTGCGCCTCGGCGTGCGCGACACAGCGGCCCACGCCCGCTTCTACGAGGAAGCGCTGGGCCTCGAGCCCGTGGACGCGGCGACCTTCCGCTGTGGCGATTCGCTCTTCTTCCTCGACGAGGATGCCTCGGCCGGCGGCGATTCCAGCATCGTGGGGACGGGCTACCGCTACCTCACGCTCCAGGTATTCGATTGCGATGCCGCGACCGCGTTTGCGCTGGCGCATGGCGGCACGCTGGGCGCACCCGCGCGCACCCTCGGCAAAGTGGCGCGCTTCAGCATGGTCCGCGATCCCGACGGCAACTGGATCGAACTCTCCCAGCGCAGATCGCTGACCGGCGATCTGCCCGACTAACGTCTTTCCCACGGCTCGTGCCCGGAGGTCCCATGTCCGATGACCCCGTCGAGAAGGTCCTGAACGCCGAGGCGTGGACCGAGTTCTGTGAGCACTTGAAGAAGGCCGGTGAGGTGTTGCTGCGCGACGATCTCACGATCGACGCCTTCGATCGCGCGGAAGGGTTGCGCTACATGACGCGACTGCTGCGGGCGGGCCTGGTCTCCTTCGTCGAGCATCCCGGGCCGCGCCATCCGGAGTTCCGGCCCATGCCGCGGCTCGTGAAGATGGGCCTCGACAACCCGGACAACTACTACGTCTCGGCCTCGGTAAACCCGCGCAACAGCTACCGGATAAGCGGCACCCGCGGCACGATCCACTACCTCTCGTTCGCGGCCCAGAGCCAGAACTTCGCCGCGCGGAACCGCATGACCGGGAGCGGCGGGCATCTGAACGATTCTGAGATTGCGCTCGAAGCCGATGGCAGTTTCGAGATCATCGCGAGTCAGCAGGAGCAGCCGGGCAATTGGCTGCCGATGAGCGCGGATACCTCGCAGATCCTGATCCGACAGACCTTCCTCGACAAGGCGAACGAAGTGCCCGTGGAGGTCCGTATCGAATGCCTGGAGGCAGATGGCCCGCCGGCCCCGATCGATCCCGCGCGCGTTCCGGGGCAGCTGATCGGTTCGGCGCTCTACGCGGTGGGCTGCGCCCAGTGGTTCGCAGACTGGGTGATGGGCTTCGACGAGCGCGGCGAACTCAACGCCTTCCACCTGCCGGACCTGGAGCAACACCAGCACGTGGGCGGAGACCCGGACATCCGGATTCCCCTCGGCCACTGGGAACTCGCCGACGACGAAGCCCTCGTGATCGACGTGGTGCCGCCGGAATGCGATTACTGGAACGTCCAGCTCGCCAACATCTGGGCGGAATCCCTCGATTACGAACACCGACAGGTCCACCTCAACTCGCACACGGCCAAGCTCAACGACGATGGATCGTTCCGCTGCATCGTCGCCCACGCCGACCCCGGCCATCCAAACTGGCTCGACACCGCCGGCCACAAGCGCGGCATCATGGGCTTCCGCTGGGTCCGCGCAAAAGCGCTCCCCCTGCCGTGCACCCGGCTCGTGAAACTGTAGGCGGGGACGGACTCCTCAAGTTTCAAGTTTTCATATTTTCAAGTTTTCCAAACTTGAAAATATGAAAACTTGAAACTTGAGGAGTCCGTCCCCGCTCAGGATCGTGCGTTGATGCAACCGATCGTTGTCGCCGGCGGGCGGTTCGATCTTGACCACATCGGCGCCCATGTCGGCGAGCAGCGCGCCGCAGGACGGGATCGCCAAGGCCTGGGCGAATTCGAGGACTCGGACGTCGTGAAGGGGGCCTGTATGGGCGGTACCTGTCGGGCTGGGCATCGCGGCAGGATACCGGCTTCGTCGGAAAGCGAATGCTCCCAGTCTTCGTCGCGCGCTGAACGCGGCGAGCGAGCTGGGTTAGGCTCGCGCGCCATGCCTGTCGCACCCCGAGCTGCTGCAACCGTGATGCTGGTCCGCGATTCCGGAACCGGCGTCGAAGTATTCCTGATGGAGCGCAGCATGACTGGCGTATTCGGCGGCCTGCACGTCTTCCCGGGCGGGAAGGTCGACGACGTCGACCACGCGAAGGCCTGGGAGGGCCACGGAAGCGGGCTCGGTGATGCCGAGGCCAGCCAGGTACTCGGCGTCGCCGCCGGCGGGCTCGGCTACTGGGTCGCCTGCATCCGCGAGTGCTTCGAAGAAGCCGGCGTCCTGCTCGCCACCTGGCCCGATGGTCGCCTCGTCGAACTGCGCGACCCCGAAGTTCGCGCGCGCTTCGACGGCTGGCGCGAGCGCGTGAATGGCCGGGAGACCGGCGCCTTCGAAGCCATGTGCGAAGAAGAAGATCTTCGCCTCGCAACGGATGGCCTGGCCTATGTGGCCCACTGGATCACACCCGTCGACCAGCCTGCGCGCTTCAACACGCGCTTCTTCGTGGCGCGAGCGCCGGCCGCCCAGGAGGCGCTCCACGACGGCCACGAAGCCGTGCACAGCCTCTGGATCGCCCCGCGCGAAGCGCTCGAACGCTTCGGTCGCGGCGAATTGAACCTCATCTCGCCGACGGTCAAGAACCTCGAATCCATCGCCGACTTCACCCACACCGAAACGCTGCTAGCCGCGAAACGCGCCATCGACCCGAGCACGATCCCCACGATCCTGCCGCGCTTCGACCCGTCCCAGGGAGACAGCGCCGAGGTGCTGGAAGT
>JAJDAP010000096.1 GCA_029261795.1 Deltaproteobacteria bacterium
AACACGGCGCGGGGACGCACCCCTCACGTTTCAAGATTCCACGTTTTAAAAACTTGCAATCTTGAAACTTGAGGAGTCCGTCCCCGCTCTACACGATGTACCAGGCGAGGAAGGCGACGAGGAAGAGGGTGATGGCGTACATGGCTGCGAGCCACGCGGTTCCGGAGGCACCCGAAGGGCGGTCGTCTCCCAGGTAGGCGCGGCTCCGCTGCAAGATGCAGAAGCCGAAGTAGGCCGCCGGTAGGAAGATTCCGCAGATGATGTTGGTGGGGATCGCGACCCAGATGGCGATCTCGCTCCAGAAGACACAACCCAGGACGCCCGGGATCGGCAGCCAGGTTGCGAGGCGGTGTCGAGAGCTCCCGACACTCAAGCCGAACAGTTCCACGCCCACGAAGCCGCAGGTCAGCATCTGGAGCGTGATCGAGGACAGCGCCATGCCGAGTACGCCGAGGCCGAAGACCAGTCGGCCGGCCCCCGGGCCCACACCCTGGGCGAGCACATGGGCAGCCTCCACGGGTGACAAACGAGCGCCATCGTAGGCGGGATCGAGATGGAGCGTGTTGGCCGTCGCGATCACCACGAGGCTCACAGCGATCGTATAGGGCAGAAACATCCCGAAGCCGAGATCGAAGCGCGAGAGCTCGCGATGTGCTCGGCCCCAACCCTTCGCGAGCAATGTGTACGGGTAGAGGAACACCATGTTCACGCCGACCGCAGCCGAAAGGCCGGAGAGGATCAGCGTGAAGGCAGCGATGCCGTTCCGGTCGTCGGGAATCTGGAACGTGAAGAAGCCGCGGAAGAGTTCGCCCCAGTCCGAGATTCCGGTCTGGAAGACGACCCACCCGAAGCAGGCCACGATTCCCCAGACCATGCACTGCAGGAAGATCTCGTAGACGCGCACCCAACGGTCCGAGCGCCCATACAGGCTCGAGACCCCGAGCGCCCAGACCAGAACGAGAGCGCCGGCCAGGATCGGCGAGAGCCCCGGGAGACCGAGCACATCGGCGATGTCGACGAGTACGGCAGAGGCCAGTGCATACTGCGCGAACTGCCAGATCACCGAGGAGAGCAGGGCGCCGATCGCCCACGACCAGGCGAAGAAAGGCCCGGCGTGGCGCTTCATCGCGGGCCAAGGGCGCTCGCCAGTCGAGAGCGTCTGCCACGAAACGGCAGCGAGCATGCAGACGCCCATGGCCATCGCGAACGGGGCGACCCAGAGCAACTGGTAGCCGAAGATCGCACCGGCGAAGAGCGCGGCCGAGACCGTGCCGCCGCCTAGCGTCATGGCACTCTGGAGATAGCCGGGCCCGAGCAGGCCGAGATAACCGCGGAACCGTGCGAGCGGCGGGCGACCGGCCAGCTGCACCAGGGCCTGTCGCTCCTTTTCGAGCGTGGCCTCGTCCCTGGGCGCGGCCATGCGAAGGCCACGCGGATCGCGTTGTTCCTGGGGCGCGCTCACTCGGGTCGTCCTCCACGACCGATCGGGTGGCGGCAACGGCCAGCGGACGGTCTCCGCGCGTATCCGTAGCCCGCCGGTCGCCCGGAGTCGAGGCAGGTGCCCGGTCCCCCTAGACTCCGGGCGATGAAAATCACGATCTTCGGAGCCACCGGGGCTGTCGGCGGCGAGTGCGTGGTGCAATGCCTGGAAGCGGGTCACGAAGTCACGGTGCTGGCACGAACTCCCGCCAAGCTGCCTGCCGCGATTCGCGATCGCGTGCGGGTCGTCGAGGGCGACGGGCTTTCCGCCGAGGATGTCGAGCGCGCGTTGACAGGCGCCGAAGCCACGCTCTTTGCGATCGGCGTCGACAAACACTCGCCCGAGGATCTCTGCACCGACGTGACGCGCCACATCCTCGACGCGATGCCGCGGCTCGGCGTTCGGCGCCTGGTCTGGTGTGGTGGGGGCAGCACCCTGGTCGAGGAGGATCAGGTGACGTTAGGCGCACGCTTCGTCCAGTTCTTCGCACGCACCTTCATGGGGCTGCGGCATCGAGACAAGGACCATCAGTACGCCCTCCTCTCGGACCGGACCGACGTCGATTGGATCGGCGTGCGTCCGCTGCAGATTCGCACTGGGCCGCGACGAGAAAGCTACCGGGTGGGCTTCGATTCGTTCAGCGGTCTCTCCTCGATCAGCTTCGCCGATTGCGCCCACGCCATGATCGCGATGCTCGACGGGGATGTCTGGCGCCACAAGGCACCGATCATCCAGTACTAGCCGCCTTCCGGGAGCGGGGCCCAGCTACCAACGACCTCGGAGCCGCGCACGGCCAGGATGTCGCCGAACTGGAGCATCACGAACTCGCTCTGGGTCGGGCGCAGGAACACGTAGTCGTCTACCTCGAGTTCTACCTCCGTTGAACCTGTCAGCATTTCCTGGTTCGTGCTGTGGCCGAACAAGGGGTTGGTGTCGAGGCCGGCAGGTGAAACGGGCTGTGCCTTCCAGTAACCCCCGTAGATGAAGAAGGTGCGCGCGCGGTTCGGGTTCCAGGCTTGTTGCAGACGGCCGAGCCCGTCCAGCGCAGGGATTTGCATGCCCTCGCTGGTCTTCAAGACTGGCGTCGCGATGAACAGGGCCGGGACGTGCGCCTCGAGCGTGTCCACATCGAAGTGGAGCGGCTTCACGAGCGCCGAGCCGGCGGCGACCTCGTTCGCCAGGCCATCCACCTCGTCCCACAGACGGTAGGTGGGGCTACCGGCCGCGTTCAACGTCCAAGCGGCTGGCGCCGATTCGCTCGCGGTAGCACCTCGAGCCGCGTCGAGGAAGCTCCGGTAGCGGCGTTGCACCCGACCGAATTCGGCCTCGCGGGCGCCGAGGGATTCGGGCACGACGGCCACATGGGGGTCGTAGCCCATGAAGCCAGCGAAAGAGAGGTTCGGGTCCGAGTCGATCGCGCCGAGCGCGCGCACGACCTCGGCCGGGTCGGTGAAGCCACCGCGGTGTAGGCCGACATCGATCTCGAAGTTGAGCCGCATCGGCTGCTGCCGTGCGCGGGCCAACTCGGCGTACTGTCGCAGGCGCTCGGGGGTGTCGATCAACCATTGGATCTGGCGCGCCGGATCGAAGCCGTTCGGCTGGTGGAACTCGTAGAAGCGCTCGACGGCCAGGATGGGCATGGGTTTGCCGAGCAGCACGTCGGCGGTTTCGTGGCGCGCGGCCACCTCGTTCAAGAAGGACTGATGGAAGACCATCAAGCGGTCCGTGTTGGCCCGCTTCATCACGTAGTCGAGCAGGGGTTCGCTGGGGAGCGACTTCGCCACGATGCGGTAATCGCGCGACGCATTGCCTGCCTTGACGGCATCGATGTTCTGGTCGACCAGGTCGAGATCCAGGATCATCGTGGGTCGTGCGAGGCCTTGCTTTCGCATCACGCGCGAGAGGCCTTCGAAGTAGGCCGAGTGGGCCCCACCGCCGACCGCGCTCGGTCGCAACATCCAGCCACCCGCCAGAGCGGCGGCAGCCAGTCCTGCACTTCCGGTGAGGAAGCGTCGGCGATTCACGGTGTTACCAACTTGCAAACCTGCAACATTGAGGTGTCCGTCCCCGGTCCTAGGTGGCCAGGGCTTCGAGTGCCTCGAGGGATTCGCGGACGTGTTCCGCGATGTCGAGTTCGGCCGTGATCGCGCGCTGGACGATGCCGGCCGAGTCGATCACGAAGGTAGCTCGTTTGCTGGGCAGCCAGCCTCCGGCCCGCGTCAGGCCGAAAGCCTTGGCGATCTTGGAGCCCTGATCGCTGACGAGCGAAAAGGGCAGGTCCAGCGTCGAGCGGAACGATGCATGTCGGCCTTCGGAATCCTTGCTTACGCCAACGACCGTGGCGCCGAGCGCGGTGAACTCTTCGTGGTGCGAACGAAAGTCCCGCGCCTCGACGGTTCAACCCGGCGTGAAGTCGGCCGGGTAGAAGTAGAGGACGAGGGGCCCCTGGCTCAGCCACTCGCTGAGGGCGATGCGCTGGCCGTCGTCGGTGATACCCGTGAATTCAGGTGCCTCTTCGCCTTTGCCGATCATGGCGTACTCCCATGCGCCCGGAGGGGCTGCATCCGGATTCTAGCCCGATTCGGCTGCGATTCGCGTTGACGGCGTCGCCGGTCCCCTGGCACGTTCTCCCCCGTGGCTGCCGAGACACCGCAGTCTGATTTCGAGAGCGACGCGACGCTGGTCGCCGAACTCCTCAGCGACCAACACCCGGACCTGGCAGTTCGATTGCCTCGCCGCCGGGCCGCGGTCCAATTGCTTCGAAACGAGCAGCGTTGGCTCCCGCAGTTGGCTCCGCGGCTTCCGCTCGCGGTGCCGGCACCGCTGCGCGTGGGCGAGCCGGGCCGCGGGTATCCCTGGCACTGGAGCGTGACACCATGGTTCGGGGGAGAGACCGCGGACCTGGGGGTCGCCGCCGCAGACCAGGGTCCTGTTCTCGGGCGGTTCTTGCGGGCATTGCACCGACCCGCAGCGCCCGACGCGCCTGGCAACGAGTTCCGTGGTGTGCCCCTGGCAGCGAGGGCCGACCCGATCGGGGAGCGCCTGCAGCATCTGCGTCACGTAGACGGACTGGATCACGCCCGAACTCGACGAGTGTTGGGCCGATGCGCTGCGCGCAGCCGCGCACCACGAACCGGTCTGGCTCCATGGCGATCTCCACCCGCGAAACGTGCTGACCGACGGCGGCGCCTTCGTGGCGGTGATCGAATGGGGGGACATCACGTCCGGAGATCCCGCGACCGATCTGGCCGCGATCTGGATGCTGCTCCCGCAGGCGTCGGCGGCGCGAGCGGAGGCCTGGGCTCACTACGGCGCACCAGACCTTCCGCTTCGCGCACGCGCGCGAGGTTGGGCCATGTGCTTCGCGGCGATGCTGAGCGCACTGGTCGACGATCCCCGCCACGTCGCGGCCGGCGAGAGGACCTTCCGGAATCTCAGCGAAGACCTGGGTTAGGCGCCTGGTCATGGATCCCGCCTCGATCGGAACCCCGAAGCATCCGTTCGCCTCGGCGGAGGGCTGGTTGCGCGACTACGCGCGGGAGACCACGGGCTTCGATGACTTCGGCGCCGACGAGTATCTCGAAGGACTGCGCCACTGGTTGTCCAGCCTGGACGAGGACGCGGACCTCTCGGAAAGATGACAGCCGACGAGCCCGACGAATGCTGGAACGTGCTGCGTCAGAGCTTCGCCACCGTCACCTTCGAATGCATCGCCGCGGTCGAGGGTTTTGCCCAGTGGTGGTCCCAGTGCGACATGGCGCCGGCCTATCGACGCTGGGCCGACCTCGTGCGCCTGATCGGACTCAACGATCGCGAGCGGCGCTGGGTCCTCAAGGACCCGAGCCATTTGTTCGCGCCCGAGGCACTCCTGGCGACACTGCCCGATGCCTTGATCGTGATGACCCACCGGGACCCCGCAAAGACGATCCCTTCCGTATGTAGCCTGAACGCCAGCGCGCGAAGCGTGAACGACCGGCACTACGATCCGCACCGGCTCGGTGCCGATCAACTCGCGTTGTGGCGGCGCGGCGTCGACCGGACCATGGCGCTTCGCGCCCGCGAGCCCGAGCGCTTCATCGACGTGCATTTCGACGAGTTCCGCTCGGAGCCCATGCGGGTGATCGAACGCATCTACGATCGCACCGGGATCGCCCACGATGCCGCTGCCGAGCAGATTCGCCGGGATCTCGCCGGCGATCTCGACAGCGCCCAGGGGCGGCTAGAATGAGCCGTTGAAGCGCAGCCCCATAGGAGCCTCCCGAATGGCCATCGAGATCGACCCGAACGACCTGATCGTCCCGCGCAACTATGGCGTCGGCGGTCAGCCCCACGATGCCTGGACCCGGTTGCGCAAGGAGGCGCCGGTCTACTGGTGTGAAACCGAAGACTACGAGCCCTTCTTCGCGATCACGCGCCACGCGGACATCATGGATATTTCGGGCAAGCCCCAGATCTTCAGCAATCTCGATGGTCCGATCATCCTGGACAACGTGCAGGCGGCGAATCGGGAAGCCGAAGGCACCCCCTTCGACCAGATGCGCACCATCATCCAGATGGATCCGCCCGAGCACCGAGATTTTCGCAAGGTGGCGAGCGGCTTCTTCACGCCGCGGAACATCCATCATCTCGATGAGATCGTCGCGCGCAGCGCTCGTCAGCAGATCGACAAGCTAGGCGAGGAAGGTGAGTGTGATTTCGTCGAGAAGATCTCGCAGCGGCATCCACTGCGCGTGCTCAGCACGATCCTGGGAATCGATCCCGACCAGGAGGAGCGAGTGCTCGAGTTGACTCAGCAGCTCTTTGCGTCGGACGATCCCGACCTGCAGCGGGAGGGGGAGGACCGCGAAGCGGCGATCCGCGAACTCGGCCTCGAGTTCTTCGCGCTGTTCAACGGAATCGTCGAGGACCGACGCGCGAACCCGAGAGATGATCTCGCCAGCATGCTTGCCAACGCCAAAATGGCCGACGGCGAGGCGATGGGCCCGGCTGAGACCTTCGGGTACTACTTGATCGTCTTCACGGCCGGCCACGACACCACGCGAAACGCGATCTCTGGCGGTCTGTCCGCATTTCTCGAGCGACCGGAGCAGTTCGACCTGCTTCGCAAGAACCCGGAGCTCTCGAAGAAGGCCGTGGAAGAGGTCGTAAGGTGGTCGTCGCCGGTCAACTACATGCGGCGGACCATGCTCGAAGACGTGGAGCTTCACGGCCAGACCATGCGAAAGGGCCAGCATCTGGCGATGTTCTATGCCTCGGCGAATCGCGACGACGCGGTGTTCGACAAGCCCTTCGATTTCGACATCACCCGCCATCCGAACCGTCACCTGGGCTTCGGGACCGGAGAACATTTCTGTCTCGGCGCCCACGTCGCGCGACTGAGTGCGCGAGCGCTGTTCCTCGAACTCGCCAATCGTGTCGAACTCCTGGAGCCGGCTGGTGATCCATCGATGATAGAATCGAGCTTTGTCGTCGGTCACAAGGCCGTGCCGGTCCGCTACGAGATTCGACCCGCAACGAACTAGCAACGGAGACCCGAGATGCCCGATTTCAACTTCGATACGAGCCACGCTGACTGGGTTCACTTCGACGGGGAAGGGTTCGACTATCCGATCGACTACTCGATCGCCGTGCTCCGGGCTGACGCCGCGAGCGGGGCAGTCGATCTGATCGTGAAGTGGGCGCCGAATTCCTACTGCCACTACCACCGCCACGTCGCCGATACGACGATCCTGGTGCTCGAGGGTGAGCAGCACGTGATCGAGACCAACGATGACGGTGAGGAGATCCACAAGGTCCGGAAGGCGGGCGAGTACGCACACAACCCCGGCGGAGACGTTCATATGGAGCGTGGAGGTCCCGAGGGTGCTGTCGTCTTCTTCGGGATGCAGGCGAGCGATGGGCGGGTCTTCGAGCTGCTGGACAAGGACCACAACGTGCTTGCGACTTCGACGGTCGAAGAGATGATGGCGGAGCTCGCGGCCGGCTAGAGCGCGTCTCAATCGGCGGCGCGCCTGCATCGGACGAGGTAGCTCGACGTCATCACGAAGACGTCCTCCCCATTCTGGTTGGTCAGCGTCGTCCTCGAGCTCACCACGCCATGACCGGGTCTCGAGCTGGACAGGCGTTGATCGGTGCAGAGATCGTGCAGCGTAAGCACATCCTCGGGGCGAACCGCGGTCGGGAACTGGAGTTCGAGCCCTAGCATCGCGGCGGTCGCGATCTTCCCGGGACTGCGCGAGAAGATCAGCGACGAGATCGCGTAGGTGTGACACGAGGAAGCGGTGAGCCCACCGAAAACGGAAGACTGCGCCGCATCTTCATCGATGTGGAAGGGCTGTGGGTCCCATTCGGTCGCAAAGCGGATGATCTCGTCGCGCGTCACGAGATGCGAGCCGAGCTCGCGCTGCACGCCCACCGGAATGTCCTCGTAGTAGCGGTTGGGATCGTTCGACATCGTTCCCTAGAGTAGAGAACCCTGCCGATGTTCTTCTTCGATTTCGACAACTACTTCAAGATGGTGCGTCTCGCCTGGAATGAGGAGACGCAGGCGGTCCGCTTCTATTACCTGGCGGTCCTGTGCCTCGGCGTGCCGCTTGCGGCGAGCTTCCACGCGGTCTGCTTCTTTCTCGACGAGCTGCTGTTTCCCGGCCTGCGTGACGTCGAGATGAAGAATCCGATCTTCATGGTGGGCCATGCGCGAAGCGGGACCACCCTGGCGCATCGCTTGATGAGCCAGGACGAAGGTCGCTTCAGTTCGTTGATGCTCTACGAATGTTATTTCCCGTCGCTGCTGCAGAAGAAGACGATTCGCGCGGCCGCGAGGCTCGACGAGCGGTGGCTCGGGAACGTTCTCCACGGCCTGGCCGCACGCTTCGAAGAGTGGCGCTATGGCAAGTTCCGGCACATTCACGCCATGAGCCTCACGAAGCCCGACGAGGACGACATCTCGCTGTTCTATTCGATGGCGTCCGGCTTCTGGATCACCAAGATGCCGTGGATGGCGGATCTCGACTTCTACCACATGAACGATTGGCCCGAGGCGAAGCGACGCCGCTACAACGACTTCTACCGGGCGGTGGTGCGACGTCAGCTCTACCTCAATGGTGCCGACAAGATCCATCTGGCGAAGAATCCGCTTTGGTCCGGACGGGTGGCCTCGTTGGTGGAAGCCTTTCCGGACGCCCGTTTCGTCATCAATGTTCGGGACCCGCGCGAAACGATTCCGAGCTTGCTCAAGTTGATGGCGGCGAGTTGGAAGAGCCTGGGCTGGCCGGCGGAGCGCCAGCAGGAGTGTCTGCAGGTGCTGGCAGGCCAGTCCTGGCACACCTATCAGCATCCGCTCCAGGTCCTCGATGCGAATCCGGGCACCCGCGGAGCCGTTGTCGACTATCGAGACCTGACTTCCGATCCGGCTGCGACGATCGAGCGGGTCTATGCCGATCTCGAGCTTCCGATGACGGATGCGTTCCGGGAATCCCTTGCGGCCGAAGGGAAACGCGAGCGAAAGCACCAGACCAGCTTCAGCTACAGCCTCGAAGAGTTCGGCCTCGAGGCCGACGCCATCCGCCACGAACTCGGCGACTTGTTCGAGCGCTTCCAATGGCCGGCGGAGGACGCGGCTATGCCGCCGGCACCGGTCGAAGGAGAGCCATCATGACGACAGAGGCCGAGAAGGATGCGGGCCCCGTTCGATGATCTGATCCCGAGCCCCGAGCAGGCGCCCAACGCCGCAACCGAATCTTCTGAGCGGGGACGGACTCCTCAAGTTTCAACTTTGCAAGTTTCCCCACAGGGAAACTTGCAAAGTTGAAACTTGAGGAGTCCGTCCCCGCTCATGCGGCGCTTTTGGTCGAGTCGACCTAAGCTGCGCCGGCGATTCGATGTGAGCATGATACCCCGCGGGGAGGCTCGCTTCCGCACCTTGATCCGCCTCTAATGGTGGGGCGTCTCAGCGGCCTGGGGAGTGACCCGCGCGAGACAGCCCCGAATCGAATGGGAGACCACCATGCTCGACCTGATGAACATCGCCCGCACCGAAGCCGACGGCGGAGATCTGCTCGGCCTACTCAGCGGCTTGTTCGAGCCCACCGAAATGCGGCCGACCGGCTACCCGGACGCCGTGATCTGGCAGGGCGGCAACCATGGTGGCGGCGTGAACCCGGTTGCTCACTCTCTCACCGACGCCTACGCGCTGCTCGGCACCATCGCGGCCTGCGATGTCCTCGGCCTGCCCTACTACGCCGTGCCGATGTGGTCGCAGTACCGCCACGATCTCGATCTCGAGCCGTTGGCCTGGTTCGGCAACCTGCCGTGCACCTCGATCAAGTGGTCGACGGCGGGTGATGCCTACGTGAATGATGGCAAGGGCGGCCGCGTCGTCGTGAAGGGCAAGTCCGGCAATGCGCCGCTTCGCACCCAGGCTGGCGTCTACTGCAACGTTCGCCCCTACGGTTGCATCACCGTGGTGCGCAGCATGCCGTGCTTGCCCTACTCGCAGGACCGTGCCGCGTTCACGGTCGATGAGACTACCGGCATCGTGCACTCGGAGATGAACACGCCCGGCGTCCAGATGGCCTACGCCTGCCGGCGTTTCCTGCAGATGGTCAACGATACCGGCAAGCTCGGTCGCGTCGCCTTCAAGCCGACCCAGGCTATGGAAGACGGCATCAACGCCGGGCTGCTTTCCTGGCTGCTACAGGACACGAAGTTCGACGTCGGCCGAAAGTACGCCGTCGATGGTTATGTCGAGCACCGCGAGCGCGTCGATCGCATCATCGCGCTGCTGCCCAAGGACTTCAAAGCGGGCATGGAGAATTGGAGTGGTCGCGTCGAGCAGCACATCTCGGACACCAACTACGGCCTGCTCCTCTGGGACCTGATCGAGAAGCAGGACTGCATCATCCTCGCGACGGACCTCGACGGCGACCGCCTGACCGACCTGCTCGCCGATGTCTCGGACCCGCTGCGCGCCTACGGCCAGCGGATTCTCGACCACGTCGGCGTCGACAAGAAGATGAACGATCTCTGGGGCGACATGGGGTACACGACCGGAAACGGCCGCGACATGACCTCGGTGATGTACCGGACGGATGGCCCACCGATCCACGAACAGACCCTGGGCTCCGCAGACGCGATGCTGCTTCGTCTCCTCGATGGCGACGAGTCGATGGGCGGCGTGAAGAAGCCCTACGACCCGCGCATCCACTTCGTGCTGATTCGCGATGCCTACAAGGATGCGAACCCGGACAACACGGCCCTCCACCAATGGCTCGATTCCGCACTCGACAGCTTCGACCAGGTCTACGGAAGTGAACGCCCGGGCTTCCTGCAGGGCTACGAGAAGCTGAAGGCCTCGATCAAGCCCTGGGGCGCCTAGCATCCAGCGATCGGGCCGAGCGGATCATTCATGATCGAGATCGATCTCCCCTCGACACCGGACACCGAGTGTCTGGACGGCTATCTGGCTCGCGGCTGGTTTCGCAACGGCTACGTGATGGCCTCGGTGCCGCTCGTTCCGATGGACGGGGATGTGTTCGCCGCGGTCTCGATAAGGGCACGGCTGCGCGAGTTCCGCTTCAGCAAGAGCCTGCGTCGGGTTCTGCGACGCAACACCGAGCGCTTTCGCGTCGAGATCGGCCCCGCCTTCGCGGACGCGCAGCGAGAGCGCCTCTACGAGCTCGGCGAGGAGCGCTACGCCGGCCACATGATGGACTCCGTGGCGGACATGTTGGCTGCCGAGCCCTTCTCGGAGTTGTTCGAGACCCAGGAAGTCGCGGTCTACGACGGCAAACGCCTGGTGGCGGTCAGCTACTTCGATCGGGGCGCGCATAGCGTTGCGAGCTTGCTCGGGCTCTACGATCCCGAGTACAGGGAAACGGGTCTCGGCATCTACACGATGCTGGTCGAGATCGAGCACGCGCTATCGAGAGGAGACCGATACTACTACCCAGGCTTCGTCACCTTGGGGAACCCACGCCTCGACTACAAACTGCGGCTCCCGCAGTTGCAATTCCTCGACACCCGGGGCCGTTGGCGTGCCAGCTCGGAGATGCCCGGCAAGAGCCGCTTGCGTGAGCGCATCGTCGCCAGGGTGAGAGATGTGTCGCGCTGCCTAGAGGCTCGCGGCATCCCGCATCGGCGCCGGATCAATCCCTACTTCTGGTTCGGCGATGCCGGAATCGTCGAGGCCGATGCCATCGAGGCCCCGATTCTTCTCGAGTGCGGCGCTACCGGGGGAGAAAAGACCGGCCTGGTCGTCGAGTACGTTCCGACCCTGGACGCCTACGTTCTTGCGCGGGCCGTCGTGAGCGAGGAGATGGTCGCCATGCTAGGGGGGCGCTTGAGTCCCGAGGCAACCAATCCGATCTATCTGTCGGAGCCTCTCGAACGCGAGGTGAGCCTCTGGATCGGTTCCGATCCGGCCGAAGCCGCGGACCAGCTCACGGCCTTGCTTCCTCCGTCCGACTGATCGGCGCGGCACCGATCAGTCGCAGCGCCGCGAGCGCGCCCAGGGCCGCGACCGAGGCGGCCGCGAGCCAGATCGGCCCCAAGGCTTCGGCCGTCGGCAAGCCCAGACGATCCGCGGCCGCAACCACGGCGCCTCCGAGTCCGGTCGCGAGACTGATGCCAAGCGCGTCGGTGATTCCGAGAGCGGTCGATGCTGCGCCTTCCCCGCCATCGGGGGTATGCGCCATCGCGCTGACCGTGACCGTGTTGTAGGCGATGCCCATGCCGAGTCCGGCCAGGCTCCATGCCAGGAAGGCGACCGCCAGCGGCGTTCCCACCTCGAGCAAGCTCAACATCGCGAGAATTCCGGCCGCGATGCAGAGCGAACCCAACCGACCGAGCGCCGGGGCAGAGGCGCGCGCGGCAAGGCGGGCCTGCAGGTGAGCGCCGCCGGTCCAGGCCAGTGCGGCGCCGGTCAGCGCCAACCCAGCCATGGCCGGAGAAGCTCCGTGGATCTCGATCAGGGCCAACGGGATGAACGCTTCGGTGCCGAAGAACGCGAACACGAGCAGTCCCTTGGTTGCGACGGCCGATGGCAGCCCGGGCCGAATGCTCAACAAGCCCGCGGGCATGACGCGCCACAGTGGTTTCGCGGCCAGCCATCCGCCGACGATGAACAGCCCCAGTTCCAGAACGCCGAAGGAACGAGCGAGTGCGCTCAGCATGGCGCCGAGGCCCCCAGCCATTCGGACGCCGTCCACCAGTTCCTCGCGAAAGCCCCGCTCGACATGGCCCGCACCCAACCCGCGCATGGCGGGAACCCCGAGCCAGCCCGCCACGATGACGAGTGGCAACAGGCCGCCGAACACCCAACGCCAGGAGGCGAACTCGGCGATCGCGCCGGCCGCCGCCGGCGCGATTAGGGCCGGGATCACCCATGCCGTGGCGTTGAGCGCCAACACCCGGGGGCGCTCGTCGGCAGCGAAGCCGCGGTTGATCACGACCAACACCGTCGCTGAAACCATCCCTCCACCAAGGCCCTGGATGGCGCGCCCGGCGACGAGGAATTCCATGGTCGGTGCCAGGGCGGCGAGCCCCAGACCGGAGGCGAAGGCGGCAAGCCCCCAGGCGAACGCCCACGCAGGGCCTCGACGGGCCGCTTGTCCGCCACCGATTACGAGCCCGATCAGGCTGATCAGCAGATACGCGAAGAAAACGGCTCCATAGAGCGAACGTCCGCCGAGCTCGGCCGCGATCACGGGGAGTACCGTCACGACCGCCATTTCGTCGAAGGCATGGAGGGTCACCGCCAACAGGGAGCCGACGAGCAGCGCCCGTCTTGCGCGGGCCGGTCGGGTCGTGTCGGGTGCGTCCATGATCGCCGGAAGCATGGCTCATGCCGGATCCCGGCACCTGGATCTGGCTGATAGATCGACAGATGGATGTCGTGGTATCCGCAGCGTCGAAAAGTCCGAAACCAGAAGGGCCTGTCCGAAGCCCGCTTTCGGTCTCGGCGCAGTTCACGCTAGGCCACGGCGGTCGCTCGCATCGGATCGCCTATCGTCCATCGCATGAAGTGGCTCGGAATCGCCCTGGCCGTGATCGCGATCGCCGGCATCGGGATCGCGATCTACAGCAATTGGCTGGCCAACCCGCGTGTGGCCGACGAACTCCGCGATTCGCCCCAGGGTGCGCGCGCCCGCAAGGCGATGTTGTTGACGCTGCCGGGTGGCCGCACCATCCCGGTCAATTTCTTGCGCGAAGGTCGGATCGTGTACGCCGGCGCGGACGGCCCCTGGTGGCGGGGGCTCCGCGGTGGCGGTACAAGCGTGGAGCTCCTGATCCAGGGAGAACGCCTGAGCGGAGTCGCCGTCCCGATCGAGGACGATCCCGAGCGCACCCGCGACGTCTTTTCACGGTTGCGCCCGACGGTCCCCGGCTGGTTGCCGAGCTGGCTCGATGGCGTACTCGTCGAGATCCGGCTGGAGGATTCCGCAACCGGGTCCGGGTGACGGCGAGTCGAGAGGTTCCCTCAGGAAACGTCGAACTCGCTCAGGCTCGTTTCTTCCCGGTGGCGGCGGAAGGTCTTGAAGTCGCCCGGGAACAGGAACGGCGTGTGGCCGGATTCGGTGTGGTAGTAGCTGATGCAGTCATCGGCGCCCCAGGAGTAGTTCTCGCGCTCGCTGGCGATCCAGTCGTTGTAGGCGCGGTGAAGTGCTTCCTTCACGACGATGGCCTTGGCACCGGCGGCTTCCTTCTCGGCCAGCAGTTTCACGATGCAGGCGATGTTGCTCTCGGCTGCTGCGAAGAAGGAAGCGGAGAGCAACACGCCGTTGGGGCCGACGCCGAGGAAGTAGTTCGGGAAGCCCGGCACGGCGATGCCCTTGAAGGCTTCCGGTGCGCGCGTCATGCGCTCGGCGAGCGACTCGCCGTCAACGCCCGTCACGGCGATGCGTTCGAAGTCGAGTACACGGTAGCCCGTGCAGTAGACGATGATGTCGACGTCGATGCTCTGCCCGTTCGCAGCCACGAGACCGGTCGCTGTCACCTGCTGCGCCGCCGCCGGAATCAACGTCACGTCCTCGCGCTGGATCGTCGGATAGAAGCCGTCGGATATCAACGGACGTTGACAGCCAAAGTGTTGGTCCGGCGTGAGGACTTCGCGGAGCACCTCGTCGGAGACGATGTTCGCGATGTGCTTGCGTCCCATGTTCTCGACCGTGGTCATGGTCTTGTGCCCGAGCAGCGAGGCACCGTGGCTCAGGTTCATCACCAGGTCGAGGCTCTTGCGGTAGGCCCGCATCGTCGCTGGAACCTGGCGGAAGAGGGCGCGGGTCCGCTTCTTGAAGGGCTTGCGCCCGCGCGGGAGAATCCAGTTCGGCGAGCGCTGCAACACGTAGAGATGCGCCGCGGCATCGGCGATCTCGGGAACGATCTGGACAGCGGCTGCGGCAGAGCCGACGACAGCGATGCGCTTGCCGGCGAGGTCCACGTCGTGGTTCCAGTTCGTGCTGTGCCACGACGCACCGCCGAACTGATCGATCCCCTCGATCTCGGGGAAGATCGGTGTGTGTTGGTTGCCCATGGCGTTGATCACGAAGTCGAAGACCTCTTCGCCGCCCCCTTCGATCTCGAGGCGCCATTGCCCCGGCGCTTGATAGGTCGCGGCCGTGATCCTCGTTTCGAGCCGCAGGTGCGGATCGAGTCCGAACTCGGTGGCGGAGCGCTGCAGGTAGGCCTCGATCTCGGGTTGCTCCACGAAGCTCGCTGACCACTCGGGGTTCCCGGCGCCCGTGAAGGTGTAGGCGTGTGCCTTTACGTCACAGCACAGTCCGGGATAGGAGTGGATGTGCCAGGTGCCACCCACGGCCTTCTCCTTCTCGAAGATCGTGAAGCCGTCGAAGCCCTGGCGCAGCAGTTCGCGGCCCGTCGCGATGCCGACGGGCCCCGCACCGATCACGGCAATTCGCACGTCCGAGTGGTTGGCCATTCGAAGCTTCTCCTCTTCTCCGGCAAGCGAACCACCTGGTCCGCTCGGCGCCGCTCGGCCCGAGCATACAAATCCGCGTTCAGATATAACAACGTCATGGGAAACCCCGATGAGACGCGCCGTCTCGGCTGCGGGGACCTTCCGGGAGGCGACCCGAAGTGAAGCAGTTGGCTGGCCGAGTCGCAGTCGTCACAGGAGCGGGCAGTGGTATCGGCCGAGCGACCGCGCTGCGACTGGCGCGGGAGGGCTGCGCGCTCGCGCTCGTGGACATTCATGGGGAACGCCTCAGCGAGGTGGCGCAGGCCCTGGAGCAGCACGGCACGAAGACCTCGCAGCATCTGGCCGACGTTGCCGACCCCGACCGGATGGCCGCGCTCCCCGCGGAGGTGGTCGCCGCCCACGACGCGGTGCACATCGTCGTGAACAACGCGGGGGTTTCGGTGCTGATGGATTTCGAGGAGCACAGCCTCGACGATTTCCAGTGGTTGATCGGTGTGAACTTCTGGGGCGTCGTTCATGGCTGCAAGTTCTTCCTGCCCGAGCTGCGCAAGGCTGACGAAGCCCACATCGTGAACATCTCGAGCATGTTCGGTTTCATCGGGGTGCCCGGGCAATCGAGCTACTGCGCCAGCAAGTTCGCGGTCCGCGGTTTCAGCGAGGCGCTCTGGGCCGAGCTCCGGGAGACACCGATTGGTGTCACAAGCATCCACCCTGGCGGAGTCGCTACCGGCATCGCCAGCGGCGTGCGCGTGACGAACGAAGAGGCGCGAAACCAGCTGCAGAAGAGCTTCGACGACTATGGGCACCCGCCCGAGGATGTCGCCGAGGCGGTCCTGAAGGGCATTCGAGGCAACAAGCTCCGTGTTCGAACCGGCGCCGAGTCCTTCGTGGTCGATTGGATCAAGCGGCTCTTCCCGGTCGGCTTTCAGCGACACATCGCGCCTCGGATGCGCGTTCCGGGAAGCTAGGGCTCGCGCTCGCACCAGGGGAGGAGATCGGACACGCTTCAGCACCGAGTCCGAATCACCAGGAAGGCAGATCCATGTTCGATTTGAACGGACGGTTGGCGTTGGTCACGGGCGCCGGGCAGGGCATCGGCGCTGGAATCGCCAAGCATCTCGCTGGCCAGGGTGCCCGGGTGCTCGTCAACGACGTCGTTGCCGAGAAGGCAGAAGCCTCGGCTGCCGCGATTCGGGATGCCGGCGGCAACGCCGAGGCGTTGCCCTTCGACGTTACCGATCGTGAGGCCGTCGTCGCCGCACTGGCGTCCCACGAACTCGACATCGTCATCAACAACGCGGGCAACGCTGGCGCCCAGCCGATGCAACCGCAGCCATTTCGCGAAATGGACCCGGCACGCTGGGACGGCCCGCTCGAGGTGAACCTCTACGGCGTCATGAATACCACCCACGCGGTGCTCGCCGGCATGTGCGAACGCGGCCACGGCCGCCTCATCACCATCGCGTCGGGAGCCGGAGTCATCGGACTCCCGATCGGGGTCTCGCCCTACGGCGCGGGCAAGGGCGGCGCGATCTCCTTCATGCGCCACATGGCCATCGAGAACGCCGCCTTCGGGGTCACGGCCAACTCGTTGGCGCTCGGATTGATGGAGATGACCGAGGTCCATGACGAGAAGCTCGTCGCCAGCCTGTCTCGCTCGATTCCGCGCGGTCGCATGGGGACCGGCGACGACATCGGCCCCGCCTGCATCTGGCTCGCCTCGGACGAGGCGAACTGGGTGACGGGCCAGACGATCCACGTGAACGGCGGCTCGCTGACGACCTGAATTTGGCTCCGGAGGCCCAGGCCGTTGGTGCCTCGCGCGGCGATTCTCACGTAGACTCGCGGCGACGCAATAGGAGACCGCCCGTGTCCCGACGTACGATCGCGCTCGCCCTGCTCATCGCTTTCTCGGCGCTTCCCGCCGCAGCGGAAGAGAAGAAGCTGCTCTTTGGAGATACCCATCTCCACACCTCGAACTCCTTCGATGCCTACCTGAACGGCAACGGCACCGCCGACCCGGACACGGCATATCGCTATGCGAAGGGGCTTCCGGTGGTGCACCCCGGCCATCGCGCTCGTGTGCAGATCGAGACGCCGCTCGACTTCCTCGTGGTCGCCGACCACGCCGAGCTCCTGGGCGTCGTTCCGACCATCGTCGAGCGCGGTGTGCCCCGCGAAGACCTCGGGCTGCTCGATACAGTGATGGCCTGGGCCGGCGAGCAATGGCTGCGGGGCGTGATCGAGGATGGAGAAGGCGCGGCCGCGTTCGGTTCACTGCTTCCCGAGCCGAATGAAACGGTGGAGGAGGCAGCCGCGAATCCGGCTTCCTTCCCGATCCCGGGTGTCGAGACGATGATGCACACGGTCTGGAACCAGGCGATCCTGACCGCCGACGCGCATAACGATCCCGGTCACTTCACAGCGTTGATCGGCTGGGAGTGGAGCTCCATTCCCGCCGGAGCGAATCTGCACCGCGTCGTGTTCACCAGTGCCGGCGCCGAGGTCGCAGCCGAGTTCGTTCCCTGGTCCTCGAGCGACAGCATGTACCCCGAGGATCTGTGGAAATGGCTCGACGAGACGTCGGCCGCGACTGGCGCTCGCTTCACCGCGATTCCGCATAACTCCAACATCTCCAAGGGCTACATGTTCCCCGAGGAGAAGCGGCTGCGTGGGACCCCGATCGATGAGGCGTGGGTGAAGCAACGGGCGAAGTGGGAGCGCGTCGTCGAAGCGACCCAGTTCAAGGGAGACTCCGAGACGCATTCGAGTGTTTCCCCGGATGATCCGTTCGCAGATTTCGAGACCTATCCGTTCTACATCCAGCAGAACGCGCCCGAGTACGATCCCAAGCCGGCCGACTACGTCCGGTCCGCTTTGCGAACCGGCCTGGCCATCGAGGAGCGGATCGGATTCAACCCGTATCGATTCGGTCTGATCGGCTCGACGGATGCACACACCGGGCTGTCCTCGGCCGAAGAGCCCAACTTCTGGGGGAAGTTCCCGGCGGATTCGACGCCGGAGAGCAAGGGTTCCGAAGCCGGCCCCGGGCGCCGACGCACCGGTTGGTCGATGTCTGCCTCGGGATTGGCCGCTGTCTTCGCGGAGGAGAACACGCGGGACGCGATCCTGGCGGCGTTCGAGCGTCGCGAGGTCTACGCGACCACGGGACCGCGGATCGTGGTGCGCGTCCAAGCAGGAACGGGCTTCCAACCGGGCGACGAGGAGATGCCCGACACCGCGGTGTCAGGCGCGAGTGGCAGCGTGCCGATGGGTGGCGAACTCACGGCCCTCGATTCGCCACCGTCCTTCCTGATCCACGCCGCCAAGGATCCGAAGAGTGCGCACCTCGACCGCGTGCAGCTGGTCAAGGGTTGGCTGGCGGATGGGGCGAGCCACGAGAAGGTCTACGACGTGGCCTGGTCAGGAGATCGCGTGGCAGGCGCCGACGGGCGCGTTCCCCCTGTGCCGGACACGGTAGATCTGGAGACCGCCACGCACAGCAACGAGTACGGGGCCGCGACGCTGGCCGCGGTCTGGACCGATCCGGACTTCGACCCCAGCGAGCGGGCCTTCTACTACGTTCGCGTCCTCGAAGTGCCGACACCGCGCCACTCTCTCTTCGACGCGATCGCCTTGAAGATCGATCCGAAGGCGACCGGGTATCCGAGTTCGATCCAGGAGCGCGCCTACACCTCGCCGATCCACTACCGGCCGTAGGATCCGCCGTCCAACGTGGCGCCTGCGTAGGGGGATGAGAAATGGCCGCAGGATCCGTTCGCGCCGGTCGTCTGCGCCTGTTCGGCATCGCTCTGCTCTTCGCGCTCCAGCCGTTTCCGGGGTCGGCAAACGAAGCCCGCTGCGACCACTACGACCCCGAGCGCAACGTGTTCTGGGGCGATCTCCACGTCCACACCGGGTTGTCGATGGATGCCTACATCTTCGATACGCACCTGCGGCCCGACGATGCCTATCACTTTGCGGCCGGCGGCGAGGTGAAGCTCCCGCCCTTCGGTGAAGACGGGAAGGGAACGCTTCCGTTCCGTCTCGAACGCCCCCTCGACTTCGCTGCCGTCACCGACCACGCCCACAGCTTCGGGGGCGTGCAGTTATGCACGAACCCGGCTTCGCCGGCCTATGCGACGGAACTCTGCGTCCGCTACCGGCGCCCCTTCCGGGTGAGCAGCGTGGCCGAGGGAACGCGCGACATCGTGGCGCGTATCAACAGCCTGCGGTCCGAGGAGAACTGCGGCGCCGACGGACAGCGTTGCCGAGACGCCGCCGCTGAAGTCTGGCAGGAAACCCAGCGCGCAGCCGCGAAGTGGAACCAGGGTGCGCCGAGCTGCGGGTTCTCGACGTTCGTTGCCTACGAGCACACGGCGACGCCGGATCTCACCAAGATCCACCGCAACGTCATCTTCGGCACCGATCAAGTACCGCCGCTCCCGATCAGCTACTACGACGAACCGAGTGCACCCGGCCTCTGGCGGGAACTCGATCGCCAATGCGTCGATGGGCTCGAAGGCTGTGAGGTGCTCGCAATTCCGCACAACCCGAACCTGAGCAACGGCCAGATGTTCGTGATCGAGTATCCCGAGGGTTCGAGCGAGCAGGAGCAGGCCGCGCTCGCTGCCCAGCGTGCGCGGATGGAGCCCGTCGTCGAGGTGATGCAGATCAAGGGCGAGTCCGAATGCCGCAGCGGCATGTGGAAGGTGCTGGGAACCGACGAAGACTGCGACTTCGAGAAGTTCCGGGATCTCCATCGGGTCGAGGACTGCAAGGACGGCAAGAGCTGGGGCGCGCTGGGCGGGAAGGGCTGCCGCTCGCGCCTCGACTTCGCTCGTTATGCGCTGATCGAAGGCATGCGCGAGGAAGCGCGAATCGGCGTCAACCCGTACCGGTTCGGCATGGTGGCCTCGACAGACATCCACACCGGAACGCCTGGGGCGACCGACGAGTGGGCCCTCGAGACCGTGAGCGCGCAACCGCCCACGGTGGGCAGCAACCTCGGCGGGCTCGCCGCCGTCTGGGCGGAAGAGAACACCCGTGCGTCGCTGTTCGACGCCCTCGAGCGCCGCGAGGTCTACGGCACCAGCGGGCCGCGCATGCGCGTGCGGTTCTTCGGGGGCTGGGACTATCCCGAGGATCTCTGCGGATCCAGCGAGCTGGTCGCTCGCAGCTATGCCGAGGGGGTTCCGATGGGGTCGGACCTCCCGCCGCGAGGCACGGCCGACAAGGCACCCAGCTTCGTGGTCTCGGCGCTTCGCGATCCCGGCACCGCGAGCCACCCGGGCGGTTTGTTGCAGCGCGTCCAGATCGTCAAGGGTTGGTCGGACCCCGATGGCACGTTCCACCAGCAGGTCGTCGATGTCGCCGGGCACCGCGACAACGGAGCGACCGTCGACCCCGCGAGTTGCGAGCCGAGTGGCCCGGGCGACGCCCAGCTTTGTGCGGTCTGGCGCGACCCCAGCTTCGATCCGGCCCAACGCGCCGTCTACTATGCGCGCGTCTTCGAGAATCCGAGCTGCCGATTCGCCGGGCACCTGTGTCGCGCGGCTGCGCCGGATGCGCGCCCCGCGGCCTGCGAAGACGATCGGATTCCCAAGGTCATCCAGGAACGCGCCTGGACCTCGCCGATCTGGTACACGCCATGACGGGTGCGGCTGGGGCGGCATGGCGTTCGAGATCCGAGTAGCGGCGCCAAGGGAGGCAACCGTCGTCTCCGAGATCCTGACGGAGGCCGCCAGCTGGATTCGTGCGCTGGGCGATCCCCTGTGGGCGCCGGAGCAGCTCACCGTCGAACAGCTCGCTCCCGATTGTGAGGCCGGTTGTTTCTTCCTGGCGTGGTCCGAGCGGACAGCGGTTGGCACGATGCGTCTCGCGGATTCGGATCCGCTCTTCTGGCCCGACGCGGTGGCCGGAGATGCGGTCTATCTCCACCGCTTGGCGGTCCGGAGAATCGCCTCCGGTGGCGAGGTCTCTTCAGCGTTGCTCGGTCATGCCGCCCAGTGCGCGCTGAAGCGGGGGGCGCGTTTCCTGCGACTCGACTGCGAGGTGAGTCGGCCGCGGCTACGCCGCGTCTACGAGCGCTTCGGGTTCGCGTTCCATAGCGAACGCACGGTCCGAGGTGTTCACGTGGCTCGCTACGAACACCTCGTTGATGCCTAACAAACGCGTGAGGCTAGCGCAAAAGCTTCAACGCCAGGTTCGACATCCGGCTGCCGCGCAAGAAGGGGCCCGTGGCGTCGTTGTCGCCTGATTGGAGGAAGGCGAAGGAGATCCCGGTCGCCGGTTCGGCGAAGCCGATCTGGCCGCCGGCGCCCGGCCAGCCGAACGCGGTCGGCGACTTTCCCCAGGTGCTGCCGAAGCCGGCGCCCACCACCACGCCGAGCGTGCGGTTGGCGGGCATTCCCAGCAGCGGGTCGGGGAGGGTGCAGCGCACGTTCCCGAGGCCATCCGCGAGGACCTCGGGGTTCCAGAGACCGCCCGGGTTGTGGAGCAGGCCCTGGTAGAAGAGGGCCAGGGTCGCCGCCGTCATCAATCCGCCGCCGCCGGGTTCGCCGGCCTCGATCTTCGCGGCATAGTCGAAGGCAGCACGGGTCTCGGGGCTGGCTTCGGCCGAAAGCTGGGCGAGCCCGTCCTGTTGGTCCCTGGGAATTCCGAGCACCCGCGGTAGGCCGAGGGGCCGGGTGATCCGGTCTTCGACGAAGTCGCGAAAATCCTGTCCGCTGATTCGCTCGATCAGTTCGGCGAGCACCCAGTGGGCCGACATCGGATGGTAGACGTACTGGGTCCCCGGTTCCGTTTCCAGCGTCCAGGCTGCGAGTCGGGCGATCCGACGAGCGGCGTCCGCGCCGTCCGTCGAGCTCATCGGGGCGCTCGGAAAGCCCGCAGTCATGAGCATGACCTGCTCGACCGTGACGTCCTGCTTGCCGTTCGCGGCGAACTCGGGGACATAGTGGGCGACGGGTCGCGCGACGTCGAGCTTTCCGTCTCCGATCAAGAGCCACACCGCGGAGGAGACGATCGGCTTGGTCGCTGAAGCGATCCAGAAACGCGTGCTTTCGTTGGCGCTCCCGCACGAGCGCGTGAAGCGGATCTCGTTGCCGCGCGCGACGGCGAACTGGCATGCCGTCAGGCCGCCCGCGATCTCCTTTTCGGCGGCTTCCGCGAGCGCACTGAAGTCGAGTTGTTCGGACACGGGCCCTCCTGGCGATCGGGTGCGTCAGTTCTTCAGCAGTTCCTGGGCGATGATGAGCTTGCGGACCTCGGTGGTTCCTGCGCCGATTTCGAGCAGCTTCGTGGCGCGGAACAGCCGGTTGATCTCCGTCTCCCAGATGTAGCCGTTGCCGCCGTGGACCTGCACGGCGTGGTCCACGACCTGATTCATCGAGTTCGCGGCATAGAGGATCGAGGTGGCCGAGAGCTTGTGCGCCCAACCGCGCCCGCCCTGGCCCGGCGGCAGGTCGTTCAACTGCGCGAGGCAATGGTAGTTGTACGTTCGCGCGGTCTCGACCAGCGCATGCATGTCGGCGATGCGCGATTGGATCATCTGGAAGTTTCCGATGGGCTCGCCGAACTGTTCGCGGGTGCGCGCGAACTCGATGGTGAGTTCGAGCGCGCGCTCGGCGACGCCGACACAAATCGGTGCGATCAGGGCGCGTTCCAGATCGAGCCCGCTCATCACGCAAACAACGCCTTCGTTCTCGGCGCCGATGCGGTTGGCGACCGGAACCCGCACATCCTCGAAGGCGAGTTCGGTGGTCTGGGAGCCACGGAAACCCATCTTGACGAGCTTCTGGGTCACGGAAACCCCGGGCGAGGCCATCTCGATCACGAACGCAGAAATTCCGTGGGCGCCCTTGCCGGGCTCGGTCTTGGCGTAGAGCAGCGTGAGGTCCGCCACGGAACCGTTGGTGATGAACATCTTGCGGCCATTCAGGACGTACTCGTCACCATCGCGTTTCGCGGTGCTCGCCATGCTGCCGAGTGCATCGGAGCCGGCTCCGGGCTCGGTAAGCGATAGACACCCGATCGCGCTGCCGTCGCACAGGCCAGGAATGAACCGCTCGCGCTGTTCGTCGTTGGCATTGCGCAGGATGTTATTCAGACACAGGTTCTCGTGCGCGATCCAGGACAGGGCGAAGGCGTGGTTCCAACGCCCGAAGGCCTGGCAGACGAGGCCGCTCGCGAACAGGTCGAGCCCGGCGCCGCCGAGTTCGGGCGGCACCGTGACGCCCAGGAAGCCCTCCTTGCCGAGCGCTCGGAAGGCATCGTCCGGCCACCATTCTTCCTCGTCCATGCGCGGCGCCAACGGCGCGAGCTGCTCGCGGGCATAGCGGTCGGCAGCGTCGAGGATCTGTTCGCGTTCTTCGGACAGACCCGATCGGGTGACGCTCATGGCAGGGTTCTCCGGAATGGCGTGAGCCGCATATAGTATCCCTCGTGGGCGGGGACGCAGGGCGCTGAAGCCCCGATCCGGAACGAAAGGGAGATGCGGTTGGAGTTCGTGATCAGCTACGACCTGCGAGCGCCGAAATTCGGCGCGCCGGCGCGCGAACTCTATGCGGCCGCGCTCGACCAGTGTGTCTGGGCGGACGATCTCGGTTTCGACTGCGTCGGACTCGGCGAGCACCACGCCTCGGATGACGGCTATCTGCCCTCTCCGATTCCGATGGCCGCCGCGATCGGAGCGCGGACGCGGCGCATCGGAATCCGTCCGAACGTCCTGCTCGCGCCCCTGTATGAGCCGGTAAAGCTGGCCGAGGATCTCGCCGTGCTCCAGCTGATCTGCCAGGGTCGCCTCGAAGTGGTGATCGGCGCCGGCTACCGGCCCTACGAGTTCGAGATGTTCGGAAAGCGCCGCGAGGACCGGAAGGCCCTCTACCTGGAGACCTTCGAAGTGCTCCGCAAGGCCTGGTCGGGCGGGGAGTTCGAGTACAAGGGCCGCAAGGTGACCGTCACCCCGGTGCCCGATCCAGCGCCCCCGCTCTTGCTAGGCGGCGCCCACAAGGCGGTCGCGCGACGTGCGGCGCGGATCGCCGATGGTTACTACCCGCCCGGCGGCGAGAACTGGCAGATCTATCGCGACGAGTGCCTGAAGCTGGGGAAGCCGGATCCCGGTGTCTGCAAGCCCCTGGGGCCGATCTATACCCACGTCACGCGGACACCGGACGAGGACTGGGAGCGGATCGCCCCCCACGCCGCACACTGCGTACAGTCCTACACCGATTGGACCGTCGAGGCGTTCGGCCGCGCCGCCGGCCCCTTCGCGGGCGGGGTGGACCTCGGCGACCTGCGCCGAAGCGGCGCCTATCAAGTGCTCGGCCCCGAGGAGGCCGTCGCCATGATTCGCGCGCTGGGAAGAGACCGCACGTTCATCTTGACGCCACTACTCGGCGGTCTCGATCCCGCGTTCGCCTGGCAGGGGCTTCGCCTTTTCGAACGCGAGGTCTGGCCCCACGTTCGAGATCTGAAGGACTGAAGCCTGCGTTATTCGACCCGGGCTTCCGGCCAGACGCGCAGGAAGTTCTCGCTGTAGAACTTCTCCTTGACCGCTTCTTCCTTGCCCGCGAGCGAGTTCTCGAAGCGCCCGATCGGGTCCCGGCCGCCTTCGATGTGCGGATAGTCGCTCGAGAAGAGGTAGAGGTCCGGGTTCGATTGCCCGACCATCTGCCCGACGTCCTCGTTCGGGAAGGGCGTGAAGCCCATCTGCTCGGTCAGCTGCTGGGAGGGCGGGCGCGTGAAGCGTTTCACCGATTCGTCGACGCGTCCCCAGATGTGGGCCACCCAGTCGAGGCGCCGCAACAGCTCCGGCACCCAACCGGCGCCGAGTTCCACGCTGGCTCCGCGGAGCTTCGGGTGGCGTTCGAAGACGCCGTCCATCACGGCCATGCTGAGGAAGGTTTCGGGTCCCTGGTGCATGACCGTGGCGTCCTTGGTGCGCACGTTCTCGCCGCCGCCCATCCAATCCCGCACCGCGCCGCGACCGTTGTTCGACCAGGCCTTGCTGGTCTGGAGCGGCGCGCCGCCGACGTGGAGGACGAAGGGGACACCGGCTTCGCCGAGCCGATCCCAGAAGCCTTCGAGCTCGACGTGGCCGGGCGACTTGTCACCGCAGGAACGATGCGGCACCCAGATCGCTTCCATGCCGGCTTCCAGGGCGAATTCGAGCTCGGCGATGGCGTGCTCGGGGCTATCGAGGGGGACGATGCCGACGCCCATCAACCGATCGTCGTCGGCGCAGAAGGCCTGCATGTGACGGTTGTGGGCGCGGGTCGCCGCGTAGCGAAGTTCGGCTGACTTCTTCTGGCTCGGGTGGAACGGCATCGCGACGCTGTGGGTTGCGAAGACCAGCTGCTTGCGGAAACCGAGCAGGTCGAGGGCCGTGGAGCGCTCGCTCGAATCGAAAGCACCGAGCGCCTGGATCTCCTTCGAGCGCTCGATCAACTTGTCGCCCATGGCGACCTGCTCCTGCACGTGCTCGGCGCTGTGCCGGTTGCCGCGACCGACGATCTCGGCCACTTCGTCGTCGCTGACGATCGAAGCGCTGTAGCTGACTTCGGGAATCTCGTCGCGATGCTTCGGGTCCGCGTAGGCCTTCAGGAAATCCGGCAGCTCCATGATGTGGCTGTCGGCGTCATAGAAGGGGCGGTCGCTGGGTGCGTAGGCCATTCGAGATCTCCTGGCTGTTCGGGTCTTCGGGAGCATACCTGGCTGGGTCATCCTCATGTGGCCCTACATCGCACGGAGGCTGCCGGGCGACGTATGATCCCGTGGGCTCGGTCGGCCGGACCCGATGGCATGGCTGAACCGCACCGCTGAAAGGCACTCGTTATCGTTGAGCGAAGCTCGTCCGAGGGGTCCTGGCCCGCCGCCTGCGCAAGGCCTCTGATCGTCTCTTTCTTGTTCGGGGTAGCAACCCTCCTCGCGTGCTCGGGCTCCGACCCGGATTCGACCGCCGCGCTCGAACGGGCGCGCCGCCGCGCCGCCGCGCCGCAGCATGAATGGCGAACCTACCTGGGCGACCGCGGCGTCAGCCATGGCTCACCGCTCGCGCAGATCCACCGCGGCAACGTCTCGCAGCTGGAAGTGGCGTGGCGTTACGAATCGGGCGATGCCTCACCGGACGGCGCCTCCCAGATCCAGTTCAATCCGCTGATCGTGAAGGGCGTGCTCTACGGGACATCGCCCAGTCTTCGGCTCTTCGCGCTCGACGCGGCCAGCGGGGAAGAGATCTGGAGTTTCGAGCCCGGCGCGAACGTGCGTGCGTGGACCGCCAGTCGTGGGACAGTCTACTGGGCGGACGGCGACGACGAGCGAATTCTGTTGGGTGCAGGGAGCTACCTCTATGCCGTCGACGCGCGAACCGGTCGCGGCATCGAGAGCTTCGGCGACGGCGGCCGCATCGATCTGCGGGAAGGCCTCGGGCGCGATGTCAGCGACGACATGATGGGCGTCGTGGCCACCACCCCCGGAACCGTCTTCGAGGATCTGATCCTGATGGGCGGACGCGTCAACGAAGCGAGCGGGGCGGCGCCCGGCCACGTGCGCGCCTTCGATATCCGCACCGGAGAGATGCGCTGGATCTTCCACACGATTCCGAAGCCCGGCGAGGAAGGGCACGAGACCTGGCCGGAAGATGCGCACGAGTGGGGCGGGGGCGCCAACTCGTGGGCGGGAATCAGCGTCGACCCGGAACGGGGCCTGGCCTTCGTGCCGACCGGCTCGGCGGCATTCGACTACTACGGCGCGGACCGCAAGGGCGACAACCTCTTCGCGAATAGCCTGCTGGCACTCGACGCGCGCACGGGTGAGAAGCGTTGGCACTACCAGTTCGTGCGCCATGACATCTGGGACCGGGATCTTCCAGCGCCGCCGAACCTGGTCGAGATTCTTCGGGACGGCGAGCGGATCCCGGCCGTGGCCCAGGTGACCAAGACCGGGCACACCTTCCTGTTCCATCGGGAGACCGGCGAGCCGCTCAACCCGATGCGGGAAGAGCCCGTGGTCGGGCCCTTCGTTCCAGGCGAACATCCCGCCGCGAGTCAGCCCCTCCCGACCAAGCCACCGCCCTTCGTCCGCCAGGAGTTCTCGGCCGAAACCGTGACCGACGTTTCCGAGGCGGCGCACGCCGAGATCCTGGCTCGGCTCGATGGTATGCAGTACGGCACGCTCTACACCGCCATCGGTGCCGCCGAGAACATCGTGTATCCGGGGCTCGACGGTGGTGCTGAATGGGGCGGTGCCGCCTGGGATCCGGACACCGGACTTCTCTACGTCAACGCGAACCAGGCACCGTGGCTCGTTCACATGATCGAAGCCGTGGACGACGATGGCCTCGACAACTTGTTGGGCACCGGCTTCCTCCACCTCTGCGCGGGTTGTCACGGCCTCGATATGGCCGGCGACGGCGTCTCGGTTCCATCGCTCATCGACATCGACGAGCGCATCGGCTTCCTCGAGCTCTACCGATTGATTCGCGACGGACGCGGGCGCATGCCCGGTTTGGGCGGCCGCTTCGAGTGGTACGAGAACGCCGCGATCGCCTGGTTCGTCTACACGGCAGAAGAGAACGACGCGCCGGCAAACTGGCCCCAGAAGGAAGGACCGAAAACCTTCGTCAACGCCGGCTTCCAGAAGTTCGTGGATTCGGACAAGCTGCCCGGCTCGAAGCCGCCCTGGGGAACGCTTACGGCGGTGGATCTCAACGCCGGGACCCTGCGCTGGCAGGTTCCCCTCGGTGACTATCCGCAGATCCTGGCGGCCGGGCGGAGCGGTCTCGGCGCCGAGAACTACGGCGGCCCGGTGTCGACGGCCGGTGGCCTGTTGTTCCTCGGGGCAACTCCGGATGCTCGCTTCCGCGCGTTCGACAAGCTCACCGGCGAGGTTCTCTGGGAAGCCGACCTTCCCGCCGGCGGCTTCGCGACGCCGGCCACCTACCAGGCCGATGGTCGCCAGTTCGTCGTCATCGCGGCTGGTGGTGGCAAGCTCGATCAGCCTTCGGGCAGCGCGTACGTCGCGTTCGCCCTGCCCGAATAGCAAAGACATCAGGAGGAGAATCATGCCTGCGGTAACCCCTTCGGATGGACCGGTCGCAGTGACCGGGGCCTCGGGCTACGTGGGCGCCCACGTGGTGAATGCGTTGTTGGCGCGGGGATACACCGTGCACGCCTGCGTGACGGATCTCGAAAGGCCGGAGAAGACCGAGCATCTGACCGCACTCTGCCCCGACGGACCGGGCCGGTTGAAGTTGCACCAGGCCAACCTGCTCGAAGCCGGAAGCTACGACGCCCCTTTCGCGGATTGCAGTGCGGTGCTCCATGTCGGGACGGCGATGGCCTACGGGAATCAGAACGACTCCCGTGAGGTGTACGAGGGCGCCCTCGGCGGAACACGAAACGTGCTCGACTCGGTACGGAAGGCGCGCGCGGTCAAGCGCTTCGTCTACACGAGTTCGTTCGCCGCGATCGGTCACCCCGCACCGTCCGGCTACGTCTACAGCGAAGAGGATTGGGCCTCGGACGGTCGCGAGAACGATCCGAACTGGGGCCCCGACAAGGTCGATGAGAACGGCGAGATGGCGTACGCGCTCGCCAAGGTCGAGACGGAACATCTGGTGAACCGGATCGCCGAAGCGGATGGGCGCTTCGATGCGATCTCGGTCTGCCCGCTGATCGTGTTGGGCCCGCTGCTCTCGACGAGCCACGAACTGGTTGGCTCCTGGCAGTGGTACCTCGGCCGCATGTTGCGCAATAGGCCTTGTCGGAAGGCCTGGCAGGCGCTCTGGAACATCGTCGATGTGCGGGACGTGGGTGTTGCCCGGGCGTTGATCCTGGAGAGTGAGGTCTGCAAGAACGGCGCGCGCTACCAGCTCTGCGCCACCGACGCGTCCGGAGAGCTCGATGTCTACAAGCTCCAGGAACACCTCCAACGTTTGTTTCCGGACATCGATGTCGGCGGCGCGCCACCGGAGATGGACGCCTATCTCGAGAAGCACGGCCGGATCTTCGAGTCGCCCCGAGCTCACTGCGATCGCGCCCGCGCAGAGCTGGGGCTCGAAACGACCCCGATCGAGGACACGCTGCGCACGACCGGTGAGACCCTGATCGCACTCGGCCTGATCGAACCGGCATTGAAGGGATGACCCCAAGCGCGCGGCTCGACAGGGTGTGCACCAGCACCGCTGTCGCACTGTTCGGGAAGGATGCGGGCGCCTAGGCTTTCGCGGGGCTCATCATCGGGGGGAGAGGGTGGCTTCAGACAGCGCGCGTGGGAATTTCGGTTCCGACCTCGGCTTCGTTCTGGCTGCCGCCGGTAGCGCCGTCGGCCTCGGCAACATCTGGAAGTTCCCGTACATCGTCGGCGAGTACGGTGGCGGCGCCTTCGTGCTGGTCTACCTGGGGGCGGTGGCGATCATCGGTCTACCGCTGATGTATGCCGAACTCGTCATCGGTCAGCGGGGCCAGCGTTCTCCGATCGGGGCGATTCGCGCGCTGACCGCAGGGCATCGGCTGGGGCCGCTGCTCTCCTGGGTGGGCGGCGGGCTCGCCGTGGCGACCCCCTTCGTCATCTTCTGCTTCTACTCGGTGGTCGCCGGTTGGGCACTCCACTTCCTGGCGCTCTCGCTCGGGCTGGTGGAGGGGAGCGGCGACTCCGCTCGAGATTTCGCCGAGCTGACCAGCAGCACGACCTTCTCCATCGGCTGGCTCACGCTGTTTCTGGCGCTCAGCCTGGCCGTGGTCCTGGGCGGCGTGCGAGAAGGAATCGAACGAGCCAGCAAGGTCTTGATGCCGGCCATGTTCGCACTCTTGCTAGGCCTGCTCGTATTCGTGGGGACGACCTTCGGGCTGTCCGAAGCAGCGAATTTCCTGTTCCGCCCGGACTTCAGCAAGCTCTCCGGCGAGGCGGTGCTCGAAGCCGTCGGTCACAGCTTCTTCACGCTCTCGCTCGGTATGGGCATCATGATCACCTATGGCTCCTATCTGAAGGAGGAGCGCAACATCATCCGAGACGGGGTCGCCGTTTCGATCCTCGATACGACGCTGGCGTTGATGGCCGGCATGGTCGTCTTCACGGTCGTGTTCGCGATGGGCAAGGAATCCCAGGCCGGCCCCGGGCTCGTGTTCGTCACCTTGCCGGACCTGTTCGCGCGGATTCCCGGCGGAACCGCCGTCGCTATCGCCTTCTTCTCGATGCTGGTCTTCGCGGCCTGGACCTCGACGATCTCGGGTATCGAAGTGCTGACTTCCTCGATGATGGACGAGTTCAAACTCTCCCGGAGGGCGACGACCGGGATCGTCGGCGTGAGCCTCTGGTTGGGCGGCGTCGCCTGCGCGGTCTGGCCGGCGGTTCTCGACGGCGCGGACCAGATCACCACGAACTACATGCTGCCGATCGGGGGAATCTTCGTGGCCGTCATCGCCGGCTGGGTGCTCTCGAAGCAAGACCGCGAGGCCGGCTTCGCCGCCTGGGGTTCGGCCGGAACCGTACCGGCGCTGTTCTGGACCTGGGCCACGAGACTCGTGGCTCCGATCGCGGTCGCGATCGTGCTGCTGTGGAAGGTCGGCGTCTTCGGCGGCTAGGCGCCGATGGTGCGAAAGGCTCCCTTTGCCATCGCGCAATGGCAGGAGGGTATGCACTCTTCGCAGGCGTACGATGCATTAGGCAACCTCACTCACGTCACCCTCCCGGACGGCCGACAGATCGAGTATGTGATCGACGGGCAGAACCGTCGCATCGGCAAGAAGGTGAACGGCACGCTCGTGCAGGGATGGCTCTACCAGGACCAGTTGAATCCCGTGGCCGAACTCGACGGGGCCGGGAACGTGGTGGCGCGGTTCGTGTATGGGACGCGGCCGAACGTCCCGGACTACATGGTGAAGGGCGGCATCACCTATCGAATCCTCTCGGATCACCTGGGGTCGCCGCGGTTGGTGATCGATCAGGCGACGGGGACGGTGGCGCAGCGGCTCGACTACGACGAGTTCGGGCAAGTGACGGACAACAACCCGGGATTCCCGCCGTTTGGATTTGCGGGTGGGATCTATGATGCGGACACCGATCTCGTTCGGTTTGGTGTGCGGGACTATGACGGGGGGAATGGGCGGTGGACAGGCAAAGATCCAATCCGCTTCTTTGGTGGCGAGAATCTTTACGCGTACGCAGTTTCCGACCCCATCAATCTTGTGGATCTTGAGGGCACTGACCCTCAGGCAATTAGTCGGATCAAGGCGCAGTTCGACAGGACGGTTGCAGCACAAACTGCTCAGGGGAAGAGGAATCCGATCGGCGGTTCCGTCGGAGGGGGTCTCGGCAATATCAACTCAACTCTTGGTGGGCCAGCATTGGGTTGCGGCGATCTTGCCTCGGGACTCGCGGCGGATCTGGCCGCGCTCGGAGGTGCGCTTGGCCCCTACAACAGCATCACAGTGACGCCGGATTGGGATCTGGCCGGCGTTAACGGCGACCCGACCGTCAACACTGTGCTTCCGCACCAGACGGTAGCGGTGTCGTCGAATGATCCGACTGTTCCGACTCTTCACCTTGACCCTCAGCGAGGGAACTTCAACGTTAGGCCCCCCGCTGGCGGATCCCCTAGTCCATAGGGGGGGAGTCGTCTGCTCGCGCAACGCGGATGAACCATATGGCCCCCGCTAGAAGTACGGTCGCTATCGGCCATTCGCGTAGCTGCTCAGGTGTCATTGCGATGAAGAGGGCCGCGCAGAATGCTCCAACCAAACCGGCGCCAACTCGAGCTGTGCGAGACATAAGGAGGCTATCGGCAAGTCGCGCTCTTGGCTGAACTCAATCGCAAACTAGTAGACGGGGCGTTCCTTCCGCGTTGAGTGGGACGTTCTTTCCAGCTCGGGTCCGGCTCCAGAGAGCGATGCGGCACGAGAGCGCTCTAGAGAGGTTCCGCCGGCTTCTGGGGTTAGTCGCAAATGGGGATTCGAAACGGACTCAGTCTTCTGTCAACACCCGCTCTAGATCTCGCGTGGCCTTGTCCATCGGAAGATGTCGCGGCGGCCACCATCACCGGTTGACTCTCCTCTCAGGCGGTCGTACGAACAAGAGGTCGTTCGTGAACTCGAACGGATCTTCGGCTTCGACCTGCCCGGTGGACACGTCGTAGAGGTACTCGCTCGTGGTCCAGGCCTGCCGGCCAGGGAGACCCCACCAGATGGACGTGCCCTCGCCGACCCCACGCACCGTCCTCCGACTGACGTCGGCCTCGCCCTGATCCAGGCTATTGGCGGCGTCTTCCCACAAGTTCGCGACGGCCGAGGTCATCGTGTCGATGGCCGAGCCGACCGGAGACATCGTGAATCGGAAGGGTTTGCCTTCGATCTTGTCGAAGACGTTCCCCGCCACGTCTCGAACGCCCACCATCGTGTTGAACGGGGTCTCGGCGGTCTGCGTGAGGGCCCAGTTCAGCCATTCTTCGTCGTCCTCCGGCCCTCTGCCGGCCAGGTACTCGGCCGCGATCGTCGGTCCGAACCAGAGGAAGAAGGCCGCTGAAGCCGCCTCAGCGACGCCAATGTCGCCGCCCGAGAGCTGGACGATCCGTCGTCGTTGCTGGTTGTAGAGGATCGAGAAGTAGCTGTAGAACTCCTACGACTACCACTACGAACCTCTCACAGGCCGCCTGGGACAGGTCGACGAGAACGGCTTCGTGGCCCGGATCTACGGCTACGACTCGAACGCCAACCGTCTCACGCTGACCGAGGGCGCTGCCGTCACCACCGGCACCTACGACGCCCAAGACCGCTTGGGGACCTACGGCACCAAAACCTTCGAGTACAACGCGGCGGGCGACCTGACCAAGATCACTGACGCCGCGGCATTGCCCGGAGAAGTGCCGGCGGAGTATTTCTACGATGCCCTCGGCAACCTCACTCAGGTCGATCTCCCTGACGGCCGAACCATCACCTACGTGATCGACGGGCAGAACCGCCGCGTCGGCAAGAAGGTGGACGGCATCCTCGTGCAGGGTTGGCTCTACCAGGACCAGCT
>JAJDAP010000097.1 GCA_029261795.1 Deltaproteobacteria bacterium
CGTCGCCGGGTACGCATCTTTCCGGCCCACTCTGCGTTGCGAAGCCTTGCTGGGGCTCGCCCCAGCGGCGGCTCCGCGCCTTGATTGGACCGAAAATCTGCGCACCGGGCTCGGTCCGGGGTTCTTCCGCAACCTGCTAGAGGTTGAACGGGTCGGCAATCTCCTTGTCGACCCGGTTCCGATCACGAATTCTCTGGAGCTTCTCCGAAGCGCCGTAGGCGCTTCCCCGGCCCTTCCCGGACCGCACGAGCAGCCCCGCCTCGACCAATGCCTTCAGGTCACGACTTGCTGTCATCTGGTTCACATCGGCGTGAGAGCGGTATCGGGAGTTGCGGATCGCCCTCCCGAGAGCCGCCTCGACTAGAGGTGCCGAAGCTCGGTCATCGAAACCGAGGGTGGACAGTTCGTCCTCGATCTCTGCGAACAATCCCCCAACCTCTTGCTGTCTGCGCTCGAACGTAGCCGCTTGCTGGTAGTGAGCCTTGAGCATGAATCGGATCCACGCGCGAGCATCACGGTTCGGGTTCCACGAACCGGCACCAACTTTGGCGAGGATCTCGTAGTACTCATCCGTATTCGACGTTACTCCGAGCCACTCCTCAACGCTGCAGAACACAGGATCAACGACGCCAACTCGCGCCAGGACCAGAGTCTGCAAGCACCGAGCCATCCGCCCATTCCCGTCGGAGAACGGATGGATCATCGCGAGGTTCAAGTGGGCAATCGAAGCAGCGACGAGCGGAGACTCATCTGCGAGATTTGTTGGTGTCTTGATGCTGTCGACCAGCTCTTCCATGAGCTGGCCCACCAGCTTGCGATTGGGCCCCTCGTAGACGCGCTTGTCCTTCCTGTCGTCTTGTACGTAGATCGGGCCCGGCCGCCAACTCCCTGGATGCTTCGCCGGTTCATGACGAAGCATCATGAAATGGAGACTGCGAATGAGCGTGGTGTCGATCCGTGCGTCGGGATCGCTTCCTTGGCGGAGAGCGTGCGTCATCGCGTCCCCGTACCCGGTCACAGCAAGCCAGCTGGGAGCCTCGACCTTGGCGTCATACGGCTGGTCGCCCTCTACCGCGGCCGCCGCGTCGTCATCGGAAACGGTGTACCCCTCGATACTGTTCGAGCCGCGAATCCCTCGAGCAAGGGCAGAACGCCGCAAGAGCCCGGTCCATCTGGCGGGTTTGTCCCTGAGCATCCAATGAAGGCGAATCCACTGCTCCCGGATCATCTCCAGGACTGCGGACTCATCCGAGGCGAGCAAGGGGGCAGAGTAGATCATCGTGCGGATATGATATGAATATAATATCAGTAAAGAAAGATCTTATTGACATAATCCTTGTATGCATTGTTGAATCTAACACCCGGAGAGGGATTCACTCCCACTCAGGGCCCCGAAGCTGACCGGGGCCTATGCAAGCGGACCGCGGCCATGCGCGCCACGCGAGTGGCTTGGCGAGCGAGTCGAGCGCCGATTACACCATTGGGAACCCGTGTCCCAGCTGCGATGAGACGCCGTCGACCGGACAATACGGGGACATCAGAGATAGAAGAGAATCAGGCAGACGCCCAGCAGGACGGCCGCCCAGGCGGTGGCGGTCCCGGTCGGCCAGGGCTCCCCAAGGATGCCTTCCGGCGCATGACGCCGGCCGAGCTCGCGCATCAACCACGTGACACCGCTGAGCGCGGCATCGGCCACGGCCGCCCTGGCCGCCGTCACCCCGCGCACGACCGGCGCCAGGCCGCTCGGAATCAGCCGCCGGTAGACCCAATCGAAATCGAGGTTGGTCGAGCGCAGTTCCGGTGGATAGATGCCGGTGCGCATCAACACGCCAAAAGCCAGCGCCGAGAAGAGCAGCAGCTGGAGCTGCGTGACCACATGGGTCGGTGTGTAGGCGTGGGGATCCACGTCATAGGGAAGCAGCGCCAGCAACGGGCCCGGGTAGACGCCGATCCCGATGCAGAGCACGGCCGCGATCCCCATCGCCAGCAGCATGTGCCAGGGTGCTTCCTTCACGCGCCGCCCGGAATCGTGGGAGAAGAACGCGAAGTACGGAATCTTGATGCCGGAATGATGGAAGACGCCGGCGGACGCGAATAACAACAAGCCGTACGGGATCAGGTAGCCGCCCTCGGCCGTCGCCGTCATCACGAAGCTCTTGGCCACGAAGCCCGAGAAGAGCGGGAAGGCCGAGATCGAGGCGGCGCCCACGATGCAGAACACGGTCGTAAGCGGCATCGAACGATAGAGGCCACCCAGCTCTGAACCCTTGATCGTGCCGGTGCGGAACAGCACTGCGCCCATCGACATGAAGAGCAGGCCCTTGTAGATGATGTGCGCGAAGGCGTGAGCGGCGGCGCCGTTCAGCGCGGCGGCGGTTCCGATGCCGACACCCACGACCATGAAGCCGAGCTGGTTGTTCAGGCTGTAGGCCAACACCCGCCGCAGATCGTTCTCGATCACGGCGTAGAAGATCGGGAACGCCGTCATGGCCGCGCCGATCGGGATCAGGATCTCCTCGCCAGGGAAGCCGCGTGCCAGACAGTAGATCGCGAGCTTCGTGGTGAACGAGGAGAGGAAGACCGTTCCCGTGACCGTGGCTTCGGGGTAGGCATCCTGCAGCCAGTTGTGGAAGAACGGAAACGCGGCCTTGATGCCGAAGGCCGCAAAGATGAGGCCCGTCGCCAGTGTCCCGAGCCCGAGTTGATCGAAGGCGAGCGAGCCCGTCTCGGAGAAATGGAAGATGGCGCCGGCCAGCAGCAAGACGCCCGACGTCACCTGGATCAGCAGGTAGCGGAGCCCGGCGCGGAACGACGACTCCGTCCGACTTGCCCAGATCAGGAAGACCGACGTCACCGCAGTGGCTTCCCAGAAGATGAACAAGGTGATCAGATCGCCGGCGTAGACCGCGGCCATCGCCGCGCCCGCGTAGGCCAGGGCGGCCACATGTTGGATCGAATCTCGCACATGGAGCGAGTAGAGCGCGCCGAGGAACGCTGCGATGTGAAAGACGGTGGCGAAGACATTGGCGAGCGCGTCGGCACGGACCAGCACCAGCTCGTAGTCGAAGAAGGTCACGGCCTCGACGCTGCCGACCGGAATGCTCCATTGGTGCAGTGCACTTAGGACCGGCAGCGCCAGGAGGGTGGCGGGCTTCAGCCGGGCCGGCACCAGCGGGAAGAGCAAGGCGCCGAGGATGAGGACGACGCCCGGGGGCAACGCGTCAATCATAATAACCCTCGCCGCGCTTCACGATCCGGCGCAACCCCTTGGCTGCGATCACCAGCGCCACGCATGAAACGAAGCCGTAGACACCGTGGAAACCGATCCACTCCTCCGCCGGATAGATACCGTGCTTGTGGTAGAAGAGATCCGCTCCGACAGACAGAGCGCATAACGTCACGACGACCCAGAATGCGCGGTTCCCGAATTCGCGGCTATCCACGCTACTCCCCCACCAGGGGCGCCAGCAGCGCCTTGATCTGCGGAGCCAGGAAGAACAGGGCCACGCTGCCAGCGGCGGTCAGACACAACGGCACGACACAAAGGAGCGGCGCTTCCTTCAGTGCGGGCCCTTCCGGGGCGGCGCCCTGCGTCGACGGTCGGAAGAAGGCGCGGCCCACGATCGGCATCAGATAAGCGATCGAGAGCAACGAGCTCGCCATCAAGACGAACACGAAGAAGCCCCGATCGGCGTCGGCCGCACCGAGGGCCAGATACCACTTGCTCCAGGAACCGCCGAGCGGCGGGATCCCGATGATGCTGAGCGAGGCGACCGCGAACGCGACCATCGTGAAGGGCATCTGGCGACCGATGCCGTCGAGTTCGCTGACCTTCTGTTTGTGGAGGGCGACATCGATGGCCCCGGCACAGAAGAACAGCGTGATCTTCCCCATCGCGTGCATCGCGATATGCATGCCGCCGCCGATCACGCCGGCGGGTGTGGCGAGTGCGGCGCCCAACACGATGTAGCCGAGCTGGCTGATCGTCGAGTAGGCGAGGCGCGCTTTCAGGTTGTCCCGGGTCACGGCGATGATCGACGCGATCAGGATCGAGGCAGCCGCCACGTACATCAACCAGACCGAGAGATCGCCCTCGGCGAGGAAGTCGATGCCGAAGACGTAGACCACGATCTTCAGCACCGAGAAGACTCCGGCCTTCACCACCGCCACCGCGTGCAACAGGGCACTCACCGGCGCGGGGGCGACCATGGCCGCAGGCAACCAGCGGTGGAACGGCATCAGGGCCGCCTTGCCGATCCCGAAGGCATAGAGCGCCAGCAACACGGCCGCCGCGGTTCCCGCGATCTTGCCCTCGAGAATTCCGCCCGGCGTGAACTCGAGCGTGCCGGCGACGAAGCCGGTCCACAGGATCGCGAACAGGAAGAACGCCACCGAGGTGGTGAGCAGGATGCCAAGATAGGTCCGGCCGCCCGCGATCGCCTCGGCGGTTCCCCGGTGGGTCACCAGCGGATACGTGCATAACGTCAGCAGTTCGTAGAAAACGAACAGCGTCAGCAGGTTCGCCGAGAACGCTACGCCGAGCGCGGCGGCAATGGAGACCGCGAAGAAAGCGAAGAAGCGCGTCTGGTGGCCCTCGTGGTGCCCGCGCATGTAGCCGATGGCGTAGAGCGAGGTCACGATCCAGAGCCCCGAAGCCACCAGCGCATAGAGCATGCCGAGCGGCTCGAGTTCGAAGGCTAGCCGCGCACCCGGGAACGGAGTGGCGAGTTCGAGCGCGGGCCGTGCTCCGGCCATGACCGAGGGGAGCAGCTGGAGCACACTGGCGAAGGTGAGGACCGCGACAACGAGGGTGACGCCCTCCCGGAGGTTCGGACGGCGCCCGGTCGCGATGACACCGAGAGTGCCCGCCAACGGAAGCCCGACGGCCACGCCCAGAAGTTGTGCGTCGGTCATCGCGCGACCTCGAGCAACTGCTCGGCCGCCTGGGCCGCGATTCCCGCCGTGAGATCGGTTGCCACGCCGAAATACAGCGATGCCCCGATCAACACCCAGGTGGGAATCAGCAGGCGAAGCGGCGCTTCTCCGTGCGGCGCGCTCTGTAGCGGCTCCTGGAACCAGGCGACCTCGACGACGCGCCAGACATAGACGGCGGCCAGCAGCGAGGACACCAGGATCGCGAAGGCGAGCAACATCTGGCCGGCCTCGATCGCGGCCAGTACCAGATACCACTTGCTGATGAAGCCGACCGTGAGCGGCACGCCGATCAACCCGAGGCCGCCCAGCGCGAAGGCCGCCATGGTCGCGGGCATGCGCCGGCCGAGGCCGCGCAGATCGGCAATGGCGCTGGTACCGGTACGCGCCACGATGCACGCCACGGCGAGAAACATGCCGCCCTTCATCAGCGCATGGTTCGCGACGTGGACCAACCCTCCCGTCAGCCCGGCCACGCTGCCGAACGAGAGGCCGAGCGTCATGTAGCCGATCTGGGAAACGCTCGAGTAGGCGAGCAGGCGCTTCAGGTCGGTCTGGTTGATCGCGGCCAACGCGCCGATGAACATCGCGGCGAGCGAGATCACCTGCAGCAGCGGAGCGATCCCCAACGCGCCGAAGACGAAGCCGATCCCGAAGATCGTGAAGACCAACCGGAGCAACAGGTAGTAGGCCACCTTGGTTGCGGTCGCGGCCAGAAACGCCGAGACCGCCGGCGGCGCATAGGTGTACGCGTTGGGGAGCCATTGGTGGAGGGGGAAGACGGCCAACTTGATGCCGACGCCGACCAGCAGGAACGCGAAGGCTGCGTGGACGGCGCGATTGTCGAGGACCGCCGGCAGCAAGCGGGCCAGGTCGGCCATGTTCAGCGTTCCCGTCATCTGATACAGGAAGCCGATGCCGATCAGCACGAAAGTGCCGCCGATGGTTCCCATCACCAGGTAGGAAAAGGCGGCGCGTAGCGCGCGGCGCTGATTCCCCAGGGCCACCAGCGTATAGGCGGCCAGCGAGGAGATCTCGAGGAAGACGAAGACGTTGAAGATATCGCCGGTGATGGCGACGCCTAGCAATCCTGCCATGCACAACAGGAAGGCGGCGTAGTAGAGGTATTCGCGGCTCGCCGAAACGGTGTGGCCGTGGATGCCCGGCCCGATCGGCAGCACGATGGCGCCGACGCCACTGACCACGGTGATCACGAAGGCATTGAGCAGATCGATCCGGTATTCGATTCCGAGCGGGGCAACCCAGCCGCCGAGGGCATAGACGACTTCGCCCTGCTCGAGGACGATCCCGATCGAGGCGAGCGCGATGGCGAACGTGCACCAGGCCACGGCCGTGGCGAAGACGAGCACCGCGCCGCGAGCCCGAAGCAACAGACACACCGGTGCTCCGAGCAGCGGAATGACGATCTGCAGGACCGGCAGATGCTCGATCATCAGCCCTGCCCTTCCCCACGGGCCAACGCCGCGCCGGCTTCATCCGCACGATCGATCTCGGAGAGTTCCGCGTCTTCGGAAGTGCCGTAGGCACCCTGGATTCGCACGACGAGGGCCAGGCCGACCGCCGTCACGGCAACACCCACCACGATCGCGGTGAGCATCAAGACGTGGGGAAGCGGGTTCGAGTACACCGTGGCCGGCGCCCCCTCGATCAGGATCGGCGCGGTACCTCCGGCCACCTTGCCCAGTGACACGTAGAACAGGATCACCGAAACCTGGAACAGGTTCAGACCCATGATCTTCTTCACGAGGTTCTCGCGCGCGATCATCGTGTACATGCCGATCATCATCAGCGCGATCACGACCCAGTAGTGCCAGAGCCCGGCGAGATTCACTCGCGTTCCCGCCCGCCGAAGCTGCTGTAGATCGTCAGCATCACGGCAGCCACGGTGATGCCGACACCGCCCTCGACCAGGAGGATGCCGAGATGCTGCCCGTGGGCGGGTGCGTGGGAATCGAGTACGCCGTAGTCGAGATAGTTCCCGCCTAGCATCATTGTCGCGACCCCGACCCCCGCGTACAACAGGACACCGATCGCCACGGCGACTTCCAGGGCCCGGGGCGGAACGACCCGGTGGAGGGCGCCGAGCCCGAAGATCATGCCGTAGAGGATCAGGCCTGCGGCGAAGATCACGCCCGCCTGGAACCCGCCGCCTGGCCCGAAATCGCCGTGGAACTGCACGTACAAGGCGAACAACAACACGAACGGGATGAAGCGCTTGGCCACGATGCGAAGCACGAGCTTCTCGTGCATGCGCATGTGCGAACCGGGATCACTCACGGGCGCGACTCGCCACGCCCGAGCAGGAGCATCACGCCGATACCGGCCGTCGTCACCACGAACAGCTCTCCGAGCGTGTCGTAGCCGCGGTAGCTCGCCAGGATCGAAGTCACCACGTTGGGGATGCCGATCGCGGCGCCGGATTCGCTCAAGTAACGCGGGGCGACATGCAGATGGATCGGCGCCGAGGCATCGCCGAAGGCCGGCATATCGAGGGTGCCCCAGACGAGCGCCATGCCCGTCAGCAGCACGACGCCAAGAGGCAGCAGCGGGCGACGCGTGCGGATCTCGACGGGGTCGGTCAGCGAGAGCGTGCCCAGGATGACGATCGTCGAGATTCCAGCGCCGACGGCGGCCTCGGTGAATGCGACGTCGACGGCATCGAGCAGGGTGAAGAGCCCGGCAGATGCGAGGCTGAAGATCCCGCTCAGCATCGCGGCCGCAAACAGGTCCTTGGTCCGCGTGATCGCGACGGCGATGACCAACAGGAACACGAACAGCGAGGCCTCGAGGACGAGCGTCATTCCGAAGAATCCTCTTCCGCTCGTACACCCCGGGAATAGGCGGCCTTGGCCAGGGCGTGGACGCCGGTGGGACTCGTGACGTGGAGCAGCACGCCGACCATCACGAGTTTCACCGCGATCAGGTTCGGCCCCGCCAGCAACACCAGTCCGGCCAGGATCAGGGTGGCTCCGAGGGTGTCGGGCAATCCGCCCGCGTGGGCCCGGGAGTAGAAGTCGGGCAGCCGCAACAGACCGATCCCGCCGGTGACACAGAAGAACGTACCCAGCGCCAACAGCACGCCGCTCGAGATTTCGATGACGCTCATCGCTTCGCCCGTTCGTCGTCACCGAGGTTTCCGTACTTCGAGAAGCGCAGCACGGCGAGCAGACTGATGAAGCTGATCAACGTGTAGAGCAGCGCCAGGTCGAGCCACTCCGGCCGGCCCGTCAGGAAGCCGGCGACGGCGATCAGCAACACGGTCTTGGTGCTGAAGAGATTGAGCGCGAGGATCCGGTCGTAGACCGTCGGGCCCAGCAAGGCGCGCACGAGGGCGAGCGACATCGTGACCAGGATGCCGATCGAGGCGAACTCGAGCATCAGGCCTCGCCCCAGCCACGCTCGAGCTTGGTCACGCGCCGATCCATCTCGCCGGTTTCGAGGCCCTCCTGGCTGTCCTGCGTCAACGCATGAACCAGGATCGTGTCGCGCCGGACATCGAGGGCCACGGTGCCCGGCGTCAGGGTGATCGAGTTGGCGTAGATCGCGTTGCCGAGCTCACTCGCCTGGCTGGTGGGCACACTGAACAAGCGCCGCCGGATCGGCAGCCGCGGCGACCAGATCACGCCCGCCACGTGAATGTTCGCCTTGGCGATCTCGAGCAGCAGCCAGGGCACGTAGCCGAGTAGCCCGAGGGCCACCGAGATCGGCTCTCCCTCGTCGTCGACGACTTCCATGCGCACGGAAAGCCACACGACGAGCAGACACGAAGCCACACCGAAGCCGATGATCATCGGCTCGGTGTGCCCGGACCAGAGCCACCAGACCAGAGCCAGCCAGGCGAAGGTCGCGAGGACGTGGGCCGGCTGGGGTTTCCTGCGGCCGCGAACGGGCGTCTCGGGCACGCTGTCTCCTGTGGAACGGGGCCCGCAGAGTAGCGCGCCGAAGCTACTCGGCGGTCGATCCTTTCGCTTCGTCCGCGGCCTCGGCCTCGGCCGGCGGCGCTGCGTTGTAGACGCTCATCGCGGGCCCGAAACCGTCGATGAAGGCACTGGCGATCGCGTCGCAGGCGCGCGAGAGGTGGCGCTCGAGGGCACGCTCTTCCGCTTCCGAGAAGGAATCGAGCACGAAGGCCTTGGTGTCCTGACCGAGCTCGGGGCGGCCGATGCCGAAACGCAGGCGCGCAACCGCGGACCCGGTGGCCTCGAGAATGTCCCGAAGGCCGCGGTGTCCGCCGTCACTTCCGGCTGCGCGAAGACGCAGACGCCCGAACGGCAGATCCGCATCGTCGAAGACCACCAGCAGGTCCCGGTCGAGATCGGCGACCGGAAGCGCCGCGAGTGCCGCAGCCACCGATCGCCCCGAATCGTTCATGAAGGTGCCGGGCATCAGCAGGCCCAGTTCGAGCCCTCGCCAGCGACCCGTGCCGAAATGAGCCTCGAAGCGACCCGGCGCCAGCGCCACCCCGGCTTCGGCCGCGATCGCCTCTACCACGCGGAAACCCACGTTGTGTCGATGCGCCCGGTAGCGGGGCCCTGGATTGCCGAGGCCGACCACGAGCTTCATGCGCGCCTCGCCCGGTCAGTCGCCGGAGGAATCCTTGACTGCCTCGTCGGTCGGCTCGTCGCCTGCTTCCTCGCCCTCGATTTCCTCGCCCTCGACCGGCTCGACCACCTCTTCCTCGACTTCCTTCGGCGCGACGACACTGGCCACGGCCAGTTGGCCGTCGGTGCGGATCTCGGTATCGGCCGGCAGGACCAGGTCACTCACGTGGATCGAACCGCCGAGGTCGATCTCGCTGACGTCCACCTCGATGTTTTCCGGAATCGCCGTCGGCAAGCACTCGACATCCACTTCGCGGACCGGATGGTCGAGGATGCCCGCTTCCAACGTGACGCCGCGGGGGATACCCACGAAATGGAGCGGAATCGAGACGGTGACGCGGACCGAGAGATCGACCTGGTGGAAGTCCGCGTGCAGGTACTCGCCGCCAACGGGCTCGCGCTGCAACGCCTTCAACAGGACCTTCTCGCTCGAACCGGCAAGTTCGAGATCGATCAGCGTGTTGAGGCCGGCACCGCTGGCATGGAGCAGCGTGTCGAGCTCCGTCGGGTCTACCGAGAGCGCAACCGTATCGATGCTCTTGCCGTACAACACGGCGGGAATCCGGCCGGCGGCGCGCAGTTTCCGCGCGACACCCTTGCCGGTCTCGTTTCGGGCCTCTGCGGCGAGTGCATTCTCAGCCACGTCTCTCTCCTCGACATCTCACGCGAATCGGTTGCGTGATTGAATGGTGGTTGGGGCGGCAGGATTCGAACCTGCAAATGGCGGCTCCAAAGGCCGCTGCCTTACCATTTGGCGACGCCCCATCGAGCCTTGACCCCGACATCGGACACCGGTCTGATTTTTCCGAAGGTCCTCGGACGTCTGGCCCGCGAGCCCTATGGGGTCGTCCTCGCGACCCAGGTCCTTGCACCGAGCTTGCCAGACAATCTTTCCGCCGCACGCTGTGCCGCTTCCTGATCCTGGAACACTCCGTAGACGGTGGGACCGCTTCCGCTCATCCCTACCGCCCGGGCCTGTGTCGCCTCAAATTCCTCTCTCATCGCGGCCACTTCGGGGCACAGACGAACCGCCGCGGGCTCGAGGTCGTTGGCCAAGAGCGCTCGCCAGCCGGCGCGGTCGAGGTGTGAGATCGCCTCGCTCCGCATCTCTCGCCCCCGGAGGGCCAGAAGCCGGCGGATCGTAGGGCGTGGCCCCGAGCCAGTCAACGAATCCGGGTCGGCATCGAAGCCGGCGAAGACATCGGGCGTCGCCAGCGGCCGCCCGGGGTGGGCCAGAGCCAGCCACAGCAGTGGGATCCCGGCGATCGGTTGGATCCGCTCGCCGATGCCCTCGACCAGGGCCGGCTGCGGGTCCAGGAAGAAGGGCACATCGGCCCCCAGCCGAAGGGCGATCTCGGCCAGGCGAGCGGGCTCGATCGCGCCGGGTTGGAGGCTGGCCAGGCCACGCAGGACCGCACCAGCGTCACTGGAACCGCCACCCAGGCCGCCCGGCGACGGGATCCGCTTTTCGAGCCCGATCTCTACGCCGCCCCGGGCTGCCGGTTCGGCCAGGAACGCCTCGGCGGCGCGCCAGGCGAGGTTGCTCGGATCCGCCGGAGAGGGCTCGCCCGAAACGCACAACGCGATCCCTGCCTCACGCCGGGGCGAAAGCCGAACCCGGTCGCAGAGGGACAACGGCACGAACAGGCTTTCCAGCTCGTGATAACCATCCGCCCGCCGCCCGGTAACGCGCAGGCCCAGATTGATCTTGGCCGGCGTCTCGAGTTCGAGCGGAGCCCCGTTCAGGACCCGGTCGCCTCGACGAAGCGCATGCGCAGCTCGGTCAGCAGGTTCTGGAAGAGCGCCGTCTCATCCTCGCTCAGGTTCCCCTGGGTCTTCTGCTCGAGCAGCGCGATCGTATCGATGGTGTGCCGCGCCAGCTCGATGTTCTTCTCACCGGGTTCGCCGGTCGAGGGGTCTGGGACCAGGCCCAGGTGGTACAGGGCGGAGGTCCCGAGGGAGATCAGGAAGCTCGGAAAATCCACCGGCGGCAGAACGCCGTGCGGTTCGGGAGCCGGCGCTGTGGCCGCGGCATCGTCCTCGGCGTCGTCGCCGCGTTTGTCCACGATGGTGAAGCCGGTCTCGGCTTCTTCTTCATCCGCCATGCGATTCTCCTGCGTCGAGAGCATTCATTTTGCGCCATGCCAGGGCAATGCGCTGGCCCGCCGTTATTGCCGAGCCGGCAGCCACGATCCCCAGCGCGAGGGGCAGCAAGCCGAGCACGGCTCCGACCATCAAGACCACCAGGCGCTCGGCGCGTTCGAACCAGCCGCCCTCGAAATCCGAGACCACGGATTCGGCGCGCGCCTTGCTGTACGAGACCACGACCGTGGCCACCAGCGCGAAGCCCGCGAGCCAGGCGAGGCCCGCCTCGCCCTGCCCCTGGTAGTACATGGCGATCGCGAACAGCAGGGCCATGTCGACCACCCGATCGAGGGTGGAATCGAGGAACGCGCCGAAGGTGCTGGTGCGGCCCTGGTGGCGGGCGATCACACCGTCGGTGAGATCGAAGAAGCCGCCCACGGCCGTTACCACGGCGCCCGTACGGAAGCTGCCTGTTGCGAACAGAGCGGCGCCACCGAGCGAGACGATCAGGCCGATCACCGAGAACCAGTTCGGGTGCACGCGCACCTTCGCCAGGAACGGAAACACCCGGTCCACGGTCGCGTCGAGATCGGTGCCGATCGTGGACTTGATCATCGCCGCGGCCTTGAAGCGCTAGTGAAAGCTCGGGGAATCGTCGCCGGCGGGCTCGTCGTCGGCCTGGGCCGGGCCACCCGGGAGATCGACCAGTTCGGCCTTCTCCGCGACGTCGGGCAGTGCCGCCAGTTCCTTCTCGAGTTCCTTCTCGGTGATCCAGTCGCGTCGAAGCGCCAGGCGGCGATCCAGTCGAAGATGGGCCTTGCCGTCTCTCACGATGATGACCTTTCACGTTCGCCGGGACGCGGCCCGGGTTCAGGAGGGGCCGGACCCTAGCAGGTTGCGACGCAACCCTCTCCCGTCCAGCGACGCGCCCGCGGTGCCGGGGCGCACGCGCGCAAATGGACACCGGTTGCGGCTTCGCGTACCTTCGCGCCTCAATTTTCCCAGCAGAAACGGGGGGATCTCCCATGCAGCTTCGCATTCTGGCCTGCGCCATCGCCGTGGCATCGAGTTCGGCCGGCTGCGCCTCCTCGCCGGACGAGGATTACGCCGAAATCCCCGCCGCCGAAGTCCTCTACGAAGAAGGCGTCGAACTGATGGACGATGGCACCGCGTTCTGGGGCCTCGACCTCACGGACTACGACGATGCCATCGACCGCTTCCAGGATGTGATCGACAACTACCCGTACAGCGATCTCGCCGTGCTCGCCGAACTCCGCATCGCCGATGCCTACTTCGCCCAGGCCCGTTACGACGAAGCCCTCTCCTATTACCGCGAATTCGGCGAACTCCATCCCGACCACGAAAAGGTTCCGTACACCATCCTCCGGTCCTCGCTCGCCTACTATCACCAGAGCAAGGACCCCAATCGCGACCAGACGGCGACCCGCGAAGCCCTCGACACACTCGATGGCCTGATCACGCGCTACCCGCGCTCACCGGAAGTCACCGAGGCCGAAGTGCTCTGGCGCGAACTCCGCACCAAGTTGGCGCGCCACGAGCTGATGATCGGCGACTTCTACCTCGAGGACACCGAGTACCAGAGCGCGGCCAATCGCTACCGCGACGTTCTCAACGAGTACCCGGGCCTCGGGCTCGATGCCGAGGCGCTCTACAAGTTGGGTGTCTGCTACACGCACATGAACCGCGACGAAGAGGCGCGACACATCTTCGAAGTGATCCTGCGCAACTACGAAGGCAGCGAGATCGCGGACGCGGCCCAAGACCTCGTTCCGGCTGCCAACTAACTGCGCAACCTACGGAGAAGCTCTCTTCGGGGGGTGAGGACGGCTTGCGACATCCTGGCCGTATGAGCGGTACCGAGCGGGAGGCCTTCCTGCTCGGCCAGAAGCACTATGAAGCGGGTGAGGATGTGGCCGCACTCGGCGCATTCGAAGCCCTGCTCGAAACGTGCCCCCGCTACGCGGACGTCCACTATCTGGTCGGACTCCTGCATGAGCGCCATGGCCGCCTCGAACCCGCGACCGAGAGCCTCGAGCGCGCCCTCTCGATCAACCCCCAGTACGCAGAATGCCTGGTGGCGCTGGCAAGCGTCTACGAGCAACGTGGCGATTTCGACCGCTCCAGCACGGTGACTGGACGCCTTTCGGACCTGAGGGGAGGCACCGGGGCGCTCGACGCGATCACGCGCGGCAAGCTCGCCAACCTCCAGGCCGCCCTTGGCGACGCCTATCGCCAGGCCGGCGAACTGCGCGAAGCCGTCGACGCCTACCGCAAGGCCATCGACCGTGCGCCGAAGTTTCACGACATCCGCTACAAGCTCGGCATTGCGCTCCGGGAAGCGGGCTTGCCCGGTCAAGCGCTCGCCGAGTTCAAGCGCGTCTTGCGCGCAAACCCGGACTTCAGGGAAGCGTCCGTGCAGCTCGGACTGACCTACTACACGCTGGGCCGAACCGAGCAGGCCGTCGCCGTGTGGGAAGCGGTCCTCGAGCGCGACCCGGCCAGGGACGACGCGCGCATGTATCTGCGCATGGTCAAGGGCGCCGGAGAACGTTAGGCGGAAGCCAACGCCAGCCGCGCGGCGTTCCGACCACAGGCGCCCATCACACCGCCGCCCGGATGCGTTCCGGCGCCGCACAAGAGAAGACCGGCGATCGGCGTCCGGTAGCGCGCCCATCCCGGGACCGGGCGCATGAAACCGAGGCGGTCGAGCGACATCGCGCCGTGAAAGATGTTGCCACCGGTCAGTCCGAAGATGCGCTCGAGGTCCGGCGGCGCCAGCAGTTCGTAGTGCAGGATCCGCTCGGAGAAGCCGGGCGCCACGCGATCGATGCTGGCAAACACGCGGCGGGCAAAACCCTCACGCAGCTCGTCCCAGGTACCCGCCGCGGGTGTGTAGGGCACGTGCTGTACGAACAGGGATGCCACGTGGTGGCCGGGCGGCGCCAGCGTCTCATCCAGGGACGACGGGATCGTCATCTCGATCATCGGATCTTCGGGCAGTTCGCCGCGCTCGGCGGCCGCGAACGAAAGGTCGAGGGCGTCGAGACTCGCCGCCCCGATGTGGATCGTGCCGCGATGTTCGGGGCCCGGCGCACGCCCGTCGCCACGACCGGAGAATGCCGGCAATCCGTCGAGTGCCAGATTGATCTTCGCCACGGGGCTTCGGAAATCGATCGTGTCGATGTCGCCGAGGAAGCCCTCGGGCAGGTCCCCCGGGTCGAGCAGCCGCCTGAACGTCAGCGCCGGGTCAGCACAGGAGAAAACGAGCCCGGCGACACACTCATCGCCGTTCTCGAGCACGACGCCGGTGGCTCGGCCCTCCACCACGCGGATGCGTTCTACGGTGGCGTTGACGCGGATCTCCGCGCCAGCCTCCCGGGCCGAGCCCGCGATCGCGTCCGAGAGTGCACCCATGCCGCCCCGCACGTAGGCCCACACACCGCGCGCACCACCGGTCTCGCCCATCACGTGATGGAACAGGACGTAGCCGGTTCCCGGTGTCGAAGGTGCCGCCCAGGCACCGATGATGGCATCGGTGGCGAGGGTGCTCCGCAAGGGCTCGCTCTCGAACCAGCTCTCGAGCGCGGTTCGAGCCGGGCCCAACAGCAGCGCGGCCGCGCGCGCGAAATCCGACCGGAGCCCGAAGGCGGCTCGGCCAGCAGCTGCCAACGGCCCGAGATCGCGCCAGCGCGGGTGCGCGGGGTCGAATGCCGGCGCGTCGAGCAGCGGCTCGATGACGCGGGCTGTACGGTCGAGCAATCTCTCGTAGTCGGCGAAGCGATCGGCATCGCGCGCTGAGAAGGCGGCGATGGAGGCGTGGGTGGCTCGCGCATCCGAACCCATCAGGAGCCCGCGCCCATCGGGAAGCGGTGTGAACGAGGACGGGTCTCGGCGCAGCAGTTCGAGACCATGACGCTCGAGCTCGAGTTCGCGCACCACGGCCGGGCGCAACAAGCCGGCGACGTAGGCGGCCCGCGACACGCGATAGCCCGGCCACAGCTCCTCGGTCACGCAGGCACCGCCGATCTGTTCCCGCCGCTCCAGCACCAATACGCTGCGACCAGCGCGGGCGAGCGTTGCCGCCGCCACGAGCCCGTTATGCCCGGCGCCCACCACGATGGCGTCCCACTTCCCGGTGGCCATGGCCAGACTCTACCCGTGCCGCACCGTTCCCGCGCCAGGAGCAGCGGGCGGGCCCGGTGCCTAGACTTCGCGAATGGACTGGGTGGAAACGCTCTCGGGGGTGGACGTCGTTGCCGCGCTCGTGTTGCTCGCCGGAATCGCGCGCGGCGCCGTCATCGGCGCGATCCGGGAAGCGTTCTCGCTCGCGGCCGTCGCCGTCGCCCTGATCGTGGCGCGCGTCGCCACGGCTCCGGCCGCAGCCTGGCTGGCCAGCAATGCTCCACTCGAACTGGCGCCCTGGGCGGCAACGGTGCTCGCCGCTGGCGCGCTCGTGGTCGGCTCATTGATCGCCGTCGGGCTGCTCGGCCGGGCCCTGCGTGCCGGCGTCCGCGCCGCAGGCCTCGGCTTCTTCGATCGGTTGGCCGGGGGCGCGCTGGGCGGCGCCGAGGCGGCACTCGTGGTCGCCGTCGGAATCGCCCTCGCGACCGCCACGCTCGGCGCCGACCATCGCTCGTTGCGGGATACGGAAACGCTGGCGGCCTATCAAGACGCCCTCCTCTGGGTCGGGTCCGACGGCGTCGCCGATGTCGCAGCGCCGCCGCGCGGGCACTGATCCGCGGCCGCCGTCTCAGCGGACCTGACGGCCTGGCCGAAGCTAGCAGGCTGCGGAAAAACCCACTCCCGTCGCCGGGTGCGCATCTTTCCGGCCCACTCTGCGTTGCGAAGCCTTGCTGGGGCTCGCCCCAGCGGCGGCTCCGCGCCTTGATTGGACCGAAAATCTGCGCACCGGGCTCG
>JAJDAP010000098.1 GCA_029261795.1 Deltaproteobacteria bacterium
GGTCAGGTAGGCGAGGCCGTCCGAGGTCGGGCGCATCGGCACGATCAAGGCCCAAAGCAGCCGCAACCCCCCCGCAAACGCGAGGACCCAGCCATGCGATCGGTCCAGCTTCATCGCGCGGGAGCGTGACCCATTCCTTCCTCATCTGCACTGTTCTACCCTCGTAGGTGCCAATGCCTGCACGAAGCGAGTGCGCCTCGCGCCGCCGGGGTCTAGCCGAGATGCTGTTTGCTGCCATTGTTCTCATCTGATCCTTCTACACCCAGCACAGGCCGTCTACCGGATTTCGCGGTGATCGGCGCGATGAAGTGCGGCACGAGCACGCTCCACGATCAGCTTGCGGCGAATTCCGAACTCTTCATGTCTGATCCGAAGGAGCCCAACTTCTTCAGCGACGACGATGTGTATGCGCGCGGTCTGGACTGGTATCGAACGCTGTTCGCGGACGCCGCTCCGGGTCAGCTTTGCGGCGAGTCAAGCACCCACTACTCCAAGCGCCCCACCCACCCGAAGGCAGCCGAACGCCTCATCCACGCACTCCCCAACATCCGACTCGTGTACGTGATCCGGGACCCGATCGATCGGATCGTCTCCCAGTACATCCACGAATGGAGCCAACGCGATATTCGCGTCGACATCGACCGCGCAGTCCAACGGCACTCTCGGCTGGTCGACTACAGTCGTTATGCGATGCAGCTCCGGCCCTACCTCGAAGCCTGCGGAGCCGAGCGCGTGAAGCTGGTGTTCTTCGAACAGATGATGTCAGAGTCGCAAGGCGAGCTCGACCGCATCGCCGGCTTTCTCGGCATCGAGACTGGCTTGCACTGGCAAGCGAGCCGCGACGCCCAGAACATCTCCAGTACCCGCATGCGCCGGAGTCCACTCCGCGACGTCATCGTCGATGCCCCGGTTCTCGCGACGCTGCGACGACGCTTCGTGCCCCAGAGGCTGCGGGATCGGTTCAAGGGCCTGTGGCAAATGAGAGAACGTCCGTCGCTTTCCGAAGCGAGCCTTGCCGCACTTCGAAGCCGGCTAGATCCAGACCTGGCCGAACTCGGTGGTTGGCTCGGAGTCCAGCTCGATTGCGATAGCTTCGGACAGGTAGCCCTGACGACTTCAAGCGAGTGGTCAGAGGGCGGACGACGGCAATTCCCCGGTTGAGTCACGCTCCTCGACGGAGCGACGGGCTCCACTCAGTCCAGGAACCTCCCACGCTCTTCGGCGGTCGGAATCCGACAGGCCTCCCGCTGGCCGAACCAGCCGTAGCGGCGCCGCGCAAAATATCGATAGAGGGCGTCGCGGAAAGAGCGGGGCAAGTGCAGGGCCAGCCGCGCAGGCGCGCTCCACGCGCCCTCTAGCAGTACCAACACCCGCAGCACGGCATCGGACGCTTCGCTTCGAACGCCGGCCTCTTCGAGCACGAAGGACGCTTCGCGCCAGTCCTGCATCGCGAGTCCGCGCTCGGCCGCGGCCTTGCCTTGAAGCGGGGCGAACCGGAACCGCGCCTCTGGGTCGCGAAGGGCGACATAGTCGACGAAACCGTTGCAGACGCCGCAGACCCCATCGAAGAACAGGATCGCGGAGCCGCTGGCGGCGGATCCCGCCACGGACTCGTTCAAGAACCGTATCCGTCCGGGTTCGCCTGGTGCCATCGCCAGGCGCTCGCGATGATGGCCTCGAGATCCCGCTTCGGAACCCAACCCAGTTCGGTGTGCAGACGTTCGGCACTCGCGACGAGTGTTGCCGGATCTCCCGGTCGACGCGCCCCCGACTGCGTCGGCACCGCCCGCGCGGCAATGCGCCCGACCGTCTCGATCACTTCTCGAACACTCGAACCCGTACCCGAGCCGACATTGAAGGCGCGATGCTGTCCGGGCGTGTCACAGGCCTCGATCGCCAACACGTGCGCAGCAGCCAGGTCCTCGACATGGACGTAGTCCCGCACGCAGGTGCCGTCCGGCGTGTCGTAATCGTCGCCATAGATTTCGATGTGGGCGCGCTTGCCCAGCGCCGCGCCGAACACGATCGGGATCAGATGGGTTTCGGGGTCGTGGTCTTCCCCGAACGCGCCGTCTTCTGAAGCGCCCGCTGCGTTGAAGTAGCGCAGCGCGCAGCTCGAGAAACCGTGCGCGGCGGCGAAGTCCGCGAGCGCCCACTCGATGGCCAGCTTGGACCGGCCATAGGCACAGGTCGGGGCGTAGCGAGCCGTTTCCGACAGCGGAGATTCGGCGCTCTCCCCGTAGACCGCGGCGGTACTCGAGAAGACGAGCTTGCGGACGCCGACGTCCCGCATCGCTTCGAGCATCGCGATCGTGCCGGCCGTGTTGTTGCGGTAGTGGAGGCCCGGGTCGCGCACGGATTCCGCGACACTCGTCGAACCGGCGAAATGCATCACCGCCTCTGCCTGATGCTCGCGCAGCAACGCCTCCATCCGCGGGCGATCGCCGAACTCGGCCTCGACCAGACGAATTTCCGGGATCGAGGCCGCGTGGCCCTGCCGCAGGTCATCGACCACGAGCACGTCATGTCCGGCAGACGACAGGGCCCGCACCGCGAAGCTGCCGACGTATCCCGCGCCGCCCGTCACCAGGATTCTCATGCCATCCCCTCGCGCAGGTCGTGCACGCGGGCGCCCGCGGGCGCGACTTCGAAGGGTAGTTCCAGCGGATGACCGAGGGCTTCGCGGATCGCCCCGTGTCGATCGGGCTCCGCGAGCACCATCAGGAAACCGCCTCCGCCGGCGCCTAACAACCGCCCGCCGAGGGCTCCGGCCTGACAGGCGCTCGCGTACCATCCGTCGACTTCTTCGGTGGAGATCCCGGGCCAGAGCGAACGCTTCTCCATCCAGGCTTCGTGCAGATGTTCGCCGATCCGTACGAAGTCCGGACCGCCGCTGGCTTCCAACGCGAAACGAATGCCGATCGCGTGGTCGCGGATCGCGCGGAGGGCATCGAGGCGAGCCGGGGCCACGCGGGCGATCTCGCCCAGGATCGAACCCGCAGCCCGCTGTTTCCCGGTAAAGAAGAGCAGCACACGGGCTTCGAAAGCCCGTAGCCCTGCCGCATCGATCTGGATCTGCTCGACCACGACGCTTTCGTCGGGATGGAACTCGATGTATCGCAGCCCGCCGTGTGCCGCGATCGTCTGGTCCTGTTTACCGAGCGCGCCCCCGAGCCGCTCCATTTCCACCTCGCATGCGCGACGGGCCAGTTCTTCGGGGCGCACGCGCTCGCCGTTCCAAGCCGCGAACGCGGCGGCCAGACCCACGGCCAGGGTGCTCGAGGAGCCGAGTCCGGTGCCCGGCGGTACCTCCCCCGAGGTCCAGATCTGCACACCGGTATCGATGCCGGCGGCGGCCAGGGCCTCGCCGACGATCCGGTGCGGCAGCGATGCCGCGTCCGGCGCGTCTTCGATCACCTCGTGAACCAGCCGGATTCCCGGACCCAGGCGTGGTGCCACGGCCACATGCAGGAAGCGCTGCATCGCTGCGGCGACGACGGCTCCCTTCTCCAAGCGGTAGAACGCCGGCAAGTCGGTCCCGCCACCGCCGAGGCTCACTCGGTAGGGGGTCTTTGAGACGATCATGGACTCTCTAGGGGCATTTGTCGGTCAGCGGAACCGGGGACTGTACCGCACAGCGGTCCCTCCACTTGGGCCGCTCCCAGGTACCCGATTGCGCGTCGATGGCACTCACTTCGTGTACGTTCGGCTTCCGTCGCTCGGCCGGCAAGTCTCTCGCGCGACCGGCAACTCGACCCTTCAACCATGCTTTCGAATTCCCAATTCCCGGCTCCTTCGATTCCGGAGGTGGATGCCTTCCCGGCCTCTGCCCGCTTGCAGAGCTACGTGCCGCTACCGAGCCGCGAACAGGTGGCCGCCTATCTTTCGGCCAAGTTGCTCGACGAGCCCGGCGTCGTCGAACTGTCTGGCATCTCGGGCGTCGGAAAATCGCTGATGATGCGGGTCGTGGCCCAACGGCTGGCTCATCGGTTCGTCGCGATCCGGGTGCCGATTCCAACGTTGTCGCCGGACGAATTCGCCACCTGGATCGATCGGGCAACGCACGGACAGGGCACATGGCGACCCCGGGACCTCTGGCAAAGACTGCGCACGCGCGGGCGACCGCGGCTCCTGTTGGTCGAAGATGCCCAGGAACTCCCGTCCGAAACGGCGGCCTGGATCGTGCAATGGTGCCAGGAGCGAGATGGCCGGGCGCTGTTGGCCTACACCGAAGAACTCGGTAGCCGCTCATCCTCCTCACGCAGGGCTTTTCTCGAACCCCTCGAACTCTCGGAGATCGGCGCCTACGTCGAATCCCATTTGACGCGCATCGATGCGCCGCCGGAGGTGCGTCGGCTCTTCCAAGGCGAAGCCGCGCATTCGCTGGCGCTCCGCTCCGGCGGGATTCCACGCAACATTCATCGGCTGGCGGACGAACGGCTACTGGCCCTGGCGGCCCTGCGCAGCGATACACTTGCCGCGACGGCCGCCCTCGGCGACGAGCCCCGGCGCACTGACAAGCGCGCCCGCGGCGATCTCCTGGGTGGGGTCTCCGGCGCCCTCTTCCTGGCATCGCTGACGATGTCCGTGCCGTCGCCACTTTCCGATGGCCCGGAATTGCCGCCGCCCAGTCGGCCCCGGCCCCAGAACCCGGCGGAGCTGCGCGAACTCGCTCTTTCGCGAGCCGCCCGAGCCACACCTGAGCCTGCCGCACCCGCACCGGCGTACGAACCAGACTCGCGGAAGCGACGTTAGTTCGTGACCCGCCGGTGAAAGGACCGTTCGAGCGGGCAGGAATGCACTGGTGGGTCGCTGACGGCCAGGATGTCGCCGGTGCCCTCGATGCCGCGGTCGCCGCCGTGGCGTGCGCTCGAAGTGGTTCGCTCCCCAACCAGAAAGGCGGCCGACGGAAGGGCCACTTCTCCTATCGGGCAGAGGACGGCAAGGCCTACCTGCTGAAATCCAATCGCTACGCCGGCAGCGCAGCCTGGCGAAGACGCATCAGCGGCTCGAAAGCACGCGTCGAGCTTCATCGCGCCGAGGCCGTCTCGGCCCGCGGCATTCCCACGCCAACTCCCGTCGCCGTTGGCGAAGAGCGCTCGCGCGGGCTTCTCGTGCAGTGCTGGAATCTGGTGCCGCGGCTTCCAGAAGTCTGCGACCTGCGTGCGGGCGTCTGTGACGGCGGGCTCTCGGCTGGCGAGCGCCGGGCAATGGCCGCTCCGTTCGGTGCTTTCGTAGCGAGACTCCACCAGGCAGGGATCGACCAGGACGATTTCTCACCCAACAACTTCCTGGTTCGGCCTGGAAGTCCTCCCGAGTTCTGGATGATCGATTTCGAGCGTACTCGAATCGGCTCGCCGCCCACGGAAACGCGCAGGGCGAACAACCTCGCCAAGCTGATCCGGGAATTGCCCCAGACCCAGCGCACCGAGCGATGGCGTTTCCTGCGAGGCTTCGCTCCCGAACACGAGACGTTCTGGTGGGCGCGCATCGAGTCCGCCGCCCGGGACCGTGCGGCTGTTGATTTTCGCAGGCTGCGGCGCACCTGCCTCGGCGAGGGTCGGCGCTTCCACAAGGATCGGGGTCGAGACTGGTCCGGCCACTTTCGCGACATCGCAGCGCGGCCTCCCTGCCCAGCCGATCTCGACGCCGACGCGACGCCGCGCTTCGACGACGAGCTGCTCTACATCCCGCTCGGCCCGGATGGGCGCGCTTTGCATTGGGTCGTCGCCAACCTGTTGTTCCTGCGTCAGCTGGCACTCGAACCCGTCGCTTTCTGGCGCGGAAGAAACGGCGCCTGCCTCGCCTATCGGCTCGAGCCGGGCGTTCGCCTGCCGTCCGCTGTCGCCGCTGCGGATGAGCGCGTCGCCCTCCGCAAGCTCGAGCTGCAGCTCGGCGCCATCGCCGAGCTCCGTGACGATGCTCTGCCGGGACCCCGGAGCGTGCTGGCTCGCGGCGCGGACCGGCAACTTCGCGCGTTGAGGCTCGACCCGCGCGGCATCGAGCCGGGTGGGAAAGTCCGGCGCTAGAGCGTTCAGCCCGCACCCCCGCCTGCCGATAAGGCCGCCATGCAAGGCGCCGCGAAGCCGATCCGATCGCTCTACGAGAATGACCCCGACCTCGAGGACAGCCTCGATCGCTTCATTCTCGGCCTGGGAGAGCGCGTCGACGACCTTCAAGACGCCGTCCTGGCACAGCAATGGGCGCCCTTGATCGCGTTGACCACCAGTTTTCTCGGAATCGCCCAGCGGCTCGGCTACCCGGCGCTCAGCGAGGTTCTTCGCGAGATCGGGAGTGCTGCCGAAGCCGGCGATGGCGAAGGCGCCCGCAAATCCGTGGGCGAGCTGACCGAGCTCGCTCAGCGGATTCGGCGCGGCCACCACACTTCCGCCTGAGCTGGCCGAGCTACAGGAACGCCCAGTAGCCGCCGGGCCCCAGCACGACCCAGAACCAGATCGACGCGTTGGCCGTTGCATGGGCCACGATGACGCTACCGATGTGGCGCCGCTGGTAGAGCCACAGGTTGAACAGGATGCCTGCGATGGCGGCCACGCCCCACTCCCAGCGTGCGTGGCTCAGCGTGAACCAGATCGTGGTCCCGATGAAGGCCACCCGCGCATAACGTTCGACCGGCAGATCGAGGAAGTGACCGCGCCCATGCCAGACCTGGAGATAGCGGTGCAGGAAACTCCGCACGAAGAGTTCTTCGACGAACGGCGTCACCAGAGCGAAACCGATCAGCCGTACGCCCAAGGTGACGGCGCGGGACAAGCTCTCGGGCTCGCCGGCTTCGAAGGCTTCGCCTCGGCCGAGTTCTGGGAAGAGCGCGAAGGGCGCCACCCAGGCCACGGCGATGATCCCGCCCATCGCGAGATCGGCAAGGGTCCCCTGGCCGACGCGGTAGCCGCGAAGTTCCGGATAGTGGCCATTGCGCCAATACCAGGCGATCAGCACGCCGGGGATGAGCACGCGGGCGACCAGGGCGGGCATGGCCCAGGCTTCCGGGAGCCGCGCGGCCAGCTCGACCAACACCAGGAACACACCGTAGGGCGCCAGGTACGGCCACCAGCCGTGTCCGCGATCAATGGCCATGAGTCGCTTTCTAGGCGAGTCGTGCGGACGACGCCAGCGACACCTTCAAGAACGCGCCGCGCGCGAGCGCGCGAGCAGGCTTCCGCCAGCGAGCGAAAGGATCAGCCAGGTCGGCGCTTCGGCCACGGGTCGCGGACGGCTGAAGGAACGGGCACGCGCCCAGCCCCGCGGAACCGACAGGATCGGCGAGTTGGCGCCCTCGCCTAACGGCTCGGTCGGCCGGAAGGCTTCGAGATCGGGCTCCGGGAAGACGCTCATGGTGATCGCGGCGGCCAGCACATCGGCATGTTTGCGGGCGAGCCTTGGCAGGCCGGCGATGGGCGGAAGTGTCGGCAGGCCCGCTTCGAGCGGTTGCCAGAATTCCGCGCTTCCCTCGCGCAAGGCCGTAGCGCGGGTCTCCAGCAGCCCCACGAGTGCCCAGACCGTACACACGACCGCCAGCAGCGAGATCAACCCAAAGCCCTCAGGCGCACGCAATCGTTCATCCTCCGGATGCAGCTGTCCGGCTGATCCCGGGGAGGGCATTGCACTTCTCGGCTTCGGAGCGCTCGAGCTTGAGCCGACGGCCCGGGTAGCCCTGCCAGCGCTCGCGCATGGCAGCGAGTCGCACCGCTGGGTTTCCCCAGCGCCGCGTGGCGCGGCCACGGACGCGGAGGAGAGACCGGTTCAGCGTGAACGCGAGGTTCGGCCCACCGGCGCCGCGCGGCGACAGCCAGGGGCGCAGATGCCCTGATTCGACACGGGGCCCTCGCCGCCCGGGCCGACTGCGCTGACCGCGATGTGCACGGTCTGATCGGCGGGGACCCGGAGCTTCGACAGATAGGTGCCGTCCCGCTCGGGCCGTGGATGAACTTCCTCTACCGCCAGATACTCGCCCGCCGCGAGACCCCAGTAGAGCTTGAAGGCCTGAACCTTCGAGCCGGCGCCATGGCCCCAATGCACTTCGATCCAACGCTGCGCGGTCTCGGCTGGCCGCGCGGGCTGCTTGCGCTCCCACTCCTCGGGCAGCGGCAGCGACCGCACGACCGATCCCAGCGGCCCGGAGCAGGCTGACCCGATGAGCGCGAAGGCCAGCCCGACGGCCGCGACACCCCAGCCGCAGCTTCGAGGGCGGGCCGATCTCACAGGCGCGCCGCAGCTTGGCTGGCGGCGCGTTCCGAGAACGCACTCAGCAACGGCTCGAGCCCGTCCGGAATCTCGATTCGAGCCGGGTCGTAGCGCGGGCTCCAGGTTCCGAGGTAGCGGCGCACGGCGCTGCGCTGCATCGGATCGAACGACGGCTGGAGCTTTCGACCCAGCGCTGCGGCCATACAGCGGGCAAAGCGCCACACATAACGAACATAGTGGACCTGCGACCAGGTTCCGACGGCGATCCGATACGGATAGCGCCCCCCGAGTTGGTGATAGACATCGAAGGCCACGGTGCGGTGCTCGATCTCTTCCGCCATGTGCCACGACCAGAGTTCGCCACCCGGGACTGCCCCGAAGCCCTGGAATTCCAACGATGCCAAGGCCATGCTGCAGGTCATCGCCTCGAAGCCCTCGGCGTAGGCCGTATTGAAACGGAGCGAGCGCTCCTGGCTGAAGCGCTGATAGTCCGCCTCCAGGGCGGCCTCGATGGCGCGGATTTCCCCGGCGACCGGTTCACCGAAATGCGCCCGAAGCTCCTCATTGAACACGGCGTGGTTGCGATAGTGATGGCCTTCCTGCTGGGAGAAGTGACGGACATCCTCGGTCAGTGCCGGATCCGTGATCTGCTTCAACGCAACCTTCATGGTGCGGATCAGATACGGCTCGAGGAAGGGCATCGTGAGCGAGAGGCCGAGGGCCGGGAGGATCAGCCCGAGCTCTCGATCGGACCGATCGAGATCGATCGCTTCTCCGAACGGAAAACGGATCTTGCGCACGGTAATCTCGGACATGGAGCGCCTCCTACCCTCGAGTTCCAGGGTCGAGCGTAGGGTGTCGACCTCTGCATGCCACCCGAGCATTTCAGCCACTGCAGCCGTTGGACGATATTCCGTTCGGCCGTCGGGGCGAACACTGGTCTCGCCGAGGCATACCGCTACGGTGCGCGCGAGAAGCGTTGAATCCCTGAAGGGAGTGGCAGCAACATGGTCCGGCTCGGCGCGCGCGCCTTCGCATTGGCTTGGGCCATCCATGCTCTCGCCGAGTTCGCTTTCGGCATCCTCGGCCCGGGGCTGCTGGCGCGCTTCGAATCCGGCTCCTACGGGCTGAACCCGTGGGTCGGGGTTGCGGTGCTGGTCTTCTGGCCTCTCTTCGGCGCCGGGCTCGGTGCATCGGTCGGGCTGACTGCGGCGGGTCCGCTCGCGCGAGCCCGTCAGCGCGGGCACGATCCGGCACGGTTGCTGGCGAGTCTCGGCTCGCTGAGTGTCGTCGCCGCCCTCGCGATCAATCTCCAATGGGGCGAATCCCTGGGGCGCTCGGGCGTCGTGGCCATCGCGGCCCTGGTGGCCCTGATCGCTGTCTCCTGGTTCAAGCGCACGGGCTTCCTGGCTGGGGTCGGGCATCCATGGATCATCATCCCCACCCTCCTGGTATGGCTCTGTGCGGTGCGAATCGTCTGGCTCCAAGCCTCGCTGGGCCTGCGCATCGGCGCGACGTTGGGCGTGCTGGGCCTGGCCATCCTGGCGGCCCGCGTTCTCGGAGAGCGCCTCGCGCGCGCACCGTTGGCCAGTGGCCGCCTGTTGCTCGGGGCGCTCGGGCTTTCCGCCCTGGCGCTGTTCGCGCTCAACCATGTTCCGCCGCCCGGATTGCCGACGGCGGCCGGGGACGACCCGAGTGCGACCCCGGTCATCATGATCGTGCTGGATACCGTGCGCGCCGACCATCTCTCGACCTATGGCTACCAGCGGAATACCGATCCGAACCTCGCGCGCTTTGCGAAGCAGGCGACGGTCTACGAGCACGCCCTCGCTTCCGGCGACATGACGTTGACGAGCCACGCGTCACTCTTCACCGGACGCTGGGTGGCCAATCACGGCGCAGTTCCCGGCGCTCCCAAACTCGGCGACGAGCATGAAACACTGGCGGAGCTGCTCGGCGACGCCGGCTATGCCACGGCGGGGATCGCGGCGAACTGTGGCTGGATCGCGAGCGGCAAGGGGATCGAACAGGGTTTCGACTACTGGGACACGCGCTGCGCCGTTTCGCCCTTTCGCGGCATCGGCCCACCCTATCTACGCAGCCGGCTCGTCGGCCAGCTCAGAAGGCACTTCTTCCCGGCCCACGCGATGTGGGAGTGGCGGAACGCGCAGACCATCACCGACGAAAGTTTGCGCGTACTCGATCACCTCGCGAAGGATGACGCACCCTTCTTCTTGTTCTTGAACTACATGGACGTCCATCGCCCGATCCATCCACCCGAGCGCTATCGGACCCGCTTCCCCGGCAGGATTCCGGGCTTCGACATGATGCATGATTGGAGCGCCATGAACCGGGGTGCCGCCAGTGGCGAGCGGCGGGTCGAGAGCGACGAGCGCGAACATCTGATCTCCCAATACGACGGCGCCCTGGCCTTCCTCGACGACCAGCTGGCCCGGGTCTTTGCGGAGCTCGAGCGACGCGGACTTCTCGACCGCAGCCTGATCTGGATCGTCTCGGATCACGGCGAGAGTTTCGGAGCCCACGGCACCTTCGGTCACGGCTTCAGCGTGTATCAAGGGGTCGTCGGCATCCCCTTCATCGTGAAACTGCCCGGCCAGCAGAAGGGGCAGCGAAGCGCGACGCCGGTGGGCCTCGCCGACGTCGTGCCTAGCATCGCGGCACTTCTCGAGCTGCCTGTTCCCGCCGGCCTCGATGGCCGGGCGCTGTACAGCGCGAACCTCGACCCCGAACGTCCGGTGGTTTCGGAATCGTACTCCGTCAAAGGCCGCCAGATGCGCGCGTTGCTGCAAGGTACGCACAAGGTGGTCGAGCGCCCCGGTGAGGTGGCCGAACTCTACGACCTGGCATCGGACCCCGCCGAGACAGTGGACCTGGCGACCCGCCAGCCAGAAATGACGGCAGCGCTGACAGCCGCTTTCGAATCTGCACTGGCGGGAGCGGCAGCCGGCAAGGAGCACGCCCTCGACGCTGCCGACATCGAACGGCTCGAGGCCCTCGGCTACCTGGAACGCGAATAGCGTTTTCAGACATCGCCTCGAGCGGGGGCCAGAAGTGATCCCGCTCACCAATGCCGCAATCCTTCAGTCGCCTGTCGCTCTGGCCGATGAAGAGGGTATGCGATTGCTCTACATGCGCGCCGACGTGCGGGACCGTCCCGGTGGCTTCACGCTCCTGGAGCTGATGGTCGCCGTCGTCATCATCGGCACCCTGGCTGCCATCTCGCTCCCGATGTTCATGACCTATCAATACCGCACCAAGAGCGCCGAAGCGGATACCAACCTCGGCGCCATCGCAACAGCCGAGCGCGCCTACTTCTCCGAATTCGGCCAGTTCCTCACGGTGGCCCCGGAACCGCCCGCGATCCCGGGCCCGCAGGCGCTGGGGTTCAACGCCCTGACGAGCGGTTTCGCCGAGCTCGGCTTCGCGCCGGAGGGCACCGTCTATTTCTCCTACGGCGTGCAGGCGAGCGCGGACGGCGTCGGTTTCACCGCCGACGCCGGCGCCGATATCGACGGCAACGGCTTCGTGCAGTTCTGGGGTTTCGCGAAACCCGACAGTGCCGGCGTGCTGGCCCCGGGCCAGGTCGGCTGCAATGTCGCGGCATTGACACCGCTCACGATCGCGCCCTGTGACCCCCTCGCGGGCCGCACCGTCTTCTAGAACATCGGTGATCGTGCCCCCCTTCGACGCGCACAACGGTGAAACCCCTGACGCCACCGATGCCGAGCCGGAACTCCGGATCGCACGCCGCGACCCCGAACTACGCGCGCGCTTCACCCGCCTCGGCGCGTTGAATGCGGCCTGGGCCGTCCTTGCCAATTTCGAGCTCTCTTCCGAGGCTCGCCACCTCTCCGATGCCGGCCGCGCACTCAGCGCCGAACTCGTCAGGATCTCCGCGCAGCCATTGGAACTCCGCGATCATGCTCGGCTCCCCAAGCTCGACGGGATGCTCGACACCATCGAACACGAGATTCGTACCCTGGCCTTCGAGGTACCGGTGGCCCAACTCCGGGCCACATTGCCGGCTCGCCTCGCGAGCGATCGTCGCGGCCTCCTCGACCTCCTGGATCTGATGCTCGTCGCGGAAATCGACGGGCACGAAGGCTTCGGCGGACGGATCAGCGCCCTCGACTATCTGATCACGCTGTTATGTAGCGGTGGCCAGGGGAGCGAGCGCGCAACGCTCCAGGATCCCGTCGGACTGACGCCGCGGCTCTACGCCTTGTGCGAACGCGCCGGTGAGAACGACGGGCCCGAATTCGACGAAGCCGAGGCCGAGTTCCATGCCGCGGCCAGGGTCGATGAACAAGCCAGCCGTGACGAGCAGGAACTCCTGGAACTCCGCCGTCGCAAGCGCGAGCTCGGTGAGGCCTTCTTCGTGCCGCGCGTGTTGCGCGCAATCGTCAGCTACAACGCCGCGCTGTCCTGGTGCATCGAACGGGGCGTCCACGATTCGCGAGACTGGGGATGGCTGGCCGCGGCGGACAATGGACGAGGCGCCGAGGCGGCCCTGTTCGAGACCGACGTGCTGCCGCGCCTGGCCGAGGCGCTCGGCCGGCGTTCGGCGGATGCCGCGCCGAGCTCCAGTGCCGTTGATCGGGTGGCCTGGTGCCTCGATCTCGCTTCTCTCGACGAGCCCGCACGCACCGCGCTGTTCTCGCCCGGCGTGGGTCGCCGCGAGAACGTCGAGGGCACCGCGATCCTGATCGGCCTGCTGTGTCGCTCGGCCGTGATTCTCGAAGCGGAGTTTCCGGCGATTGGAATCGCGCCGGATCGACTCGCGGAAGAATGGGTCCGCGAGCTCGATACCGCGCTCAAACGGAAGGTCAACGAGCGGATCGCCGGCGACTCCTACGAAGAGGCCTGCGCCGTCTCGGAGCTGCGCAACACGTTCTTGTACTCGCTGATCACGGATGTGCATCGCGAGCGACGCGACTCGCCACCCAGAATCGAGGCACCCCGGTTCCAACAGGTCGAGCAGGAAGCGCAGCAACTCGCGGGCGAGGCCGTCGAACAGGCAGATCCGCGAACCGCGCGAGCGCGGAACCCGAGCGTGCGCTCGTGGCTCATCGGCTCGCCGCGCCAGCTGCCGATCGTGGCGGGAGCAGCGGTCGTGGTCCTTCTCGCCGTGGCCTTCGTCGCGACCCCCTTTTTCAGCGGCGATCTCGATCGCATGAGCGGCGCCGAACTCGAGCGCATTTCGCCTCACCTGACCGCGGGCACACGCAACGGCGAGGGAGGCGGAAGCGGCTTCGTCGGCACGTTGGGCGCGGCCTGGGAACAGCTGCCCAGCGTGAAGCAGGAACTCGCTGCCGACCAGCTGGTACGTGCTCTTCAGGCCCAGGGCGTCCGCGAAGTGATGGTCTACGACGAATCCCGCGTGCTTCGCATCCAGGCGCTCGGGGAACGGTCGGTTCGCGTCCGGCCCGCCCGTTCGGAATGAATCCGGCTGCTCAGGCGCCCTCGCGCACCTGAGGCCCCGTCGGCCCTCCCTGAATCGGGTGCCGGAGCGGCTCACCCTCCGGCAAGGGCCACACGATCGCTTCGATTCGGCGCCGCCCGATGCACGGTCGCCCCGTGATGCCAGACCACGGATCCCGGCGCTGCTTCCACGACCACCGGCTCGCGCCCCTCGAGGGCCGGGTCTCGCAAGATGTCATAGGGCTCGGTCGAGCGCGTGATGTCGACCGGCCGCAGACGACCGGCCTTGTGGGAACCCGGCACGTACGACATCGCACCCGCCTCGAGGGTGGAGCCATCGAAGGGAATCCAGGCGGAGACCAACGGCGTATCCCCGATCGGCCAGAACGGTGCATCCTGATGCGCTTCCGTGTCCTGCCCACCGGGTTCCTTATAGAGCGCCTGGTCCTGCCAGAGGCGCATGCATTGAACGAACGATTGTTCGTAGCTCGACTTCTCGTGCATGGCGCGATGGTCATCGGTCGTGCGACTGGCAACGACCCGGTCTACCGCGGCGCCATGGCCCGCGAGTTCGTCCCGTTCGAGTACATCGGGCGTAACGACGTAGCCGTCGCGCTCGAACGCTTCTGCCCAACGCGGATCGACTTCAGCTTCCATCGCCGGAAGCTACCGCCTCCGGCGCGGTAGTTCTTCCCGTGGAAGACGACGGAGGCGTGTCCTTCGCACTATCCTCGCGTCGGCTGAACCGATCTGACGGCATCGGTCCGGCTGCTCGGCATTGGCAGTGGCGCGCGCATCTGCATTCCGCCGACCACGAACGCGCCGCGCTCGACCACGAGGGATGGCGTCTCGATGTCGCCGTGAACGCGCGCCGTAGGGCCGAGCACGACCTCTCGCGAGCCCTCGATATTGCCGACGACGGCGCCGTGGATCACGACCGTACGCGCCTGGATTTCCGCTTGGACGGCAGCCCCGGCCGAGATCGTGACGCTGTCCTTGCTGATGATCGATCCTTCGAACTCGCCGCTGACTTCGATGGCATTCTCTACGGCGAGTGTTCCCGAAGCCTCGCAGCCCTCGGCGAAGAACGTTCCAGACGGACCTCGCGATGCCCGTGAGTGCTCGGAAGCGGATCGCCCCGGTAGCGCGGCAAGATCGTGCCGTTGCCAGACGTTGCTCGGCGATTCCATCCCTCGACCCCCCTGTGGTTGGCCCCTACCTCTCCGACCAGGAAGCGGGCTTCGCCCGTGCATCGGGCGGGCAGCCGCGAGGCTTGAGTCCGCCGGTCGGCGCCAGATGGCAGACCTTCCGGATCGAGGGCGATGTGATCGAGCGCACCTTCGAGACCGGGCGTCTCGGCCGATCAGTCAGGCGTACGACGCAAGGAGCCCTCATGCCTTCCCGAATCCACCTCCGGCGCATGCTTGCCCTCTTCCTGCTGCTCGGTCCATTGGCCCTGCTGAGCGCGTGTGCGCACGGTGACCTTTCGCGTCACCAGAATCGCGGACATGGGAAGAGAGTCCACGCCGGACACGGTCCGCCGCCCCACGCTCCGGCCCACGGCTACCGCCACCAACTCCGCCACCACCACGGCATCGAGCTCGTGTATGACTCGGGTGTCGGCGTCTACGCCGTTGAAGGCCACCCGGAGCACTTCTTCTGGAACGACCAGTTCTATCGCTGGCACCATGGGCGCTGGCAGATCAGTGCCCGCTTCGATCACGGCTGGATCTCGATCGCCCCCAGCAGGCTTCCGAAGCACCTCGCCAGGAAGCACAAGGGCCGCGGACACTCGAAGCCGCATCCAGCCAAGCACGGCCACCGATAGCGCGGGCGGACGGCAACAGCTGCGAACTAGCGCGTGGACGATCTCGTTCTTGCCGCTCGTCTTGCAAATCTGAGATCATGGGCGAGCTGAAACCTGGCTGTGTAGGGACGCTCAACTATCTTGAGACCCATGCCTCGATCCTGGAAGTCGATTCCGTTCTTTCGTTGGTCGTTCTGGCGCATGGCCTTCGGTGTGAGACATCTGCGCGAGCACTGGCAGGTGGGGGACGGCCGCGAGGAGCGACTCGCCGCCTACGTCGAAACCCACGCCCGCCATGGTGATGGGGCCGACGTGATCCGTGTGATCGACGATTACGGCTACAACGAGAGCTTTCTCATGAACGTCGGCGACGAGAAGGGCCTCATTCTGGACGCCGCGATCGAGCGTGCCCAGCCTGCCCGGGTTCTCGAGCTTGGGACCTACTGCGGCTATAGCGCCGTGCGGATGGCGACGGCGGCACCCGCAGCGCAGATCTGCTCCGTAGAGTTCAGTTCCGCCAATGCGGAGATTGCGCGCCGCGTCCTGACGCATGCCGGCGTGAGTGATCGGGTGACGGTCGTCGTCGGCACGCTAGGCGACGGCGGCGCCACCGCGCGCCAGCTCGAGGAGCGACATGGCTTCGGACTCGGGTCCCTCGACTTCGTGTTCATCGATCACGACAAGGCCGCCTACCTCCCGGACCTGAAGCTCATACTCGGCCGCGGCTGGCTGCATCCGGGCGCGCTCGTCGTCGCCGACAACGTGAAGTTCCCGGGCGCCCCCGAGTACAGGGCCTACATGAAGCAGAACGAGGGCACGCTCTGGCGGACCATCGAACACGAGACACACGCCGAATACCAATCGATGTTCAAGGATCTCGTGTTGGTGTCGGAGCTGATCGAGGCTTGAAGCGCCGCAGCAGCGTCTGACGTTGGCGTGACCATGGCCAGGCGTCGCTAGAGCGCAGACACGCCCAGGAAGATCAGCACCATACCGATGGCCACGCCCAGTCCGCCGAGCATGCGCCATCCCCGCAGGTCGGCACCGGTGTCACTTGGCAGGAAGGCGTGAGCCATGCTGCGATAGAACTCGGGGAATACGAACAGGAGAACGCTCCCTCCGGCGCCAATGCACCAACCCGCAACTTCCAGGAAACTCGCGAGCCCTGAGCTCGCGGTCCCACCAGCCCAGACCATGCCGCTCCCCAGGGCCGCGACTACGACGCCCATGATCCGGATTCGGGTGTCGGTCTCGAGGAGACGCTGGAACCAGCGCAGCGTCACTGCCGGAGCAAACAGCAGTGGACCGCGACTGCAGACGACCACGGCGCCCAGTGCAATGCTGAAGAGTCCGACTGCGCTCATGAGCCCTCCTCCTTTCTCGTGGCGTGGATGATCCACTCGCCGCCTCGGCAGACGGCAGGCCGCAGCCGGCCCCGCCGAACATCCAAGGCCTTACAAGCCGAGGAAATCCCCGGCCGATCCGCCGTAGAACTGCTCACGGGCCTCCGACCGCTCGCCGAGCAGTCCGTCGAAGACCGCGCCCGGGTCCGGACTTCCCTCCGGATGGGGGAAGTCGGACGAGAACACCAGCATGCCTTCAGGTGACCTGCGGATCGCATCATCGAGGCCGGGCTCGCTCGCCAGCGCTGCCACGCGAACCTGGCGCTCGAAATACGCACTGGGTTTGAGCTTCAGGTTGTCGTAGCTCCGCCCGGTCATGGCCGACATCGAATTCGTCCGGTCGACGCCAGCGTCGAGGCGTTCGCCGAAGCCGGGGACCCACTGCACGCCCAGTTCGGCGACGATGAAGCGCAACTTCGGGTGACGCTCGAAGACGCCGCGCAGGATCAAGGCGGAGAGCGCCAGTTCGGGGACGAGGCGGCGGACGTAGGCGTTGTACATCAAGGATAGATCCAGGGGGTGCCCGTCGTTGTTCACCCAGCCCGTATCCACGGGCGCCCGCCCGCCGCCGACGTGCAGCATCACCCACATCCCGAGGTCTTCCAGCAGCGACCAGAGCGGCTCGAAGTCCGGATGCGCCAGGCTCTTGCCTGCCACCGGCTCGGCCTTGATCTGGACCATGCGACTACCGAGCGCGCGCATGCGCTGGAGTTCGGCAAGGCTCCAATCCAGGTCGCCGAGATCGACGAGCGTCACGGGGACGAGTCGCTCCGTGTATCCCGCGAGCTGCGCCGCCGCCCAGGAGTTGTACGCGCCTAACGTCTCGAAGGCGACGTCGCGAAGGCCAAGCTTCATCGCGGTGCGGAACGGAAAGATGCCGAGCGTGGGCAGCATCACCTGCACATCGATGCCCTGCTCGTCCGCCCACGCGAGCCGCGCCTTGCCTTCGTACTGGGCGGGCGAGATGCTGCGCGCCTCCTGCAGAGCTGCGAGTTCCTCGCTGGCTTCCTGGCTGCCCGCCTTGCTCTTCGCCTCGAGCGCCACGAAGCGATCGAGTGTATCCACGAGCGTCTTCGGAAGCAGATCCCGTGCACGGATGTCGAGCCCGGCCGGAAGCGATGTCACCAGGTCGCCCATCAGGGCTTCGAGCACCACCTCGACGAGGGGCACCGGCGGGCACTTCGCAAAGATCTCGGGGAAGTTCTCCTCGAACCAGTTGAAGGGCTCCATGAAGTGGCTGTCGGCATCGATGATCCGCATGGGCACTCCTTCGGCTCGCTGCACCCGCAACAGCCTAACTCAGCCTCGTGGGCACCGGAGCCGGTTCATGTAGCATCCGGCATCGACCTCAATCGGCTTGGGGGAGTCGGAGGCGCTACTCAACGACGCTTTCCGCAGATTCGCTAGAGGGCGGGAGCATGTACTGGAGCGAGGCACCTGTCGCCGCAATCGAGGTTGCGATCGGGACCCTGCTACTCAACACGGCCGTGCTGGGCGCGCCGTGGCCATACGTCGTCGGGGTGCTCTTGCCAGTGATCACGGGGTTCTCCACTTTCGTGCAGCTTCTACTCGATTCGTGGCGACTCGCCGCGAGGCACGACAACGAGACTTCGCGAGCTGATCGATCGTAGACTGCGGGACACAGCGAACCCGCCGACACCGATGAACGAGATGTGGACGCACTTCACGACCGATGCCTGGGCTGGCGGGTAAGGGTCAGATGCACGAAGCAAGGAGAGATAGCGAGTTGACCATTACGGATCTGGGCGCATTGGGGGAACTCTTCAGTTCGGTGCTGACCCTGGTCACGCTGGTGTATCTCGCGGTGCAGGTGCGTTTGAACACTGCCCAGCAAAAGCTCGAAGAACTGATCTCGATCCAGCACGGCCAGAACGAAGTCATCCGGCAGCTCCACGACCCGCGCATCTTCGGCGGCTACGTAAGAACGGCTGCCGACCGGAATCCCACGATCGAAGATCGCGGCACGACCTTCGCCTGGGTCGTTCAGTACCTGAACCACTTCCAGGTAGTCCACGAGCTATATCGGAAGGGGTCCCTGGACGAGGAGCAGTATCAGCTGTGGGCCGGCTTCGCGGTCGCCATCGTCGCGCCCCCGGGCGTCAGGCGATGGTGGGGTGAGGAGGATGGCAGGCTCGCCTTCCATTCGGGCGTACGCGATTTCATCGATCGCCGACTCCAGGACCCCGAGAATCCGCCTGTCCCCCTTACCGAGATGTGGCAACAGTTCAGTGGCGATGCCTGGGAAGCCGCCCGACCCGAGGTCGGTGGCGCTAGATACTCCGAGCCACGCTGACCAACAAGACTGTACGGCGGACGCTCAACGATCCCTCGCGCAGCGGAATCCGATCAAGACATGGCGTGAGGAAAGTGGGCGACCGTGTCGGAAGGCACACCGACAGCTGCCGTCGGCGTCGTCCCACGAGCATCCCTTTACTGTGGCGCGCTTGCCTTGGAACTCCGACGAAGTCCACTCGAACACGTTGCCCAGGATCCCCAATCCGCCATTCCCACATAACGTCTCGTCCGATCGCCCCACCGGTGCAGTACCCGTTGATCGGTTGTGCGCTCTCCCCGGCTCCCAATCGTCGCCCCACGGAAATCGTCTCCCGTCCCTCCCGCGGCATGCGGCCTCCCATTCGAACTCCGTCGGCAGCCGCTTCCCCTGCCACGCACAATAGGCTTTCGCGTCTCCCTGATTCACGAGCACAACCGGGTGTTCGAGGAGGTCCGCTGGCGGCGCACCCCCGACCCAGAGGTACTTCCTCACCGTCGCATAGGGATGGACCAGGAACCCCTGGGTCTTGTAGTCCTGCTTGGAGATCCATGGAGGCCGACGGCTGGTCTCGCTCACGAAGAGGGCGTAGTCGGATTGAGTTACCGGCGCGGCATCCATCGAGAAACCGGCCAGCACAACGCTTCTGGGCTCGAGCTCCCAGGCGTCATACCATCCTTGCAGGCGAACCGCGGAGGGAGAATGGTCGTAAGCCCATTCGCGCTCGTCCGGTCCGCTTCCGACCGTGAACGAACCCGACTCGATCGATACCATCGCAGGCTGTGGCGATAGCGCACATGCACCCAGCAAGACCGCGCAGCCTGCAGCCAGCGACTTCATTCGCCCAGTCTAGAGCGCATCTCAATAGACCTCCCGTCGCCAGGCCCACGCCTGGCCTCCCCCCAAATTGGGTTGCCCTACTCGGGTGAGATCCGGCTGCTGCTCATCTTCCTGACGGACAGAGAGGCCATCGGCGGCAGCCCGCGGTGTCCGCTCACTCCGCTGAACGCTGATTGGGAGGAGCCGGGCCGCAGCTGCCATCCCAAGAGACCCGCAGGTTGCGCGCGGAACATCGGCAACTCGAGCCTGCCTCACAAAGCGGCCCCATCAGACTGCTAGGCGGGTATCATCCGCGTTCCACCTGAGGGACCGATTGCGGATATGGAGAGCCGGGGACGTAGCAAGAGGGCATGGATCGCGGGCGCCTCGCTAGTCGTGCTCGCCGCGCTCTTCTGGAGCCTCACGCCAGGAACCCGAGACGGCGCGGAGCCTGGCGGCGCAAGCCCGCTGCCGGAGACGGCCCCCGATCCGGGCCGGACGCACGGACCGGGGCGAGACGGCGGCGTCGAAGCTGCCGCGCGCAGTGGCGCCGCGTCGGATCTCCTGGCCGAGCGGGTGCGCGATCGACTCGCCGCAGTCGTGGAAGCCGGAGCCCTGGCCGCTGACAACCCTCGAACCGCATCCCACAGGGTTCGAGATCGTACGTCCGCAAGCGCACTGGCGTTGTTGCGGGCCGGAGGCAGCCTCCGTTCCATCGGCGCGGAAAGGCGTTCCGGAAGCGGCCAGATCGTGCGTTCCCAGCTCTTCAAACAACAACGCCCGGTGCTGAACCGCCGCGTGGTCATCGAGCTCGACGCCGAGGGCCAGATCATCGGACGGGACGGAACGGTCACGTTGCCCCCGCTCCGTGATCACGCCGCGATCCTCGGGCGGGAGGCCGCAGTATCGATGGCCGAAGCGAAGGCGGGCATCGAGATGCTCCGCGCCGAGCCGCGCGCAACGCTTGGCTGGTATGCACTTCCCGGAGCGACCGTCGCGGCCTGGCAGGTCCAGCTGCCCAGCGCACGACCGTTCGGAACCTGGCAGGTCACGCTCGACGCATCGAGCGGCGAACTCCTCTCGCTGATCGACCGGCTGCGGCGCGCCACCGGCAGCGGTTCGGTCTTCGATCCGAACGTCGCATTGGCGCCCGTCCCCTCGATCGTTCCGCTATTCGACCTCGACGCCTCGGGCGGGCTGGCGGGAGATTTCACGCGCATCGTCGATTTCCGCAATCCGGCGGCGTTCGTTCCCTCGCTCGCCTTCGTGTTCCCGCCTTCGGATCCTCGCTTCGTCCAGACCAGCGTCTACCGAGGCCTGACCGACACCGGCCGCTTCGCCGTGGCCGCGGGTTTCGCGCCGTTCAGCGCCCCGCTTCCCGCCTTCACGAATCTTACCGATCCCAACACCGGAGGCGAGTTCAACAACGCGTTCTACGATCCGGTGCTGCAGCTCTTCGGCTTCGGCAACGGAGACGGAGCCGTGACGGCGAACCTGGGAACGGACCGCGACGTGGCCGCGCACGAAATGGGTCACCATCTGTTCGAGGAGCTCGTGGTACCGGACATCCAGAGCAGTCAGGACCCGATCCTGGCCATGCACGAAGGCGTCGCGGATACCGTCGCCGCCTTGCTAGGTGGCGACCCGAACATCGGAGAGTCGACGATACCGGGGCAGCCCTTCCTGCGAACGGTCGCGAACTCCAAGATCTTCCCGGACGACGACAGCCTGGACTCCCACCTGACCGGCCTCATCTACGGCGGTGCAAACTGGGAGCTGGCGCAGCTGCTGGGAACGAGTGCCTTCACGAGCCTGCTCTTCGATGCGTTGGCGCGGCTGCCGTCGGACGCCTCGGAGAGCGAGTATCGCGATGCCTTCCTGCAGGCCAATCTCGCGACACGAGCCGGCGCCAACCAGACCGCGATCGCGGCGATCTTCACCGCGCGAGGCTTCGACGATACCGAGCCGCCCGCCGAGTTCGAGGGCGTGCTGGAACTCGGCATGCCCGAAGCCCGCTTCCTGCCCGATTCGCCCAACGACCCGGACCCCGCAAACTGGAACTTCGACCTCTTCGTCTTCCAGGAGTTCCCGGGCTCCACTTCCCTGACATTCCAGACCACGGGGAGTGGCGACGTCGACTTCATCGTTGCGCCCCTGAATGATATCAACGCGCTGGCGTTGACTTCCCAGAATCCCGGGAGCAACGAAACGATCGTCGTCAACGGAAGCACCTTGCCCTCGGTGAACGACGACGACGATTGGTTGGTCGCGGTCTTCGACTTCCCCGACGGGCTCGCCAGTTCCTACACCCTCTCGGCGCAGGCCACTTCCCCGCCTTCACAGACCTTCATCAACGGGCCCGCTTTCCAGGGAGATATCGCGACCCAGGGTGAGATCGACTTCGTGACGTTCCAGAACTTCCTGCCCGGGACGGTGGTTCGGGTGGAAGCGGAGGCCCTCGATGCAACCCTCGACCCGATCGCGGCCGTCGTAACGGTTCCCGACTTCGATGTGCTCGCCGTCGACGACGATGCGGGCCCCGGAACGGATGCCCTGATCCAGGGCGTGCTACTGGCGGGGCCCGGAACGTTCTCGGTGGCGGTGCTTTCGGCGACCGCCGACATCGACCCGACGATCGGCACAGGTCGCTACCTGGTCCGGCTGACCACCTGCAACAACCTCGTTGGACCGGATACCGATAGCGACGGGCTCGTGGATGCCTGCGACGACGATGACGACGACGATGGCTTCATCGATGCCGATGATTCCGGCCGTCTCGACCCCCTTCAGTGTACGGACATCGACGGCGACGACTGCGACGACTGCGTCTCGGGCAGTTTCGACTTCTTCGCCGACGGCCCCGACCTCGACGCCGACGGGCTCTGCGATTCAGGCGACGTCGACGATGACAACGACGGCTGTACCGACCTTACCGACGCGGCACCCGCGACCCCGAGCCCCGATGGCGACCTCGACTTCCTCGGCAACGACTGCGACAACTGCCGTCAGGTCGCGAATCCGGCCCAGACGAACACCGACGCAGACAGCTTCGGCAACGCATGCGACTGCGACTTCGACCAGAGCGGAACCTGCGACATCGGCGACTTCAACGTATTCCTGCCGAACTTCAGCTCCGCGACGGACAACGGCACCGGCACCGATATGGACGGCGACGGCGTGGTGGGCATCGGTGACTTCAATCTTTTCCTACCCGGCTTCCGGGCGGGGGCCCCGGGGCCTTGAGTAGCGTCCCACGGTGTGAGACCGTCGCGACAGGAGGATCGCCGATGGCCGGCCGCTGGCTCCAGTGTCACCTGCTTGCGCTGCTCTCTCTTGCGCTGATTCCCCTCGAAGCGCAGGCAGTGCGCTACCGCCTCGAGATCGTCAACACCTGGAGCACGACCTCCCATCCGGGTGCCTTTCCTCTCGACGCCCACTTCTCCTGGCTTGCCGGTGCGACCCACCACCCCGGTGCAACCTTCTGGGAGTTGGGCCAGCTCTCCAGCCCCGGAACGACCCAGATGGCCGAGACCGGTGCGACGACGAAGTTCGTGCAAGAGGTCGAGACCGCGCTCCTCGCCGGCACGGCAGGCGCAGCGCTCGACTGGCCCTGGTGGTTCTGCCCGGCCGAGACCGTCAACCCGAACTGCGGCCCGCTCGTCGTCGAGTTCGAGATCGAGCCGGCACATCCCCTCGTCACACTCGCGACGATGCTAGGCCCCAGCCCGGATTGGTTCGTGGGTGTGTCCGGTCTGTCGCTCCAACAGGGAGGCCAGTGGGTTCAGCAGTTGAGCGTGGACCTGCGACCCCTGGATGGCGGAACCCGATCCGCCAACGTGTTCGCGCTCGGCGGCCCCAAGAACGCGCCGCCAGAAGTGATCTCGCAAATCACCATGGCAACGGGCCAACTCGTCGGCCCGGGCACGCTAGGCCGTTTCGTCTTCACGTTATTGCCGGAACCGGACTTCGACGCCGACGGCGAGCCTGACTCGACCGACAACTGCACCCTGGTTCCCAACGCCGGGCAGCAGGATGCGGATGGCGACCTCTACGGGAACGCCTGCGACTGCGATTTCGACAACGACGACACCTGCGCCATCAACGACTTCAACCTGTTCCTGCCCGATTTCGTGGCGGGCTCCGACAGCGGCCTCGGCACCGATCAAGACGCAGACGGCGTCGTCGGGATCGGCGACTTCAACCT
>JAJDAP010000099.1 GCA_029261795.1 Deltaproteobacteria bacterium
TGGAGCAGGGCCGCACAGGCCTCGGTCGCATGACCGCGGCCCCACTCGGAGGGCGCCAGCAGATAGACCAGTTCGACGTGATGGTCCTCGAAGGGCTGGAGTCCCACCGTTCCGATCAGGCGACCATCGGACTTCCCGCGCAGGGTCCAGTGCCCGAGGCCCCTCGCTTCCAGGGCATCGCTATTGGCAATGAGCTCGTCCACGTCGGCTTCCGCGAGCGTCCGATCGTCGAACAGCCAGCGGCGAACCTGCGGATCGGTGAAGAGCGTGCGGAGTTCCGCCCTCTCTGACCGACGGATCGGCCGTAACCGATGGCGTTCGGTCTCGAGCGCCCGGTTCAAGCGGCGCCGTGGGCGGTCGAGATCAAACGCGGGACCTGATAGAAGGCCGCGATGGCTCCAGCATCGAACGCGTCCGCATAGCGTTCGAAGTAGGCTGTCAATCGCTCGCTCCGGCGAACTGTCCGCCGGCTGCGACCCAGGCCTTCATCACCTCCTCCGCCTCGCGCGGGTTGTACAGATCCTCCTGGTGGGACCAGAGCCCGTCGCCCGCGTATTCGAGGATCGTCACGCATCCGAAGCGGTAGACCGCGTCCCCGCCGGCCGGGTCGGGCATCACCTGCCACGGGTAGAACACGACGCGGTTGCCATCGATGGCGTGCCAGCCGACCGGGAATTCCATCATCGGAACGGGCTTCATCACCTTGACGATGGCCTCGCGGATGGCTTCGCGGCCCTCGAAGGTGCCGAGGTGATGCTCCACCCAAAGGCCGTTCTCGCTGTGCAGGTCGGCCCAGGCGTTCCAATCGCCGGAGTCTCCGACGGTGATGAAATGGCGCCAGGCCTGTTCGACTTCTTCCCGGGAGAACGATTGCATGGGGTGAACCTCCGATCGGCATCCTATCATCGCCGGCCACGGAGGAAGACATGGACAGCATCATCGTCGAGCGTGCCGATGGCATCGTGACCGTCACGCTCAATCAGCCCGCCAAGAAGAACGCGATCAACTTCGAGATGTGGGGTGGCCTCGTCGAGATCTTCCGCGAGGTCAGCCAGAACCCGGATGATCGCGCGATGATCCTGACCGGCGCTGGCGGCAACTTCTGCTCCGGCGCCGACCTGACTGGCGGCTCCGACGACCAGCGCCATCAGCTCGATCGCATGCAGTACTTCGGGTATACGGCCCTGGCCCTCCACGAGGTCCCCAAACCCGTCGTCGCCAAGGTCGACGGCGTGGCGATCGGAGCGGGACTCAACCTGGCCCTCGGCTGCGACCTGATCGTGGCCAGCGACCGCGCCCGCTTCAGCGAGATCTTCGCCCAGCGCGGCCTGTCGGTAGACATGGGTGGATCCTGGGTGCTGCCGCGTCTGATCGGGCTCCACAAGGCGAAGGAGATGCTGCTCCTCGCTGAGATCCTCGACGCCAAGGAAGCCGAGCGCATCGGCATCGTGAACCGCGTGGTGCCCCAGGGCGAACTCGACGAGTTCGTAAAGGCCTGGGCGATGCGTCTGGCAACCGGGCCGCCGCTGGCGCTCCAGATGACCAAGCGCATGGCCAACAGCGGCTTGCAGATGAGCCTCTCCGAGATGTTGCACTGGGAGGCCATGGCCCAGACGGTGAACGGCTCGACCAAGGACGGCGCGGAAGCGATGAAGGCATTCGTCGAGAAGCGCCCGCCTGAGTTCAAGGGACGTTAGGCGCAGGCGGGGACGAAGAGCCTCACGCTTTGCCGAAGCGGATCGGCAGCGCCGAGGGACCGCGCACCAGGAACGAGCCGTGCACCCGCACCGGTGCGGTGACCTCGTAGTTCGGCAACCGCTCGAGCAGCGTCTCCAGCGCGATCTTCCCCTCGAGCCGAGCGAGCGAGGCGCCGAGGCAGAAGTGGTTGCCGAAGCCGAAGCCCACGTGCCCGTTCGTATCGCGATCGATATCGAAGCGATTGGCCTCGGGGAAGCGGCGTTCGTCGCGATTCGCCGCGCCTAGCAACAACATCATCATCGAACCCTGGGGAATCGGCTGGCCCCCGAGCTCGACCGGCTGGGTCGTCGCGCGCATGAGCATCTGGATCGGTGAGTCGTAGCGGAGCATCTCCTCCACGACCTGGGGAACCAGCGAGGGGTCCGCGCGCACGCGTTCGAGGGTCTCCGGGTGCTCGGCCAGGGTCTGCATCGCGCTGCCGATCAGGTTCGTCGTGGTCTCCGAACCGGCAGCGAGCAACAGACTGGCGAACGAAATCACCTGCTGCGTGTCGAGCACGCCCTCACCTCCGCCCGCGTGGACCAGGATCGAGATCAGATCGTCGGCGGGCTCTCGCTTGCGCTCTTCGACCACCGACGCCATGTAGGCCCGGAACTCCCGGAACATCTCGAGCCGCGGGACTGCCGAACGCTCGCCCCGGGTCGAGCCGACGATCAAGGTGGTGGACCAACGCTTGAAGTCATCGTGACGCGCAGGATCGAGCCCCAACAACTCCGCGATCACGCTCACCGGAAGTGGATTCGCGAAGTCCTCCATCAATTCGCACTCGCCGCGTTGCTCGAAGCTGGAGACGAGTTCGTCAGCCATCTTGCGAATTCGGGGTTCGAGGTCCGAGATGCGCCGGGGCGTGAAGCCGCGGCTCACGATGCCACGGTGGCGGCCGTGCTCGGGCGGGTCGATTCCGATCAGCGAACCCGCGGTCGGCGAGATATCGCCGTCCTCGTTCATCGGCCGTGCTTCGGCACCGCCCATCGGCGCACTCGAGAAGAGCTCGGCATGGCGCAGCGCGTGGGAGACTTCCTCGTGCCGCGAGATCGCGAAGAATTTGGTACCCCGACCGAAACCGCGACGTCCCCCGCCCGCTTGTTGTGACTTCCGTTCCTGGTTCAGCGTGCGCAAGGCCTTGAGCAACCCGTCGTCACTCTGGCGCACGCGCTCGCGCGTGAAGCGCCACATCATCTTTCCGACCGCGACCGGACTGAAACGAATCCGGTGAATCGGATCCTCATCGCGAAGCCGCGCGTAGGTCCCGTACGGCTGCTGCAGGAACTCCGGATCGAAGGGCTGGAAGCGGACGGCCATGGGTATTCCTCCGGGCGATCGGGTGGGCCAAGCCTAGCCTGAACGAGAAAGCCCCCGCTCGGCAGCTACCGGGCGGGGGCTTCGTTCTCTTGGCTGCGTGCCTCAGGCCTGGGAGCTGGCCCGGGCCTGGGTCGCCTCGAACCAGCCCGCCACGTTCTTGTGGGCGGGATCGAGCGGCTGGCCGACACCGACACCGAACTCGACGATCGCGTACAGGGCCACGTCCGCGAGCGTGAAGCGCCCGGGCACGATCGTGGTGCGCCCGGCGAGCTGCTCGTCGAGCCAGGCCAGGCCGTCCTGGGCAACCGCCTTGAAGAACGGGGCCACGCTCTCGTCGGTGCGGAAGCGGCTCTCGAACAGCTGGCGCCCCTCGGCATTGCGGAAGCCGTCGGTAAGCGGCTGGATGATCTTCCACTCGACCCGGCGTACCCACATGCGGGTCTCGGCGCGCTCGGCGGCGGTGGTTCCGATCAGGGGCGGGTCGGTCTTCGTCTCGTCGATCAGTTCGCAGATGGCGATCGTTTCGCAGACGATGCTGCCATCGTCCAGCTCGACCGAAGGCATCTGCCCCGCCGGGTTCTTGTCGGTGTAAGGCGCCTGACGGTTGGCACCCGCCATGATATCGACGGTCTCTGTCTCGGAGAAGGTGAAGCCCTTCTCTGCGGCGAACATGCGGACCATCTTGGGGTTCGGTCCGATCGAATCGTAGATCTTCATTCTTGGGGGTTCTCCTATTGAACGGTTGAATGCTAGGCGCGGGCGCGGAACTTGATCGGCATCGAGTCGAAGCCCCAGAGCAGCACGTTGGGCCGGTGCGTCGGAGCGGGTGCGGTGCTGTCGAGCTCGAAGCCATCGAAACGCGAGAGCAGGGTCTCGAAGCCGTTCACCATCTCCTTGCGAGCCAACGGCCCTCCAGGGCAGACATGGACCCCGAGCCCGAACGCCAGGTGTTCGTGAGCGTTCTCGCGGGTGATGTCGAAACGGTCGGGATCCGGGAACACTGCGGGGTCGCGATCTGCGGCGGCGAAGCGCAGCATGCACATCGATCCGGCAGGAATCTCGACACCTTCGAGCTCGGTCGTCTCCTTGGCGACACGCCACATGTTGGCCGTCGGCGACGCCATCCGAAGCACTTCCTCGACGAGTTTGGGAATCCGGTCCGGTTCCTGCTGCACCAACTCCAGCTGATCGGGGTTCTGCATCAAGAGCCAGATCCCCTCGCTGATGGCCGAAGCCGTCGTCTCGTTCCCGGCGACCAGTAGCTGCTGGAGGATCGAGAGCATCTCGGCAACGTTGAGCGGCCGCTCGCCATCGACCTTGGCATGCACGATGTCCGAGATGATGTCGTCATGCGGATCGGTGCGGCGCTCTTCCAGTCGAGCGGCGAAGTAGACCTGGAACTCCCGAATCAGGCGTTGCGCTTCCTTGTGTCCCGCTTCATCGGCCATCCCGCCGAGCTGCATCAGGAAGCCGTCAGTCCACTGCCGAAACAGGTGCAGATCCTTGGCCGGTGCGCCCAGTTGCTCGGCAATCACCGTGAGCGGAAGCGGCTGCGAGAAACGGGAGACCAGCTCGACGTGCCCGTCGTTGGCGAAGCCGTCCGCGAGCTCATTGGCGATGGCCTTCACGCGATCGCTCAACGCGTTGACCCGGCGCGCGCTGAACGCCTTGGCGATCAGGCTTCGGAAGCGCTTCTGCTCGGGCGGGTCGGCGGTAAGCATCGTGTCGACCGGCGGGTAGCCCTCGTCACCGACATCGGGCATTCCGGAAGCCGCCGCTGCGGTGGCCTCTTCTCCGCCTGCGAGGGCAACACCAAAGCGGTTCGAGAAGACTTCCCAGTTCTTGACCGCCTCATCCACCGCGCGATAGCTCGAGATGAAATAGATCCCGGTCAGCGGATCGCGATAGACCGGCGCCTGCTCACGCAAGCGTCGATAGTGGTGCCACGGGTCGGCGAGAACCTCGGGCGAGAAGGGACTCGGCTCGTCCGGAAGAACAGGGGATGCGCTCATGAGGAGCCGAGTCTATCACGCGTCAGTAGAGTGCTACCGGAACCGCGAACGGGAGCAGGCCGACCTGAACGCCGGTCGCCGTGGCCTTCGCCTCGAGGAAGTGCATCGCGAGCGGGAAGTCGCCTCCGGCGGTGCCGCCCGGCAACAGCGGCTCGCTGAGCGGGCGATTGAAATCGTCCCAGTGAATGGCGTAGACCTCGGCCGGACCCACCTCGCTGACGATGTGGCGCCAATAGTCTTCCTGGTACGCGGTCTCCATTCCGCCGAGACCTCCTATCCCGAGCAGGACGACGTCGGCGTCGACGCCGGCGAGCGCGCCCGGGACGAAGCCTGCACTCCCCTGCACCACGAGCGTGCCGCGCGGGTGCTCGATCACGATCGTATCGCTGCGCCCCTCGGCCCAGGCCGTGATCCGGGCCGGTGGCACGAGCGGTGTCTCGACCTCGGTGCCGAGCATGATGTCGGCCGGCGGCGGCAACGGATAGTGCTTCGAGGCGAACCACTTGATCCGAAATGCGCCGAACCCGGCGGAATCGCCGGGCGCCACTTCGCGGATCTGATGCTCCGGAAGCCCCAGCCCCCGCGCGATGTTTGCGGTAGAGGAGGAACCCAACAACATCGCGCCGGTCCGCTGCGCGACGAGCGGCGTATCCATCGCGTGATCGAAGTGCGAGTGCACCGTGGTGATGGCGGCCAACGAGCGGACCCGCCCGAGGGACAGGCCCTGATCCACCCGCTCGGGATCGGGGGCGATCTTGCCCAGAATGTTGAGGCCGCCGAGATCGGGGCGCGTGAAGAAACCATCGATCATCAGGGTGGTCTCGGCGTCCCGGATCACCAGGGTCGAAACGCCCAGGAAGGTGACCGTGACCCCCTCGAAGGCTTCCGGTGCCGGCTCGGCTTCGAGGTGCGCCCAGGCCGACATGTCGTAGGGCTCCGGACCGGCACAGGCGAGTGCCAGCGTCATGAGAACCGTCAAGGCACTGGCTCGGAACATGGCTTCTCCCTTGGCGGGCACCCGCGGGAACCGGTACCCAGAGGATGATGCGTGAGCCCGGCAAACATAGACCGGTCGCGGCCGTAGCGGGCGCGCTCCTGCTTTTCGCCTGCGGAGGGCCCCTCGGTCCGATCCCGGGTGGCGCGTTGGCAGGCCCCGAAGTCGCTTGCCCTTCGTCCTTCCCGAGCGATCTTCGCGAGACCGAGATCGAGGTTCGGCCCGAAGACCCCTATTCGGTGACCACCTGGAACGTCGTGCTCGACGGCGCGCTCCACATCCCCGCCGACTTCCTGAACCCGGTGAAGCGCTGGCCCCACTTCCTGGAGGCCGATGATCGGGTGCGCCTTCGGGTGGGAAGCCTCGTCTACGCCTGCCTCGCGGTCCGGGTCGAGGATCCGGTACGGATCGATGCCCTTCGTACGGCGGCGGCGCGGAAGTATGGACTGGATCCTGACGGAGCCGCGGCCTCGACCGAAGTGTGGTGGTATCGGATCGTCGGACGTTAGTCGTCGATCCGGGACCAGCTCTCGGCGAAACGCTGACAGCCTTCGAGGTAGCGTTCGAGTTCGTGCTCGCGGAACGTCGCCTCGTCCCAGGGTTCCGGGGAGAGCAACGCCTGGTGCCGCGGCCGAACCACATACGCATGGGCCACGGCCGCCTCCTCGCCAACCAGCACCTCGACGGGGAGGCGCTCATAGAGGTCGCCCTCGAAATCGTCGAGCCGCGCCATCGTCACGGTATCGATTCCATGCCAGAGAACGCCGTCGACGAGTTCGCTAGGCGACGGCACGATGCCCGGATACGGGGCGTCTCGAAGCACACGCCGCCGGAACCCCGAGAGCAGCGCGGGTTCCGAGACGTGCAGTCGGCCCGCGACGAGCGTCCAGACTTCGGGTACCGCGAGCGAGCCGTAGGTGAAGACGCTCGTCATCGGAGCCGACTCAGGGCGTGAAAGCCTCGACGCTGAAGATGCGCGCCTCACCCCGGAAGATGCCGATCATGGCATCCGAGAAGCCGTACTTCTGGCGGAAGCTGTCTTCGACGCTGGCACGCGTGGCGTCATTGTTGATCGCGGTCGCGCGGACCGTGCGGTCTTCATCGCCGCCGCGCAGCCCGAAGGTCTCGGCCTTCTCGACGGCGTTGCCCCAGGCGCTGCTTTCGCTGGTTCGGACGTAGGCCGTACCTTCCAGCACGGTGATCCAGATCGTGGTCACCATTTCCGAGCCGTCTTCCTGGACGGTCGTTACTTCGATCGTCTCGAGGTCGCTCCAGCCGCTCCAATCCGCTGCGCCAGCGGGGAGGGCCAGCAGCAGCCCGGCCACGGTGATCCAGGGAATCCATTTGCTCATTCAGTTCTCCAAGGGCACGTAGTCATCGATTCAGAACGGCGATCTCAGCCCGCTTTCGAGATGATGTTGTCCGCGAACTGCTTCAGCGCGTCGATCTTCATCTGAAGCGGCATCTGGTCCGGTTGATAGGCGTCCCGGAAGCCCACGATCGCGTCGGTCACGCCCTGGTCCTCGAGTCGCTTGATTCCGTCCAGGCTGTAGGCGTCCATCGAGATCACGTGGAACTCGAAGGGCTCCTTGTCGCGACCGTACTCGACACGCAGTTCGTTGATGCGCGCGATCGCCTGATCGATGGGCATGCCGTCGCCGAGGCCCGCGTGCATCCAGCCGTCGCCGACCCGGGCGGCGCGCCGAAGGGCGATGTCCGCGTGGCCGCCGATCAGGATCGGAATGCGTTGGCTCGGCGCAGGGCAGAGTTTGATCGGCTCGATGTCGTAGTGCTCGCCGTGGAACTCGAAGTACTCGCCGGTCTCGAGGCCGCGGATGATCGCGATCGCTTCGTCCATGCGCTTGCCGCGCCCCGCCCAGGGAACCTCGACGGCCCGGAAGTCGTCGGGCCAGGGCGAGAGGCCCACGCCGAAGCCGAAGCGGTTGTCCGTCATGTAGGCCACGGAGGTGGCTTGCTTCGCAGTCATCACCGGGTGTCGCATCGGCAGCTTGACGACGAAGGTGGTGAACCGCAGGCGCTCGGTCACGGCCCCCAACGCGCCCATCAACACGAACGGCTCGATGAAGGGCATGCCTTCGAGGAACTCGCGGTTCCCGTCCGCCGTGTATGGGTACTTGCTATCGGAATCGCGCGGATAGCAGATGCTCTCGGGAACCGTGAACGACGCATAGCCTGCCTGCTCCGCCTCGACCGCCAGGGCCGGGAGCTGCTTCGGGTCGCACATGGATTCAGCGAATGTGAAACGCATCGGGATTCCTTCGGTGACGGAGCGAGAAGGCTACCGCCTCAGTCTTCCGCCCGGAAGTGCGCCTCGCGGATCGGCTCGCACACGTACAGGTCGTAGCTGGCATAGAACTCGTCGCGACCACGCCGCTGTGCCTCCAGATGCTCTGCCTCGTCTCGCCAGACGTCGAGATGGGCAAGGGTCTCGAATTCGAACAACGTGACACGTTCACCATCCCCGGCGCCGAAGGTCTTCACCGATCGGAAGCCCGGCATGCTACGCGCCAACGCCTCCATCCGTTCGGCCACCGGGCCGTAGGCGGCTCCGGCATGCTCTTGTTCCGGCCGAAGGCGGCTGCGAAAGATTCCGACGACCACGCTAATCCCTCCAGTAGCGTTGCATCTCGTAGTACGTGAACGAGGCGGTCCAGGCGATCAGGACCAATCCGGTGACCGCCTCGAGGCCGGCGAGGATTCGGATCGGGCCGAGCGGAACGAGGTCGCCGTAGCCAAGCGACGAGTACGTCGAAAACGAGAAATACACCACTTCGCTGAAGGTCTCAGCGCCCGCGACCGCCCCGATGCCCGAACCCACGAGCGCCTGGATGCCAAACGCGAACAGCAACGCCTCCACGGCATGGGCCAGTGTCGCGAGGAGAATCGAGATGGCGACCCGAAAGCGGCCGAATGGCAATTTCTGGCAGGCGAGCGTGGCGATCCGCAGCGCTTCGTAATGCGCGCCGATCGCGATCAGCATCAGCCCGATCGTCACGGCGAAGGCGAGGGCGCCAGAGGCACTCATCGTGCCATCTCCAAGGCAACGGCGACGGCCGAGATATCCGGCAGCACGGCGCAATCGACATCGCCCCAATCTCCATGTGGATCGAGCAACAGCGCGTGGCAACCGGCGCTCCGCGCGCCGACGACATCAGCCGCGTAGAGATCGCCGACGTGGAGCGTCGTTTCCGGCGCCGCGCCCGATCGGGAAAGCGCCAGCTCGAAGATCCGGGGATCCGGCTTCTCGAAGCCCACCACCTGGGAATCGATGATCAAGTCGAGCGAGTCGCTGAGACCGAGCCGCTTAAGGCTCCGCTCGACCGTGCCGTCGGCGTTGCTGACCACGACGAGCCTCAAGCCCAGCGAGGTCATTGCCTCGAGCGCTTCGGGAACACCCGACATCACCTCGCACCAGAGTCGGTCCGATTCCCCGGGGACGCGCAAGACTGGCTCGAGTTCGCTAGCGAGACGGCGGATCTCGGGCGCCGAAGGAGGCGTTGTTAGGCGCTCGAGAACGCTTCGCAGATAGAAATGGAAAGCGCTCTCGCCTTCGGTGCTGCCCCTTGCCGCCGCACGTTCGGAGACCGCCGGCCGCGTCGCAGCTTCCGCACGCCGCAAAGTCGCTGGCGCGACCTCGAACCCGCGAGACGCGAGCTCCCGCGCGACCCAGCGGAAATCGATCGAAACCAGGGTGTTCCCGACATCCAGGAACACGGTCTCGATCGCGTGGAACGGCAGCGTCGTCATCGGCCGGGAGCCTAACCGAAATGCCTTGCCGACCGAACACCTCGACAAGCTCGCTATCGTCTGACCGCGATGACGGCCGACATCGAACACGTGCTGCGCCAATTGGCGCTCTCTCTCCGGGCCATTCCAGAGCTGCCCATGAGGCGTGAGTTCCTGCTGGAACGGCTCGAGGTGGAGCCCCGGGAAACCGCCCACGCACTGCTCGCCGCGATTCTCGGTGCGGAATCCACACCGGGTGAGCCACTCCGGGAGACGGCACTGGCGGTGCTGCGCGGCGGTGGGGCCACCCGCGAATTCCCCTACGCGTTGCGTGCCGACCTCTACGGTCTGGCTCACGATGCCCGGGACAGCTTCCTCACCCGTGTACTCCGTTCGGCCGAGGCCGCTCAGGTGCTCGCGGATCCGGCAGGGGAGCTGGCGCCGCAGCTCGCCGAGATTCCCCTCGGCACCCGGCGCTCGCTGGCTCGCGGCGATGATCCCGATGTCCTCGAGCGCCTGCTCCTGGACGGCGACCCGACGGTGATCGGCCACCTGCTCGAGAACCCGCGCATCATCGAGGCGCACGTCATCCGCATCGCGGCCCGTAGACCGGTTGCCGCGTCGACATTGCGGAGCATCGAACAGAGCCGACGCTTCGGCGGCCGGCGAGCCGTGCGACGGGCCCTGGCGCGCAATCCCTACTGCCCGACCGAACTCGCCCTGCTCCTTCTAGGCGGGCTTTCCGCCCCAGAGCTCGACGAGATCGGCGCCGACGAGACCCTACATCCAACGCTGCGTCTGCACGCGCGAGAAGAGCGAGAAAGGCGCGCCCCGCGAATCGACCACGACGCTTGAGTTTCAGTGCCTTCCCCGATCGGCCGATCAGCAATCCGTGTCGAGGGAAAAGCGTCAGTTCGTTCGCGAGATATACCGCGTCGGGTGCAAATACCGCATCGGCGACAAGCTCCACAACGGGATCGTTTCCGATCTCTCCGCTCGCGGGATCTTCGTCTTGAGCTCGCATCTGCCGGAAGAAGGCAGTGAACTGATGCTCGTGCTCCATGCGAGTGCCGGCGAGATCGAGCTGCATGGCCGCGTCTCGAGGCTGCAGCGCTCCCATCGCGCCGCATCGTCCGTGGTTTCGGGAGCTGGCTTCGGCGTCGAACTCGCCAACGCACCCGAGAACTTCTTCGCGCTGCTGGTCGAACTCGGCCTCAGCTAGCGCTGTCAGCCGGCGGCGGCTCCAGGCCCGACCCAGTAGACGAGCGCGAACACGAGAGCCGCACCGTAGGCCACGAGTGTTCCGCCAGCGAGCCAACGGACGGGGAGCGGCTCCTGTCTGCGCATCAACAGGCCGGCGCCGACCACCGCGAACAGGGCTTCCAGCGGCGCCAGGATCCGCCCGTAGTGGGCAGGGTCCCAGTAGGAGATCGGGCTCTCGAAGCGCCAGCTCGCTAGTGGCAGGAAGTGGCGGTGGGCATCGTCATGGTGGACGACCAGGTCGAGAACGCAGTGCAGTCCGACGCTCAAGAAGAAGAGCCGTAGTGCCGGGGAGCCGATCCAGCGCGCGACCAGCAAGCCCAGCATCACGGCTGGAAGCGAGTTGAACGCATCGAAGAAGAGCTGCCAGTCGGCCTCGAAGTAGCGCGTGCTCCAGATCTCGGAATCCGGGCGAGCCAGCCAGCCGCGCTGCCAGGCGTAGAACAAGAACATCGGAAGATCAGGAAGCAGCGACCCTGCCAGCACCGGTGCCCACGCTCGCTTCCCATGGCCGACGGCCCAGAGGCCCGCGATGACGTGGGCGGGCGTGTTCATGGCAGCTGCCTAACGTCGTTCCATTACTTCGACATTGCCTTTCGGGCCCACATACTGGGACGCGAACCAGCTGGTGACGCTCACGACGACCGAGCCCAGCAGCGCCGATCCGAAGCCGGCGATCTTGAAGCCGCTCAGCAAGCTCGCGACCAACCCGAGCATGGCGGCATTCAAGACGAACAAGAAGAGGCCGAGCGTCACGACCGTGATCGGCAGCGTCAAGAACAACGCAATCGGGCGCACCACGGCGTTCACGATGCCGAGCAGGAGCGCGGCGAGGAAGATCGTCTCGGTATCGTCGATCCTCACGCCGGGAACGATGGCCTGGGCCACCCAGAGGCCGAGGGCGCAGATCAACAGGCGAATCACGAAGCCGGGCATGGCGTTCTCTCCTATCAGGCGCGCGACATCCAGATCCTAGTCCCGAGCGAGATCCCGGCAACGCGCGGGAATCGGGAGCACCAGGAACGGAATCGAACGGCCGGGGATGCTCGAGGGAATCCGCTCCACGAGGTCGGCTCCCTGGCCCAGATAGAAATCACACGCGTTCGGGTCGCTCTGGATCACCAGGCGATCGTCGCCAAGTTCTCGCGCCCGCTCGATGGCGTGTGCAAGCAATCGCCGGCCGATGCCCTGTCGCAGAGCCTCGGGTGCGACGAACAGGTGCTCCAACTCGAGCCGGCCATCGGGCCGCCGCAGCAAGCTGTAGAAGCCGCGAAGCTTCCCCGCGGCAGCTTCGAGCACGTGGGCATGGCCCGGCTCGATCTCCTCGGGTCGAAGCGTCAGTTCGTCGCGAAAAACGGCCAGCTGCTCGGCGCTGTAGTCCCAGACCGCCTTCGAAGCCTGGGCGAGCGACGAAAGCAACGGAGCCTCGTCCGGCCGCGCGCGTCGAATTCGTTCACCCACGCGGGGAGGGTACAGCCAGCTCGGGCGGTTGTATCCTTGCGATCCGAGCAGGTCCGATGGACCCGAACGAACCAGAACGACGTATCGACGAGAACCAGCGGCTCGGGTGTTCCGACGCCGAGGATCCGAGCTAGGCGCTCTCGGAACTTGGCCTGTCGCCGCGCACGAGCAGCGCGCCACCCAGCAGTGCGGCAAGGTTCGCGAGCACCAGGAGCCAGGACTCGAGCGGGAGTTCGGCGCCGCTGCCCGCCTGCACGACCTGAGCGCCGACCACCACGAGGGTGACCGTGGGCACGAGGATCGCGCCCCAAGGCCCGATCTCGTTGCCGATGAAGACGAGCACGGCGGCGATCAGATACGCACCCGTGTAGACCCAGAGCTGCATGGCCGCCTGGCCCACTGCGGCGAGTGCCGTCTGCGAACTCAGCCCACCGAGGATCAAGAGGATCACACCCACGATCGGCCGGAGGAACTTCATTGGTTGGCACCCCTGATGAGCGAACGAGTATAAGCGCCGAAACCCGGGCGAGGAGCGGCTTCGTCGTCTTCCCTGCGGTGCGGCGCGCAACTCACCGGTAGGAAGCCTTCGTCGCTACGCAGCTCACCCGAGCGAGCCTGCGTCGCGAACCGCAAGGTCGAGATCTGCCGCGGTGTAGAGCGAACGAAGCTCGATCCCTTCTTTGGCCAAGGCCTCGAGTCCACCAGCCTCCCGATCGATCACGCACAACGCGACGTTGATCTGCGCACCGAGTTCCCGCAGATCCCGTGCCGAAACTGCGATCTGGCCGCCCGACGTCACGACATCCTCGACGATGCAGACGCGGCGCCCCTGGCAGACGGTCCCTTCGGCCAACTGTGCCGTGCCGTAGGTCTTGGCCTCCTTGCGCACGAAGGCGGCCGGCAAACCGGTCTCCTGAGCCAGCATCGTCGCCACGGGAACACCGCCCAACTCGAGCCCCGCCAACACCTCGGCATCGTCCGGGACCAGCGCGACCATTGACCGGGCGATCGAACGAAGCAGGCGGGGATCCGACTCGAAGCGGTACTTGTCGAAGTATCGTTCGGCGGTTGCGCCCGAACGCAACACGAAATGTCCATGCAGTTCGGAGATCCGCGAGATCTCGGCAGCCAACGCGCGACGCTCGATCGGGTTCGATGACATCGCCGCCAGACTAACGCTTCGGAGCAAGGCGCTACAGTCAGCGTGTGAACGGCGCGCAGGTCTGGTGGGAATTGAACGGCGAACTTGCCCAGCAGGGCCCGGGCAGCGACCCATCCACGCTGCGCGCCCTCGACGCATTGGGTCCGCTTCCGACAACGCTGCAGATTCTGGACATGGGATGCGGTCCAGGACGCCAGACCCGAGCGCTGGCAGCGGCGACCGGTGCCGAGGTCGTTGCCCTCGACCGGCTCGCACCGTTTCTCGGCCAGCTGGAGCGCGAGGCCGAGCGGGCCGGGCTTGCGAATCGAATCGCCTGTGTGCGCGGCGACATGAAGCAACCGCCCTTCCGGGCACAAAGCTTCGATCTTCTCTGGTCCGAGGGCGCGATCTACATCCCCGGCTTCGAAGCGGGGCTTCGCGAATGGCATCGGCTGTTGCGCCCGGACGGGCTCGTGGCTGTCAGCGAACTGAGCTGGGTCGCGTCACCGCCCGAGGAGACCCGCGCATTCTGGGAGGCCGCCTATCCCGAGGTCGCGGACGTCGAAGCGAACCGTGCCCGAGCGGAGCGGGCTGGCTACGAGGTTCTCGAGAGCTTCGGCCTGCCGCGAGGCGACTGGCACGCCTACTACGACCCGATCGAGGAACGCGCAGCGGGCTTGCGCCTCGCCTACGCCGATGATCCCGAAGCCCTCGCCGTCCTGTCGGGCCACGCCACAGAGGTTTCGATCCTCGAAGGCAGCCAAGGCTCCTACACCTACGTTTTCTATCTCTTGCGAAAACGTTAGGCGGGCCTAGCGCCGCTGCTTCAGCTCGGCGATGACCTCGTCATCCTCGGGGTAGCGCCCCATCTCGTGCTTCGAGAACAAGACCTCTCCGTCGACTTCGACATCGAAGACTCCGGCCTCGCCCTTTATCAGTTCGCACTCGACGCCGAACTCTGCCTTGATCCTGGCCGCCAAACTGGAGGCCCTGGGCAGGTAGTTTCAACGGACGCAGTAGGAGATTGCGATTCGCATGGGCGTTCCTCCGTGTTGGCAAGGTGACCCATTCTGCTTCGGATCGCCGCTCCGGCGGCTCAAGCACCGTCCGACGGGCGTTCGAGGGCGTAGACGCGGGTATCGCGAACCGTTCCATCGGGATGGCAGCCATCGCGACGCCTGACCTCGACGAGCGGGTAGCCGGCACGTTCGGCTACCCGGAAGCTGCGCTCGTTCAGTTCGGACATCTGGATCTCGATGCGGAGAGCGGTCATCTCCTCGAAGCAGACGCCGGTGACGCGCCGAACCGCCTCGCTCATGTAGCCGTGGCCGCTGCACGAGGTGCGCACCCAGTAGCCGATCTCGAGGGTGCGCTCGTCCCAACGCGGTCGCGGCAATCCGCAGATTCCGACGAAGCGGCCGTCGGCACGCCGAAAGAGCAACCAGCCATGCTCCTCATCGCGGTCGAAACGTTCGCGGGACTGCGCTTGCACGGCGCTCTGCGCTTGCGCCGTCGGAATCTCCTGCGCCCACTCCATGAAGCGGCTCAGTTCTGCGATCGACTCTTCCACACCCGCGGCGACCACCGCGCCGAAGCGGCGCTCTGGCGCGCGAAACCACAGGCGCTCGCTCTCGAACGCATACGGGGCCCCGCGCGCTGTGCGCCTCATTCGGCCGGTGTGCGGCGCCAGGCCAGACCGAAACTCAGCGCGAAGGCCGCGATCGAACCCAACAATGCAAGGGCGACGGCCGCCAATGCCTGCTCGACGCCCCCGCTCACACGGTGCTCGAGGGTCGCGAGGAAGAGACGGTTGAACGTCATCATGTTCAGGCAGAACGCGAATGCCCAGGCTCCACACATCGGTCCGGCCACGCCGGGCCCGCGCCACATCCGAATCGCCGCGCTGACCAGCAACAGGTCCGCCAGCAAGTGGACCCATAGCTCGGGAAGGAACTGTCCGAACGCACGGTGGTAGGACATCTCCCCGGCGAAATGAACCGCCGCCGCGACGAGCGAGAAAACGGCGAGGGTTAGCTCGAGCTTGCGACGCATGGCGCGAGCCTATCACGGAGTGCGAGACTCTCGGCGTGAGCGACGCACAGGGCATCGAATGGGCCGACATCGCCTGGGCGAACTGGAAGCCCGTTGATTTCTGCACATTGGTCTTCGTGATCGAGGGCACCCGCGTGCTGTTGATCCGCAAGAAGCGCGGCCTTGGTGCCGGAAAGATCAACGGCCCTGGCGGCAGGTTGGAAGCCGGAGAAACGCCCGAACAATGCGCGATCCGCGAGACCCGCGAGGAAGTCGGTCTGCACGTGAGCGATCTCGTCCAGGCAGGCGTCCTGCGCTTCCAGTTTGCAGACGGCTATTCGACCCACGTCTGCGTGTATCGAACCGAGCGCTTCACGGGGGAGCTGATCGAAACCGACGAAGCGCTTCCCCTTTGGACCGAGATCGCTGCGATTCCCTACCACGAGATGTGGGCCGACGACCGTTACTGGCTGCCCATGTTATTCGAGGGCACGCCATTCGACGGTCGCTTCCTGTTCGATGGTGATCGACTCGTCGACTACGTTCTCGACGAGCGCCGCGCCGAGGCGGTCACGGCGACGGAGTAGGAAGAGCGGGTTCGGTCGCTCACTCGTCACCTTCCGGTCGAGACGCATCGGCGCTGAACCGACCGTTCTGGAGGAAGTGCACGGTTTCAGCAGCCACGCGCTCCGACCGCATCAAGAAGGTGTGTGAATGCTCGACGGTGATGAAGTCGTCCATCCCTTCGAGCCGCGCCCGCTCGACGCCCACCGTGCCATCCGAATCGCCTGGAATGATCGCGTTGCCGACGGGGTTGCCGCGCGTACCCGCGATGATGCCGACCTCGAAATCCGCCGCTCCAAGCCGCCCGGGGAAGCTCTCCGCACCCGTTCCGAGCTGGGCCGCCGTCGGCCCGAGCAGACGAAAGACCGACCAGGCACCGAACTCGTCGACGAGTTCGCTTCCCTGGTTGGGCGGACCCAGCATCACGACACGGCCGAGCCCCGCCGGCGCTTCCTCCGCGAGCATCGCGCGGAGCAGCAGGCTGCCTAGCGAGTAGGTGACGAAGTGGAGCGGTGCCGCCTCGACGCAACATTGCGCGATCTCGTCGCGGACGTGTGAGACCAGCGCCGCCGGTTCCGCTTGCGTCGACGGGTAGCCGAGCATGATCACGCGGTAGCCGGAAGCTTCGAGCCGGTCAGCCAGGATCGTCATCGAGCGGGGGCCGCGCGCGAGCCCGTGCAGCATGACGATCGTTTCCGGCTCCGCATCCGCGGCCAGGTTCGGTGCCGGACGAGTCGGATCCGCTGTCGGCGAATCCCGATCGGTCGCCAGTGCCGCCTTGGCGACGAACGCGGCCGCGACGGCGAGGACAGCGCCCGCCGCCAGTAGCCAATGATTGCGACCATTCCCGGGCGACAGCCGGGCGCTCACCACGCTTGACACAAGACTCGACCCTGATCGCATCGCCATCCCTCCGCTGTCACCCGCATCCGTTGCAGCCCGTTGGTACGGCCTGGCACGCGGGCGAGTTCATTCCTCATCGGCCGCCCGGGCCCGGCGTTGGAGGAATCGCGATCAGCCGGCGGCGGTGGCGGGTTCGGCCGATACGCAGCAGCGATCGCCGCGGACCAGACGGCAGGCCCGCACCGCGAGCCAGGCTCCGAGCGGCGGCGCCACGAGATAGAGCGCGAAACCCGCCCACTCCCCGCTGACCACGGCGGGCCCCAACGAGCGCGCCGGATTCATCGATGCACCCGATACCGTTCCGCCCGCGAGGGAGGCGAGCATGACCGTGGCACCGATCGCGATGCCGGCGAAGCCGCCTTCGATGCGACCATGGGTGGTGATCCCGAGGATCACGAACATCAGGAAGCTCGTCAGGACGACTTCGAACACGAGCGCCGCGCCGATGCCGGCCTGGGGCAACGTCTCGCCGTAGCTGCCGGCCTCGGGGAACGAGGCGCGGAGCAGGACGCTTGCCACCACGGCCGCTCCGCATTGGCTCGCGATGTATGGCCCCACCCGGGCGGCCGGGAAGCGCCCCGCCCACCAGAAGCCGAGCGTCACGGCGGGGTTGAAGTGTGCTCCGGACACGTCGCCCACGGCGTAGATCATCACCATCACCACGAGGCCGAAGGCGAGGGAGATTCCGACGCCATTGCTCCATGGCGGGTCGGACACATCCGGAGCCAACCGGTGGAACCCGCATGTTATTCCTCGGGGGTGCGGGTTTCGAGGGCCGGGATCGACTCACCATCCTCGGTCTCGAAGACGAGCCGCCGCGTTTTCTGGTCGCCGATGACCATGACCACGGATTTCCCTTGGAACTCTTCCGGGTAGAGCGTGGCGGCTTCGATCACCGTCTGTGGCCGGGGATCGACCACGAGGTTGTAGCCATCGCGGCGATCCGTGATCACGACGTCGCCGATGTAGTTGATGCAGCAGCCGAGGATCTCGAGGGCGCGCTCGGGTTGCTCGAAACTCGGCGGCTTCTCCTGGCCGGGAATCGAGGCCTTCAGCTTCTTGAAGCGGTAGCGCCCGGCCGTCACTTTCATCAAGAGCGGCTCACCGCGCAGCCCCCCGACCGAATGGAGCGATTCGGTATCGACGTCGCGGATCCGGAGTTCCTGCAGCTCGACGTCTCGCGGCCACACCAGCCGGGTCAGGATGTAGGTCTCGCGGCGTTCCGCCTCCAGCTGCTCTGCCGTCTCGCTGGCGCAGCCAAGGGTCGCGACCGCTGCCCCGAGAACGAGCACGATGAAGCGGGTGTAAATCGAGGCCATGGCTTCTCCTGATGGTTCGTGAAGGTATCACGCGTGGCATGCTCTCGTCCCGAGGGAGACGTTCGCTGCCTCGATGGCGTGGATGCCGATGCCCTGCCGAGCCGGCCCTTCGACGGCCGGAACTGGGAACAGGCGATGGTGGAGCGAGAGCGCTAATCGGTCGTGGGCTCAGCGGTCGCGGCCGTCTTCCTGGTAGAGTTCGCCCTCGATATCCATCAGCTTGTCCTGCGTCCAGGCGTGGGCATCACCAACGGCCTGGTTGTAGATGCTGGCGCCCAGCTTTCCCAGGAAGAAATCGAGAACCAACCGCGCCTTCAGGTCGCCGATCTGATCGTCGAGAGAATCCGCGAAGAACGCGCGGATGTCGCCTAACATTGCGAGGCGACGATTCTCGTCGAGCTCGATGCTCACGCATCATCCCCGGAGGATCCGGCGCGAAGCTCCTGCATGTGGACGATGCCGAACAGGAATACCTGGCCAAGATGGGCGCCCATTCCGCCGGGCGCGTCCGCCAGTTCCTTGCGAAACACGATGCACTCGATCGCGTGAGCGACCACCAGGAAACTGATGAGGACGGTTCCGATGGTCGAGATGATCCCACCAGCGAACAGGCTCGCGAGCGCACTCGCCACCCAGACCACCAGAACCACGATCTTCTGACTGGACAAGGCCTCTACCTCCAAACCGCGAGGATGATTCCACGCGTCGAGGCCAGCCTATCACGCACCGCTCCGCGATGACGCGGGCAGTTCGCAGTGGGCACAGCAGCGCCGAAACGGGCTCGCTACGCGTACCACGCCATCGCCGTGGAACATCTCCTGGCAGCGCGGGCAGACGAGATCGAGCACTTCGCATGCGTGGTGGAGGAACAACACGATCGCGGTCGAGAACAGGAAGAGGGCCATTCCGAAGGCGATCTGGAGATCTCCCGGCGCGCTGTCGATGTAACGCAGGGATTCCACCATCCCTACGAGGACGACGGCGGCGGAACCGGACTCGAGCGCCAGGGCGCGATGGTGGCCCGCGATCCCGTGGAGGTGGGCATCCTGCAGTTCGGCGCTGTCCATGAGGTTCCTCCTCCCCCATGGAATCGGCCGACGACGGCGCGGGCTTGAGTCAGGGCGACTTGCGGAGTTCCTCGGCCAACAGTTCGCGTAGCTCGTCCGGCGTCAGCCCGTGGAGCGGTCGGCGTAGGCGAATCAAGGCCGCGTCGCAGAGGCCGACCGCTTGCGGGTGAGGCCAGCTCCGGATGTAGAGGCCCAACAAGTGATCGGGCTCGAGCGCCTGGGGAACCAGCCACAACCAGATGAAGCGCTGGGTCGCCCGGCCGGGCCCACTTCGCTCGGCGAAATCCACGTCCTCGATCAGCCGCGTGATCGTGTCCGGCACGATCACGGCCTGGCGTTCCTCGACGAGCACTTCTCGGAGATGCGCCGGCAGTTCGAGCTCGCAGCTGGTGAGCTGCTCGACGGACCAGCGGATACTGTCGCGGTGGCCGAGGTACAACACCGCGACCAGCTGCATGACGATCGCGCCGGTCAGGACGAAGACGATCGCGGCGCTCTGAAGAATCAGTCGTTGCTGGAACACGACGCGAAACTAGCCGAACGATCCGACGCGCGAGCGGCCGGCGCGCTACTCGGCGCGCACGACTCCGGCGGCAACGAGTCCAGCGCGAAGCGCCTCGACCCGGGCACGATTCACGCCCATGTCTCCATAGCCTACCCGCGAGGCAGAACGCACGGCGATGATATTCTCTTCGGGCCGCAACTGGAGTTCCAGATCGTCGACGTACCGCATCAGCGCGCTGGTGCTCTCGGCGTGGAGGTAGCCGGTGTCTTCGCTGATGATCTGCGTGCGCTTCGTGGCTGCGACCGCCTTTCGGGCGGCGGCCCACGCCGCCGAGGCATCGCCCGTGATCGCCAGCGCGGAAATACCGTGAACTTCATCGGTGTCGCGGCTCGAGACGCAGTTGGGAGATTCCGGGCACATCTGGAGACCGGCGTCGTGAACACCCAGATCGGCCGGCGGCGTCCCCGCACACGAAACGAGCAAGCCCGTCACGAGCAACGCGATTCCGTTCTTCCCGGTCACTCCACACCTCCTTCTACGAGTTCAGGTTTTCGCAGCAACTGGATGCAGAGCACCACCACCGCGAGATCGACGACGACGTAGGCCAGCATCAACGGGTCGAAGCTCGCCGACAAGCTCATCACGCCGCCGAGCCCCCCTAACGTTGGTACCAGGATTCCCGCATACAGCGCGGACTTCCCGCTACTGCGGAGCCAGACACCGATCGCCAGATACGCGAGACCGAATATCCCGAGACCCGCCGCAGCCTGGGCCATGCCGAGCCAGAAGAACTGGGCGACATGGGCCAGGCCCGTCGCCAGCATGAGCCAGCTCGCTAGAGATCGCGGATCAGACATAGGGCCCCCTCGGCGAGAATTCTCAGGTGGACGCTCACGAGATAGCGGGTTCCCGCGGCGTTCTGCAAATGGCGCAGGCCGCTGCGTCGGCGGCCATCGAAGCACCGCAGCGCTCGCACATGGCGATCTCGGGAAACTCGAGACCGCAATCGGTGCAGCCCGTGGCGTCGGCGGCCAGGGGCGTCGCGCAGGCCGGGCAGGCGTCGAGGTCCGCATCCGTGGCAAGCGTGCTCCGCACCCAAGCCTCATCGAGCGCGGCAACGGCTGCCACATCTTGCTCGCGAACGTAGACGCCCACCTGGGTGCCGGCGCCGAAGGATCCGATTCCGACCCCATCGTCGGAAAACTCACCGGGCGGGAAGGCGTCGACGCGGCACGCGATGCCGGCGGCCGCCAGCGACTCGACCGGGTCGGTCACCTGATAGGGCTCGCCAACGAAGATGGCCTGCAGTTCGCGAGCTGGCGGCAGCGCCTCGGGGGCCGGGGCGGCCCCGGGATCGGGACGCTCGAAGCCGAGCGGGACCTCGCAATCCGGGCAAACTTCCACCCAGTTCTGGAACTCGTCGCCGCAGCGGGGGCAGTATTTGAAATCCACCCGGGGATCCTACTCGGCGCGGGCCGTTGCTGCCGCGTCGCGGCGCACAAGACCGCGCCAGGCGAAGAACGCCAGCGGGAAGAACAGGAACGCGACGATCTCCATCGGCCCGATCCAGAGCGACCATTCCGCGGGTGGACCGGTCAGGATCTGCCCGATCACGGGTGCGAGTCCCCAGTAGACCCAGACTGAAAGCACCGTGAGTGCGAAGCCGGCGAGCGCGCTGCGGGCTCCCAGCAACCAGGCGGAACCGGCGAGCAGTGCCGCCGCTTGAGCGGCCAGTTCGGGATCGATTCCGCCGCCGGCCTGGAACACCTGGAGGGCCACGGAACCATTCGCGGCGGCGAGCAACAGAGCCGCCGCGAGGGCGGCCCAACCCATGGCCCCGAGGCTGCGCCGAACCGTCGTCGTCACGTGGGTTGCCCGGCGAGCCGGCCCGCGGGCATCGGCCTTCGCGCGTAGAGCCGCGCGTTACCGCGGCGACCGGTCTCTTCGAGCGCTCCGGCCTTGCGCAGGCAATACGTCACCTGCTGCGCCAGCGAACGCGGTTGCTGCCAGGCTTCGGCCAGCTCCGCCGTATCGAAGGGCTCTGGGAGTGTGCGCGGCAACAACTCGAGCAGTTCCTGCGGATTCGTCACGAGTCGCATGGCGAGCACTTCGAGCAACCGCCGCTCGCTGACGCGCCAGTGATACTTCTGGCGGCGCGGGCGCTTGACCCACTCACGCACCTCCTCTTCGCGGGTTGCCACCAGTTCGAGTTCGAAGTTCTCGTGGGCAACCAGTTCCGGGATGCTCACGAGTTCCTCGAAGACCCGTTCGAAGCCCAACCGCTTCGGCGAGCGGCGCCGGCGCACGGCCCCTCGGCCGCCTTCCGGGAGGCGCACGATGATGCGCTCCCGCGCAATCGGATGGACCAGCCGCACGCGATGTCGCTCGACCAGATCGCGCAGCTTTCGTGCACAGTTCGAGAAGCTGCCGGTCTGGATCTCGATCAACAAGCCGTCGCGAACCAGATCGACCTGGTAGCTCTCCACCGGGACCTCGACCTGGTCGCCGGGGCGTGCATACCAATCCTTCAAGGCCGCGTGCAGATGCCCTTCGTTCAGGACGCCGATGGACGCCATGTTCCCCCCGGCCCTTAGCATGGCCCCCGCTTCGAAGCGTGCAACCTCGGAACTCAACGCCACACCGGCCGCCGCAGTCCGTTCTTTCTCTGGAGCGTCCATCTCGATGAACGGCCTGACGACCGGCTGAGCTCGTCAATCGATCTCGGCCGGGGAGATACGGAGATTCTCGAGGTTCGCCTCGAGCCAGGCGGCCACCTCCGGGGCCGCGAGCCCGCCGGCCTCGAGCACGTGGTGCTCGAGAACGCCGAGGTCGGAGAACGCCGCGTGCATCTGCTCGATCACGCGGCGCGGTGCGGGCGTTTCGCCGCGACCGGTGCCGCGTTGGACGGCGGTTGCCAGATCGATCCGTAGGACGGCATAGGCGAAATCGACGTCTGCCCGCGCGAACTCTTCGGCGACCAGTGGCAACATCCAGGGGCCCACGATGCCATCGAGAACGACCGCGTAGCCGGCTTCGTGGAATGCGCTGGCCGCTCGGCAGAAGGCGCGAACGATCGCTTCGTTCTGCGACTTCGATTCCGGCTGGGTCGGATCGACAGGATGTGCTGGCCAGAGGAAGAAATCGTCGGTCGTCATGTGGAGGCCCTTCGGCTGGTCGGCCACATAACATCGTGCCGCGGTCGTCTTGCCGCTCCCCGGGCTTCCCGTCAGCACCAGGACCGGGTGCCTCGGGTTCAAGAGAGCAATCCCTTCTCCGCGAACATGCGCTCGAGCCCGGGCATGTGGACACACTCGATCTTGATGCCATCGGGGCCCAGGAAGTAGACCGCGTAGTAGCCGAGGCCGTCATCTGCGTAGGGGAACTCGGCGGGCCCATCGAGCACCTGGCCCCCCAGTTCCAGCACGAGCGCGTGGATCTCGTCGACCTCCTCGTGCGACGCCACGTTGAAGGCGAGATGGTGAAGTCCGGGTTCGTAGACCTGGAAGGCGTGATGGGCACCGGCCCCCTTCGCCTGCCACAGATTCAACGCGGTGCCATTCCCGTGGTTGAGATTCACCGCCACGCGCGATTCGCCGGCCGGAAGGATCGCGCCCGTCGTGAAGCCGAGCTGTTCAAGGAGGGGGCCCATGAACGCCATGGCGGCATCGAGGTCACTCACCGTGAGCGCGACGTGATTGATGGAACCGCGAAGCACGAACTTCTCCCTGGATGGATCTGGCAGCGACCACTGCGAGCCTACCGAAGCCGGTCGCTCAGGCCGTCGGCAGTGGTGGCCAGCGGCGTCGGACCGCGCGAGTGTCCGGTTGCCCCACGCGCTCCCAGTGTGCCCAGAGCACGGTTTCGATCCCGAACTCGAAGATCGGATCCTCGGGATCGAAGGACGGGAACGGAATCGCCTCGTGCACCCGGGCGCGCTCGCCGGGGTCGACCGTTTCGCGGGCCTGACCGCGCAGCTGGAACTCTTCGTCGTTCTCACCGAGAAACGCATGCAACGCATAACGACCGTCCCGGCGCAGGTCGCGCACCTTGGGCGAATGTGCCGCCGCCGACAGGTAGAGGCCCTGCCCGCAGAAGATTGGACAGACCGGAGCCAGGTGCAGGGCGCCGCTCGCCTGAGCCGTTCCGAGGAACGCGATCGCGACCCCGTCCTCTCCCACGAGAAGTCGCTTGCCCGCTTCCGCGAGGTGGGGCGCCGCCTCTGAAAACGCGGCCCACGAGTTCATGGCAGCACCCGCCAGTCGTCAGTTCCGCTGGCCGCCATTGCGATCTTCATTGCCCGTCTCCAGTCGCGGCAGTGCGAGCCCGGCGCCGCCTCTCGTTCTCTCGCCCATCCTATCAGGCGCTAGTCTCGCTTCGTGTCCGATTCGATCGACAGCGAGTATCGCGGCCTGTCCGCCTCGGCGTGGGATCTTCTGCGCGGCGATACGAGCCGCTGGCCCGACCGCGCATTCTATCGCGAGGTGATCGAGTGCTCCGGCCAGCCAGTCCTAGATGTGGGCTGCGCCACCGGCCGGTTGCTGATCGACTATGCCGCGAGTGGGATCGAGATCGACGGTATCGACGCTTCGCCGGAGATGCTGCGACTTTGCACGGAGAAGGCGCGAGCGCTGGGTCTCGAGAAGCCCGAGCTGCTTCGATAGACGATCCAGACGCTCGATCTGCCACGATGCTATGCGACGATCCTGGTCCCCTCGAGCACCTTCCAGTTGCTCGCCCGTCCCGGCGAGGCGGAGCAAGGCCTGGGGCGGCTCTTCGCCCAGCTCGAACCTGGCGGCACCCTGGTAATGTCCTTCATGGAAGTCTGGCGCGAAGGCGAGCCGCTCCGACGGGAACGCCTCGTCGGCGAAGCTGTGCGGCCCGAGGACGGGGCACGGATTCGCCACGACGAGATCACGGATTTCGAGCCGGAGAGCCGAATCGCTCGAACCCGGAACCTCTATCAGGTCTGCGTAGACGAGCAGCTCGTGGCGTCAGATCGTCACGATGACGTGCTGGGTTGGTACAGCCAGGAGGAGATCCGATCGCTCCATGAGCGAGCCGGATTCGAAGAGGTCCGCATCGTCTCCGGCTTTTCCTGGCAACCTGCCGGGCCCGAGGACCGCGTCTTCTGCTGTCTCGCCCGCCGCCCGCAGGCGGGGTGATGGGCTACACCCGGGGCGGAGGAATTCGCCATGGGAAGACTCGAAGGAAAGGTCGCCATCGTCACGGGTGCCGCGCGGGGAACCGGCTCGGAGACCGCTCGTCTGTTCGCCGAGGAAGGCGCTCGCGTCTGCATTGCCGACGTGCTGGAAGAGCGCGGCCGTGAGCACGCGGCATCGATTGGACGCGACGCCTTCTTCCATCGACTCGATGTCCGCCGCGAAGAAGACTGGGACGCCCTGATCACGGCCGTCCACGACCGCCTCGGACCGGTCGACGTCCTGATCAACAATGCCGCGATCCTGGACGTCCGACCGATCGCGGAGTTGGACGTCGAGATCGCGCGCAACATCCTCGACGTCAATCTCGTGGGCGCCATGATCGGCACGCGAAGCGTCCTGGCGGACATGGTCGAGCGCGGGCAGGGTGCGATCGTGAACATGGGATCGATCGATGCGATGGAGGGCATGGGTTGGGTGGCACCCTACGCGGCTTCGAAGTGGGGCCTGCGAGGCTTCACCAAGAGCGCGGCCCTCGAACTCGGACAGAAGGGGATCCGGATCAACCTCGTCTGCCCGGCAGGCGGCAACCGGGAACTCACCGAGGGCTTCTCGAAGAACCTGATGAAACGCGTCGAAGCCGGCGAGAAGATCGAGGTCAAGGGGCTCGACCATGGTGTGATGGGTGGGCGCCACGCCGGGCCGCGGGACATCGCCAACGTCGTTCTGTTCCTCGCCTCGGATGACGCGGCGTTCTGCAATGGCGCCGAGTACCTGGTGGATGGCGGCCACACCGCGGGGCACATCTGGTTCGGGACGGAGTGACCGATCTAACGTTTCGCGAGCTTGCGCGGTGACAGCACGGCGAAGGCCCAGCCCGCCTTCGTGTAGGGTGCCAGAAACCGGGTCACCGCCTGCATGTGCGACGGGAGCGATTTCGGGACCCGGAAGCGCTTGCCCTCCGTCATCACGAACGCCTGGGCCTCCCGTCCGCGCCCACCCATCCAATACTTGACCCGCGGCTGGGTTACCAGGTTTCGCACCCACTGCGAACGACCCCCACGGAAGGTTCCGATCACGACGTGATCGCCGATCCGGGTCGCCGCCAGCGGACTCCGGATCTGCCGGCCCGACTTCCTGCCCTCGGCCTCCAGCACGATCAACCCGCCCGGAGCCAACCGCGGCGAACCGACGCCGGCACGAACCAACGGTTCCACGACGCGGTTCAGCATTCGAAAGAACTCGATTTCGACGCTACGAGAACTGGGCGCCTTGGCCACGGGTGGTCCTTTCGGAGCGGTCTCTGCAGCCGGTTGCTAGGTGGATTCCGAGAAGCAGAGGATATAGCCATCCGGGTCCTCGACGTAGAAGTCGAGGTTTCCCCAAGGACGTTGCTCCAGCGACCTGGTGATCGGAGCACCGCGCGCAGCGAGCTCGTCATGGAGTTCGCGAACCCCTTCGACCTCCATGAAGGCGTCCAGATGCTCGCCGGCCTTGCGATGCGAGCGCTCGGCCTCGAGCTTCGTCGCACATTTCATGTGGATCCGGCCGCCGCCTAGCGAGAGGCTGGCGTAGAAATCGTCATAGACGAAATCCCGGGTGAAGCCGAGCCGCTCTTCGTAGAAGGCCAGTGTCTTGCCGAGATCCTCCACGAGGAACTGCGGCGCCGCGTTCAGGATCTTCGCCATGCCGGGCCACCTCCGGTTTCCCGCCACCCTATCACGAAGCAGCTTCGAGGCGCGCTAGACGTCGTCGAAAAACGTCACCTCGCCGGTCTCGAGCGAATACACGGCACCCACGACGCGAAGCCCCTCGTTCTGGATCAGTTTCTCCAGGACCTCGGAGCCGTGTCGCAGGTGATCCACGGCGTAGGCCACGTTGGCGTGTACCGCGTGCTGGATCAAACTCTCGGGATCGTCGCGCAGCTCTGTCTGCATCAACTCTGCAATCGACGGCCGGATCCGGTCGACGATCGAACGCAAGTTGAGCGATTGATCTTCCATCGGCTGGCGCAGCTCGTCGAGCGTCGCGAGCACGGCGCCACATTGGGTATGGCCGAGTACGACGACGAGTCGCGTGTGGAATCGCGTCGCCGCGAACTCGACGCTGCCAACCTGGGAGGGCGCGACGATGTTTCCGGCGACCCGGATCACGAACAGATCGCCGAGGCCCTGACCGAAGACGAACTCGGCCGGCACGCGGGCATCCGAACAGCCGAGGATGATCGCGATGGGCTCCTGCTCCGCGGTGCCGTTCCCGCCGGGCTGGGGATCCGGACTGCGGGTTCCCGCCACGAAGCGGCGGTTGCCCTCTCGTAGCCGCTGGAGTGCCTCTTCGGCAGAGATCATGGTTTCTCGCTCCCGGATCGCTGGTGGTGGCAAGCTAACACATGCGGGCTTCCAAGCCGAGCTGCCGGGTCTCGAATCCTATTGTTAGGCGTCGGATCGCTCCAGGTCGAATGTCACATACACGGAGAGCCGGTCCGAACGTCTTCGGGGTGGCGTTCTCGGCGAGCGCTCTACGCGTTCGAGCGGTGCTTCATGTTCCCGAGGCCGCGGCCGGAGCCGCCAGCAGAACGGCCTCCGCGAACGCGATGGTGTTCGCGAGCGCGTGCATCGCGAGGCACGGCACCAGCGAGCGAGTGCGGATTCGGGCAGCGGCGAACATCATTCCCATAACGAGAATCGTCGCAATGCCGTAGAAATCGTACTGCAAATGGATGATCGCCCATGCCGTCGAGGAGACCAGGGCGGCGATGGTCACCGGGAGCCCGCTCGACTCGAGGGCGCTCAACAGGAAGCCGCGAAAGAAGATCTCTTCGAACGCCGGGGCGAAGACCACCAGCGCCGCGAACAGGAGGAGCGGCTGAGCGGAGGCCGCGTATGCCTCCGCCATGAACTCGGGAACGACCGGGCGTCCCAGCGCCACGGTCAACGTGTCCGAGGCCACCACGAATGCCACCAATCCGAGACACCAGATGGCGACGCTTCGGGCCTCGGCCGGGCGAACGCCCAGGAAGCCCCAAGCGTCCGACTCGCGCCGCCCTGCCAGGAACCTCACCAACGGTACGCAGGCCAGGGCCGTTGCCACGGTCGAGAGCCAGAGTACCAGGCCGTTCGACTCGATCCCGTCGGCCCATGCCTCCACGTTCAGGTCCGGGTCGCCTGCCACCTTTGCCGCGAGCGTTGCGGAGACGACGAGGGTCTGCGCGGCGATGAAGGCGCCGACGACCACCAGCGAATAACCTGCAGTTCGTCCAAGGCTCCAGCGCCGCGGGGGTCGGTTGGGATCTTCCGGATCGATCGGCACTGCGAGCCTCCTTGTCTCCAGGCTGGGGACTTCGCTGGCCAACGGACTCCGGCTCCGCAAGGTACGATCGCCCAGACAGGGACCTCGGCCGGATCATCCTATCATGACAAGAATCCTGTACCTAACAGGCTGGCACGTCGCACTCCAGGTGGATGTCCTCCGGCTCGAGCTCGAACAAGTCGGGCTCGATGTCGTGTGCCAGGCGGCAGCCACGGCGCAGATAGAAATCCACCGTGTTCTGGCTCGGCGGTAGTAGACCCGGTCGATCACCTCCGCCCGGTCGATCGACCAGACCTCGGGAATTTCCTCGGGCTGGAGTTTCCTGACCCGCAGCCCGAGTTCGCCGAGCCGCACCTCCGTCTTGAGATCCATCTCTTCGTCTCCTCAGTGAAGCGAACATGGACTCTGGAAGCCTAACGTTGAACGAGGCCGTCGATACCCGTAGCGACATCCCGCTCGAAGGCGGCATCGGTGGTGAACAGGTATCCGATGCCACCCCGTTCTGCCCACGCGTCCAGATTGGATGGTTTGTTGTCGATCAACAGCGCTCGCGAGGGATCATGGCCGAAACCCATCCGGTCGAGGGCGAGCCCACAGAGCGCCCCCTTGTCGATCGTCCGCTCTTCGCCTGAGACGACGACGGCGTCGCAGCAAGCTGCGAGGTCGCATCCGGGCACGATCACTTCGGAGAAGAAGACAGGATTGACGGTTACGATGGCTTGCGGCAGGTGGCGGGAGCGGAAGAACGCGTAGCTGAACGGGAAGAACGCCAGTAGATCGGTCCGGGAGAGGTGCGCGAGGATCTCCTGCTCGCTCCGCGACATCCGTCTGGCCAACGCGGCCACGAAGCCGCGGGTGTCGAGATCGCCCAGATTCCAGGCGGCTCCGAGGCCTTCGTCGAACGAGCGGTATACGTCCATCCATTCCGGGCTGCCACGCCAGAGCGAGCGCTCATCACAGAGCGTGTCGCCGAAGTCCCAGAGCAGGCATTGAACGAACATCGGCATCGATCCTGACGCGACGTGGTCAGGCGGCAGACGCGTACTGCGTGAGTTCGATAACGACACCGTCCGGAGCCGCGATGTATGCGTAGCTGAGCCCCGATGGTTCAGACCGCGGTTCCGCAAGCACCCGAACCCCTGACGCCGATAGCTCAACGATTGCGGCAGAGACGTCGTCAACGCGCAGGCCGAAATGGGCGACGCCAAAGCCATGATCGTATGCGCCATCTCCGGCTTTGATCGGGCCGGCCGGGGCCATGCCGGAGGGGAAGCTACCGACGACCAGGATCTGTCCACCCAGGGCCAGAAAGATACGGAGGTCGCCGCTGATGTTCGTGTTGCGGTGGACCGGGGTGGCGCTCAAGTGATGCGTATAGAACTGCGCCGACGCCTCCGGCTCCGCCGCGTAGATGTGGATATGATCGAGTAAGTGCACCTGCACGAATCGGCTCTGCCTTCTGCTGCCCGACGGATCGGCGGCGCAGCTGCCGAGCACCGCGCTTGCTGGCCCGTTCTACTGAACTCGACGCCGAAGCAGCGAACGGGCCGCGGCAGCTGCCAGGAGGCCCGCCACGCAGACCAACGCCACATGAAACGGATCTGTCAGGTAGTGCGCAACCGTGGTCTCGGCGCCAGCGAAGTGATTGGGGTGCGCGGCCGCAACCGTGGGGACCAGAACGGCCCCGATTGTCGCTGTGATCCTGGTCATTCGATCTCCTTCCTCGTCCCGTCCAACGGACATGGCGCCAGGCTGTAGGCAGCGCAGTGCCGCCCGAATCCAGAACGCCGATTGCCCTGCAGGCTACCACGGCCCACCGGCTCTCCGCCTGTCTGGTCGGCTGGGGCGCCTTCGATGCTGCGCGAACCGAGTGAAACAGATCGGTGCGGATGGAGCGCGACTCGCCGTCCGAGGATCTCGGATCAGACGGTCAGGTGTGGACCCGCGGCGTGATGACCCAGCCCCTGGTCGTTGATGATGCCAGTAGCTCCTCGGGGTGCTCGCCGTCTCGGGCATCAAGCAGGGCTCTCTCGAAGTTCGACAACCAGCCGTAGAAGAAGCAATCGAAGCGGTAGCGCTCAACAGGGTCCAGCGACGAGAGATCCGCGTGTCCGCGGAGCACCACGCTCGTGACTTCAGAATCCTCTACAAGGGTGCGCAGACTCGCATTCACGCCAGCTGCGATATCTCCGAGGTTGGACCGCCGCTGTGCGTGCGTGTTCTGGCGGATCTGGCCCGCAAGGTAGACGAAGGAGACGATCACGCCGACCGCCGCGAGAAGTTCTGCAAGTGCCCCGATCGCGTCCCAGTTCATTCCTCGAGCCGCCCAACGAACCGGCGCTCAGCGGCCAGCAACAGCGCTGACCGGCCCGATCCGTTCACCAAGTATGCCGGCCGACGGCAACCAAGGCCAATGGAACCGAGCTGGTGGTGGTCCGCCGCAACCGCTGTTGGGTGGCGCCTCGCGATCGGTGCGTTCTGCGCAATTCCGCGTATGCGTTTCAACGCCATGTTATGCCGCACCCACCCTGGAGCCTCGATTCGGAGATGCGCTCTAGCCGAAGAAGCAGCAGTGCGCGTCCTCGTCGACCACCTGGAGGAACTCCTCGATCGAGGATGCCGTCGGGTATGGTTCGTAGCGGTGCCATCTGAGGTCGGCGCGTTGCCAGTACACGCGCCATTCTTTCGCCCGCTTCACGTAGGTCGCTTTGGCCACGCTTTCTTCCACGGTCTCGCTCGGGCGCTGCCAGTCTGGCCGGATCTCGAAAATCTCGATGCTCTGGCCTTCGAGTCTGAAGCCCAGGTCCAGCTGGGGACGAATCTCGGGAGGCGGACGGCGCGTTTCAATGAACCGGGAAGCTGCCTTCTCGAATCGCCTTTGTTCGAACTCGGAGAAGGCCATGAGATGGTCACTCGTGCGGCATAACGAACCGCGATTCGGCTGCGACGGGCAGCGCTGGCGCCGGAATGCTACCGAAATCGGTCTCCCGGGCTGTCCACAGAAGCCGAGCCGTCGGCGGCAGGCTGGGGGATCGCCGGCGCCATTGCCTGACGGCTTCCGCGCCGCGCGATGGACATCCAAATTGAAACATGTTTCAATTCTGGTCGTGTCGTCCTCCCCCGCTGATACCCCCGCACCGCCGCGGCTGGCCATTTCCCAGCTCGGGCGGATTCGTCGCATCGTGGATGCCGCGGTGGCCCTGGCCGAAAAGGGCGGCTTCGAAGGCGTGCGGCTCCGGGACGTGGCCGAGGCCTCGGGCGTCTCGCTCGGCACGCTCTACAAGTACTTCCGCAGCAAGGAAGACATCCTGCTGTTCGCCGTGAATGAAGAAGGGGAGCGGCTGGAGGCGGTCATCGCGGGTCGGCCTCCCAAGGGTGTGGAAGCGAGCGAGCGGCTTGCCGAACTCTTTGGCCGCGCGACCCGAGGCCTGACGCGCCGGCCGAACTTCGCTCGCGCAGCACTCCGTTCGATCGCGTCCGGCGACGCCACGATGGCGGCGCAACAGGCGAGTTTCCATCTACGCACCTCGCGGATGGTCGTGGCGACCCTGCGCGGCGAGGCGCCCGACGCCTCGAAGCCGCTTTCCGAGCCCGTCGGCAGTGCCAGCGAGCAGCAGATCGCGCTCGTACTCGAGCACGTCTGGTTCGCTTCCCTATTAGGATGGGCGAGTGGGCTCCATCCGGCCGGCCAGGTGAGCGAACGGATGGCGTCTACGGCGGTCCTGCTGCTGGCCGCCTCGGAGCATCGCAGCGCCTAGACAGCCGAGGCTCCCACGGCAATAATCCTCCACCGAACTAGAACACGTTTCAATTTTTCGGACCCCCATGCACATCGAATTCAGCCCCGAGCAGAAGGCGCTGCGCGCCGACCTTCGCGAGTACTACCGCAAGCTCTTTTCCGAGGGCGATCTGCGAAAGCGGCTCGATGACGAGTGGGACATGCTCGGCGGCCCCGCCTTCCGCGAAGCCATGGGCCGCATGGGCAAGGACGGCTGGCTGGTGATTGGCTGGCCCGAGGAGTACGGCGGCCAGGGCCGCAGCCACCTCGAGCAGTTCATCTTCTGGGACGAGACCTGGCGCGCGCGTGCACCGTTGCCGCTCATCACGGTCAACACCGTCGGCCCGATGATCATGCAGTGGGGCAGCGACGAGCAGAAGGCCGAGTTGCTGCCGAAGATTCGCGACGGTGAGTTGATCGTCTCGATCGGCTACACCGAACCGTCCTCGGGAACCGATCTCGCATCGCTTTCCACCAGCGCCGTGCGCGACGGCGACGAGTGGGTGATCAACGGGCAGAAGGTCTATACGACCCACGGCCACGAGGCCGACTACGTGTGGCTGGCCTGTCGTACGGACCCCGACGTGCCCAAGCACAAGGGCATCTCGATCATCCTCGTGCCGACGAGCGACCCCGGCTACAGCTATACGCCGATCGAGACCATCGGCGGCGAGATCACCTACGCCACGTTCTATGAGAACATTCGCGTACCCGTCACGAACACGATCGGGCCCGAGAACGCGGGCTGGGGGCTCATCACCGGCCAGCTGAACCTAGAGCGCATCACGCTCGCGATGCCGGCTTCGCTCGAGAAGTTGCTCGAAGAAGTCTGGGATTGGTCGACGACGGCCGAGAAGCCCGGTGGTGGCAAGGTCGCCGACGAGCCCTGGGTGCAACAAGCCCTGGCGCGCGTCTATGCGCGGCTCGACGCACTGAAGTTGATGAACTGGCATAGCGCCTGGTTGATCGATCAGGGCGCGCCGGGAATGGCGGAGTCTTCCGCGGTCAAGGTGTTCGGCACCGAGACCGTCATCGCGTGCTACCGCGATCTGCTGGAAATCACGCAACAGGCCGGGCTCGTCAGGCGAGGCCAGAGCGACGCGTTGTTCGATGGCCTGCTCGAGAGTGCCTACCGGCTCGCGATGGTAAACACCTTCGGCGGCGGCGTGAACGAGGTGATGCGCGACATCATCGCCGGCGCCGGCCTGCAGCTCCCGCGCGCGCGACGTTAGTTCTTCGGAGAGAGTGCCATGTTGACAGCCGACCAGAAGAAAGAGCTCGAAGCCACGATCCAGCAGTTCGTGGGAAAGCCGATCGGACCGGCCGCCACGAGCCGCGACGCCGTGAACGAGGCGATGATCCTCCAGTGGTGTGACGCCATGGGCGACACCAACCCCGTCTACCAGGACCGGGCCGTCGCCGAGAAGAGCGTGCATGGTGGCATCGTCGCGCCGCCGATGATGCTCGACGCCTGGACGATGCAGGGCTGGGATATGCACAAGGGCTACGACGAGCCCACCAACGAAGAACAGCGCCTCCACAAGATCCTGACGGACGCCGGCTATACCGGCGTTCTCGGCACCAACACCGAGCAGGAGTTCGATCGTTATTTACGGATCGGCGACGAAGTCACGGCCGAAACGATCATCGAAGGCATCTCCGAGGAGAAGGCGACCGGCGCCGGCATCGGATACTTCATCACCACGAAGACCACGTTCAGCGACGCCGCCGGTGCCCAGGTCGGCTGGATGAACTTCCGCGTTCTCAAGTTCATTCCCAAGGAAGCGCCGCAGGCCGCCTCGGATTCCGGCGGAGGTGCCGCCGAGGCCTACGTTCCCGCGCGGATCAAGCCGCCGATGGGCCACGACAACGCCTGGTGGTGGAACGAAGTGGCGGCCGGGCGCATTACCGTCCAGCGCTGCAAGGGTTGCCAGCAACTCCGCCATCCCCCGCGGCCGATGTGCCCGGGTTGTCGCTCGATGGAATGGGATTCGATCGAGATCTCAGGCCGCGGAACGCTGCACACGTTCACCGTGATCCACTACCCGCAGTTCCCGGGCTACGAGTTCCCGATCTGCGCGGCGCTCGTCGACCTCGAAGAAGGCGTCCGCATGGTGTCGGACGTGATGGATTGCAAGCCAGAAGATCTGAAGATCGGCATGAAGCTCAAGGCCTACATCCATGAGGACGACGACGGCTTCAAGCTCCCGCTCTTTCGGCCCTCGGAGTAGACGTATGGATTTCACATTCAGCGAAGAGCAGGAAACGATCCGCGAACTGGCGCGCGAAATCCTGGAGGCCGAAGCGCCGATCGAGCGCGTCAAGGCGGCCGAGCGAACCGAGCATTGGCTGGACGACGCGCTCTGGGCGCACTGCGCCGAAGCGAACCTGCTCGGCATCGCGATCCCCAAGGCCCACGGCGGTATGGGCATGGGCTTTGGCGAACTCTGTGTGCTGCTCGAAGAAGTGGGACGCAGCTGCGCCCCCGGTCCCTGGTTCGCGACGCTGCTGACGGCGGCGTTGCCGATCGCAGAGTTCGGCAGCGAGGCGCAAAAAGCGGCTTGGCTGCCTGGCATCGCGGCCGGCAACGCGATCCTGACGGCGGCGCTGGATGATGCGAATTCTGCCGACCCGCTACGGCCTGCCACCCGCGCCGAAGCGAATGGCGACGGCTTCGTCTTGAACGGTTCGAAGTATGCGGTCCCCTTCGTCGGGCGCGCCGCCGCGATCCTCGTTCCCGCTGTGACAGCAGACGGTATCGCCGTCTTCCTGGTACCGACGGACGCCCCCGGTCTTCAGGCGGAAGGGCGCGTCACCACGACGGGCGAGCCGCTCTACGAGTTGTCGCTCGATGGCGTAGCGGTAGAGGCAGCCGCCAAGCTCCCGGCAGACGGCACGGCCATCCTCTCCTGGTTGCGGCCGCGCCTCCAGGCGGGCGTCGCCGTCCAACACGTCGGTGTGTCCGACCGCGCCATCAAGATCACGGCGGAATACACCACCGAGCGCAAGCAGTTCGGGGTTCCCGTCGGTTCGTTCCAGGCCGTGCAGCACCGCCAGGCCGACAGCTTCGTCGACCTCCACGCCATGCGTTGGACCGCATGGCACGCGGCCTGGCGCCTCGCCGCCGGTCTCGACGCCGAGCGCGAAGCCTGGGTTGCGAAGTGGTGGACGGCGGACGGCGGTGCGCGTATCGCCAATGCCTGCGTGCATCTGCACGGCGGGCTCGGCGCCGATGTCGACTACCCGATCCATCGCCACTTCTACTGGTCGAAGGCGCTCGAACTCACCGCCGGCAGTGCCGGCGCGACGCTGGCCGCGCTCGGTCGGAACATGGCCGAGCTCGGTCGTACAGAGGAGGTCGGTATGGCCGGGATCGTCGCATGACCACCCGAACCCACGCTTCCGTCGAAGTTGGCGAAGAGCTGCCGCCGCTCGATATCGAGACGACGGCCACCATCGTTGCTGGCGGTGCCCTGGCATCCCGCGACTACACACCCGTGCACCACGATCGTGCGGCAGCCCAGGCGCAGGGTCTGCCCGACATCTTCATGAACATCCTCACGACCAAGGGTTTCGTCGGACGCTATGTCACCGATTGGAGCGGGCCCGACGCGGTGGTGAAGGGAGTGAAGATCAAGCTCGGTGGGCCGAACCTGCCCGGACACACGCTCAAGATCCGCGGAACAGTCTCTGCCAAGACCGACGCCGAGGTGGAGATCGACGTCGCCGGCACCAACCCCTACGGAGCACACGTGAACGCGACCGTTCGCGTCGTGCTGCCGCAGTAGCGAGGCGAAGCATGCCCACCACGTTGAAGGACGAAGCCGCCATCGCGGGCATCGGCCAGACGAAATACTCGAAGAACTCGGGGGCCTCCGAGCTTGCGCTCGCCTGTGAGGCGGTTTCGAATGCCATCGACGATGCCGGAATCGAAGCGAACGAAGTGGATGGTCTGGTCACCTTCCTGATGGATTCGAGTGACGAGGTCGAGGTTGCCCGCACCGTAGGCCTCGGCGATCTCAACCTGCTGTCGCGTGTTGCCTACGGAGGCGGCGCGGCCGTGCCGCTGGTCCACCAGGCGGCGATGGCTGTTGCGACGGGCGTCTGCAAGAACGTCGTGGTCTACCGCGCCTTGAACGGACGCTCGGGCCAGCGCATGGGCCAGGGTGTTTCCGGCGACATCATCACCGCGGACCTGATCCACTGGTCCTGGTACATGCCCTTCGGAATGCTGACGCCGGCGTCCTGGATCGCGTTCGCGGCCACGCGCTACATGCACCAGTACGGCACCAGCGAGGATTCGTTCGCGCACGTGGCGGTCTCGACGCGCAAGCACGCGGTCAACAATCCGAACGCGGCGTTCTTCGAGCAACCGCTCTCCTTCGAGGACTACTACGCGTCGAAACCGATCTGCACGCCGTTGCGTTTGTACGATTGCTGCCAGGAAACCGATGGCGGCTGCGCCCTGTTGATCACCACGCCCGAACGCGCGCGAGATCTGAAGCAGAAGCCGGCGCTGATCCGCGGCGTCTCCCAGGCCTCCTTCGATGGCCAGGAGCAGATGACGAGCTTCTACCGTGACGAGTTGTCCGGCCTCCCGGAGATGGAACGGGCCGCCGCCATCGTCTACGAGCAGAGCGGGCTCGGCCCCGAGGACATCGACGCTTCGATCCTCTACGACGCCTTCACGCCGGAAGTGGTGATGCAGGTCGAATCCTTCGGCTTCTGCAAGAAGGGCGAGGGCGGGGATTTCGTCAAGGACGGGAACCTGGAGATCGGGGGCCGGCTGCCCAACAACACCCACGGTGGCCTGCTCAGCGAGTCCTACATCCACGGCGTGAACAACATCGCCGAGGGAGCGCGCCTGATTCGCGGCGATTCTTTCAACCAACCCCAGAAATGCGACCACGTCCTGGTCTCGAGTGGCGTCGGTGTGCCTACCGGCGCGCTGATCCTCGGCCAGGCATAGGAGAACCACATGACTGAAGCCGTCATCGTCGAAGCCGTACGAACCCCCATCGCGCGCGGCAAGATGGGCAAGGGCGACCTGTCCGGATTCCACGCCGCCGAGCTTCTGGGCAAGCTCCAGATGGGCCTGATCGAAAAGTCCGGGATCGAGCCCAAGGACGTCGATCAGATCTTCGGCGGCTGCGTGACCCAGGCCGGCGAGCAATCGAATAACATCACGCGCCACGCCTGGCTGGGCGCCCAGACCGACGACTACCGGACGGCGGGGACCACGCTCGACGTGCAGTGCGGCTCCGGTCAGCAGGCGAACAACCTGGTCAATGCCTTGATCAAGGGTGGTTCCATCGATGTCGGAATCGCCTGCGGCATCGAGCTGATGAGCCACGTCGGCCTCGGCATGAACGTGATGAACGGCCCCGGCTACTTCGTGCCGCCGAACTTCGGTTGGGATCAGCCCATGAGTCAGTTCACAGCCACCAAGCGCATCGTCGAGAAGCGTGGATTCAGCCGGGAAGATGTCGATCGCTTCGCGCTCGGCTCCCAGGAGAAGGCCAAGAAGGCCCAGGAACAGGGCCGCTTCGCTAAAGAGATCCTGGCGCTCGATGCACCCGTGTTAGGCGACGACATGCAGCCCACCGGAGAGACGCGCCGGGTGGATCGCGATCAGGGCCCGCGAGATACGACGCTCGAAGGCCTCGCGAAGCTGAACCCGGTCGAGGAAGGCGGCATCCATACCGCCGGCAACTCGTCCCAGGTTTCCGACGGCGCAGCGGGCCTGCTCTACATGAGCGCCGAGCGCGCCAAGGAGCTGGGGCTGCGGCCGCGGGCGCGAATCGTGCACGATGTGGTCGTGGGTTCGGATCCTTACATGCTGCTCGAGGGTCCGATCGACGCCACGCGCCGAATGATCGAGCGCAATGGCATGGACCTGAAGAACATCGACCTCTTCGAGTGCAACGAAGCTTTCGCCGCGGTGGTCCTGGCCTGGTTGCAGGAATTCCCGGACATCGACCCGGAGAAGGTCAACGTGAACGGTGGCGCCATCGCACTCGGCCATCCCGTCGGTTGCACGGGCTCGCGGCTGATCGTCACGGCACTTCACGAACTCGAGCGCACGGATCAGAGCACCGCATTCATCACCATGTGCTGCGGCTCGGCCGTCGGCACCGGCACCCTCATCGAGCGGATCTAGGAGAACAGCATGGGAATTCTCGACGGCAAGGTGGCGATCGTCACCGGCGCAGGACAGGGACTGGGACGTGTGGAGGCGCTCGAACTCGCGCGCAACGGCGCGTCCGTGGTCGTGAACGATCTCGGTGTCGACGCTGACGGTTCCGGCGGAAGCGAAGAGCCGAGCCGCGAGGTGGTCCACGAGATCGAGGCCGAGGGCGGCAAGGCCGTCGCCGCATTCGGTGATGTCTCGAACTGGCACGACGCCGGCCGGCTCGTCCGCACCGCCGTCGAGACCTTCGGCGATCTCAACATCCTGATGAACAATGCCGGCATCCAGCGCGACGGCATGATCGTGAAGATGACCGAGGACCAGTTCGACTCGGTGATCCAGGTCCACGTGAAGGGTCACTTCGCGATGATCAAGCACACGATGGATTTCTGGCGCAACAAGTCGAAGGCCGAGGGCGGCAAGCCGCTCTATGGCCGCATCATCAGTACCGCGTCGGATTCGTTCATGATGGGCAACCTCGGCCAGCCGAACTACGCCGCCGCAAAGGCCGCGATCGCGCACCTGACGCTATCGGCGGCGCGCGAATGCCAACGCTTCGGCGCAACCGCGAACGTGATCCTGCCGCGCGCCCGAACCCGCATGACGATGTCCGGGCCGTGGGCCGGAATCTTTGCCGAGCCGACGGACGGCAGCTTCGACGCCTTCTCGCCCGATCACATCGGCCCGCTCGTGGCGTGGATCGCCTCGCCGCACAGTGAGAACGTGTCCGGCCAGCTGATCCAGCTCTGGGGAAAACACATCCGCGTCTACGCGCCGCCGGTGGCCTCGCTCGATCACGAGAACGACGAGCCCTTCACGGTCGACAACATCCAGAGCGTGCTCGGGCCGTTCTTCGAGGACAAGAAGCCCATCGAGGATGGTTTCGCTCTGCCGATGAGCTGACGCTGGCCATGCATGTCTACGCCTCCGTCGACGATCCGCAGATGTCGTTGCGCGACGTGCCCGCTCACGCCCAGCGCGCCGAGCGTCTGGGCTTCGATGGCCTGATCGTGCCCGAGGTGGTGAACGACGCAGTTCTCACCTCACTGCTCGCGCTCGAGCACACGACCACGCTGCGCGTTCTTACCGGTGTCGTGATTGCATTCGCCCGTAGCCCCATGGTCTTGGCCCAACAAGCCTGGGGTCTTGCCGAAATGTCGGGCGGTCGGTTCGAACTCGGCCTCGGCCCCCAGGTGAAGGGCAACATCGAGAAGCGTTTCGGCATGACCTGGAGCGCACCGGCCGCGCGCATGCGCGACTACGTCGGTGCCATGCGCGCCGTGTTCGATTGCTGGCAGAACGATGCACCCCTCCAGTTCGAAAGCGAGAGCTACACGCTCACGCGGATGCAGCCCTTCTTCAAGCCGGCACCGCTGGCGGGCGGGGTCACGCCGCCCATCATCATGGGCGCCATCGGGCCGCGGATGTGCGAAGTCGCCGGCGAGCTCGCCGATCGTGTGATCGGGCACCCGACGAACTCCACGCCCGAGTATCTGCGCGACGTGATGCGCCCGAGACTCGATGCCGGCGGCGCACGAAGCGGCCGGCCGGCGGGAAGCGTCGACCTGATCGCCAACCCCATGATCGCGACGGGCCCCGACGACGCAGCGGTTGCCGAGGAACGCGAAGCCGCACGTCAGGTGTTGACCTTCACGTACTCGACGCCCGCCTACTGGGCCACGCTCGAACATCATGGCTGGGGAGACGTTGGCCGGCAGTTGCTGGAGAAGACGCGGAGCGGTGACTGGGCTGGCATGAACACACTGGTCACGGACGAGATGCTCGAGGTCCTGGTGCCGGCCGCTTGCCATGACGAGATCGCATCCCTGGTCCGAGCGCGATACGACGGTGTGGCCGGCGGCATCAGCCTCCGCATGCCCCAGGATGCAGGCCAGGACACAGCTTTCGCCGCGGTCGTGGCATCCCTTCAGTCCTGACTGGTCGGCGTGCTCTCCTCCCGGTGGCGCGACGCGGCGATCACCCAGAAGCCGAATAATACCACGATGAACTCGATCGGTGAGCGATGGCTCCAGCGCAAGACGTTGGCCGCGTGGCTCGATGCAATCATGTAGACCGGAAGCGTGACCAGGCAGAGCCAGAGTCCGATCTCCATCAGGCCCTGCCGACGGACGCGGATCACTCCGGCCACAGCGGCGATACAGAGTAGGATCCAGCTGATCGTGAGCGGAACGTTCCACCAGAACGCGCCAGGCCAATTTCGGGCGGTTTCGAAGATGGCAGCCAGTGGGCCGGTCTCGTCCGAGCGCCTGGCAAGGTGCGAGCGGCTTCTCGGCAGTTGGTAGATTTCCAGATACCGACCCATGAACGCATTCACACCGAGGTTCATCGTCCAGGTGGGGGCGTCGGCCGCGATCGTGCGAAGCGTCGCGCCAGGGTGCCGAACCGCGAAGGCGGCGAAAGCGCCTGGGCCAAGCACATCGTTGCGGCCCGGGGGAAGTTCCAGCGAGGCGCCCGAATGCTGGGCGATTCGTTTCGCTCGGTCGTGGAGGTTCGCCTCCAGGGAGTGCGAGGAGACGCCCCAGCCGAAGGGGCCGCCCATGGCCACGCTGGTCAGCGGAATGGCAAGACCGAGGACCAGAGAGGGGACGGCGCAGAGCGCCATCTTGCGCCAGCTCGTGCTGCGGAACCCGAGCAGGAGAGCCATTTCGATGAGAGGGAACAGGACGAAGGCGGGCCGAAGTATCGCCGCCAGGCCGGCAAGGACACCCGCGCCTAGCAAGGCACCATTCGAGTTCCGTCCGCTCGCGAGTGCGTGAACCAACAGCGCCACGTGACCCACGAGCAGTGGCGTGAAGAAGGCTTCGGTGGAAACGACGTGCGGATGGAGCAGACGCCCGGGGAAGATCGCGTAGACGACGGCAGCCATGAACGCGAGACCGATGCTTCCGAAACAACGGCGCGCGAGCCCGTAGCAGGCGAGCACGCCGAGTAGCCCGACCAGGACCTGGGCGATCACGACGCCGGCGATCTCGCCCCAGAGCCAGGGCAAGAGATGGAATAGGAAGTCACCCGGGTTTCCGTACGCCAGGAACAGCGTGCTGGCCGGCGTCTCCTTCATCAGGTCGGAGACTTCGAGCAACGTCTCGAGACGACCGCCGGAGCGGTCGCCCATCAAGAACGCAACGTTCCGCGTCGCCTCGTTGCCGAAGTAGAGCAGGGCGTGGCCGATCAGGTAGCTCGCGGCCAGGAGCAAGGGCGCCATCCAGGCGCCACGGAATCCTGGTCTGCGTTCCTCTGGCGTCGACAAATCCGGGCCCCTCGAGCGAGTGTGCGACACCGGGTCGGTGCGCGCGGGGAATCTATCATGTCGTGCCGGGGCGTCGCGATCGACATGCGTCGGCGCGGCGGCCTATCCTGCCCGACGTGTCACAACTCGAGCGGGACGAAGCGCCCGGGCCCACGGCGACGCGAGGAACCGCCGACCGTGGCCCCAACAATCGGATCGGACGCATCGGCGCGATCGCTTCCCTGCTGGTCGTTGGCTGCGCGATCATCGCGATGGTCATCCAGGACCACAGCCGGGCGCTTCCTCTCGGTTTGCAGAACCAGGGACGCGAAACCTGGGCGCTGATGACCGGGGTGGCGCTCGGCACGGCCGTCGCGATCGCCCTGGTCCTGATCGCGGATCTACTGGGGATGGGCCGCCGCTTCGGGCTGGCAGGGGCAGCGCGGGCTATCCGCGGTGGAATCTTCGCATTCGTGATGGTCGAGTTGTTGCTAGCCGGCCTCGACCTGAGCGTCGTCTCGCGCGGTCCCGGTGCCTGGTTGGGCGGCCCCTACCAGGAAGTGAAGGGTGCGGAGGGCGAATGGGTCGCGCTGAAGAAGGCACATGCGGGTTCGCGACTGGGCTTCCGGACCGTCGCGCCATGGCCCGAAGAAAGCGACGCCTTGCGCATCCTCTTCCTGGGAGATTCCTACACCGAGGGCAGCGGTCGGGCCCCGGCTTGCAACTACCCCGACGTCGTCGCAGATCGACTCGAGGCGCAGCTCGGCCGTCCCATCGACGTGCTCAATGCCGGCGTCGCCGGACACGGTCCGGACGACACCCGGCGCGTACTGCGCCTGCTGATTCGCGAGCGGGTGCGGTTCGACGCGATCGTTCAGCAGATCTTTCTCGAGAATGATTTCTCCGACAATCTTCCCGGAACCGAGCGCCGCGTGATGGCCGGGATCATGTTTCGCACGCCGGCTTCGCCGTTCTTGCAGATCTTTCACCCGATGAACGGCCGCGCCGCACACTGGGCATTGCTGGTTTCGCGATTGGCGCGGGGCGTGTCCGGCGCTGGCGCCGTCGTTCATCGAGATACCGGAACTTGCGATCTCGATGCGGCGCCCGAGGAATCCGCGCCGAGCGACTGGACGCGCGCGCACATGGCGCATCGCTTCGTGACCAACTACGGCCCGACGCCCCGGATCGCGCCCGACGTCGTAGCCCGCGCACTCGAGGGAACCGCCCAGGAGGCGCGCCGGCTCGGCGTCCCACTCATCAGGGTCGTGTTTCCCGATCGCATCTTGGTGGATACCGATGCGCAGCAACGGCTGGGAATTCGTCCCCACCAATCAGGCTACGATCCCGACCGCCTCGCGCGATTCGTACGAAAGACCCCGGGGATCCTGATCGACGTGCGCGGCGCCCTCGAGGCCGGCAGCGAGAACTTCAAACAGGACACCCACCTGTCGGATCTCGGGAACGTGCGCGCCGGCGAAGCGATCGCCTCCGAACTCGCTCGCATCCTTCCCGCGATCGCGCCAGAATTCGGTCCCTAGTCGGGATTCACGCTGCCAAATGTCAGCGAAGCGTTCCCAAATCGATCAACCCCTTGGAACCCATTGAATTCAAAGGGGTTTCTGGCTGGACACTGGTTTTGAAACGTGTTCTAATAACGGCTCCCAGTTGCCGGAATGATTCCGGGCAACACCCCCGAAACTTCGCCAGGAGGTCCGCATGAGCGAACCGTCCCTGACCGCTCCGCACCAGCTCGCCTACACCTACAAGCGATCGCTGGGCCCGGTGCTCTCACGGTTCTTCACAGCGCTGCGCGATCGCAAGATCCTGGGCGTGAAGCGCAAGGACGGAACCGTTCTGGTCCCCGCTCGGGAATACGATCCCGACACGGCGGAGTCGCTCGACGAACTCGTCGAAGTGCAGGATACCGGCGTGGTCCGGAGCTGGTCCTGGGTGCCGAAACCGCGCGCCCAACAACCGCTTGATCACCCGTTCGCCTACGCGCTAGTCCAGTTGGATGGCGCCGACACCACCATGCTTCATGTGGTAGACGCGGGAAGCGAGGCGCAGATGGCGACGGGCATGCGCGTCAAGGCGCGCTGGGCCAAGGAAACCAGCGGCGCGATCACGGACTTCGTGTTCGTTCCAGGAGAGTGAGCCATGAGTGAAGATCCCATCGAAGTCTTCCTTCAGCCGATCCAGCTCGACTACGACTACACCGCGGGGGTTTCCGCCTCCCGTTTCTTGCGCGCGATCGAGCAGGGGAAGCTTCTCGGCCAACGCTGCCCGGTGGATGGTCGGGTCTACTTCCCGAGCCGCGGTTCCTGCCCGCAGCACGCGGTTCCGTTCGCCGACGATGGAGCGGTCGAACTGCCGGACCGAGGCACCATCGTCACTTATTCGATCGTGCGGGTTCCGTCGGAGAACATCCCGCTGGAGCTGCCTTACATCACGGTCCAGGTCCTGCTCGACGGTGCGGATACGGTGCTGATGCACGTGCTCGACGGGGATCTCGACACCGTGCGCATGGGGTTGCGCGTCGAGGCGGTCTGGAAGCCGAAGGAAGAGTGGACCACCTCGCTCGCGAACATCCTGTACTTCCGCCCCCTCGATGAACCGGACGCGGATTACGACAGCTACAAGGAGCACATCTGATGCGCGACGTTGCCGTCGTCGGATTCGCACAAAGCGACTCGATGCGCAGGGAGACCGACCGCAACGAGGTCGAGATCCTGATTCCCGTGATGCAGGAACTGCGCAAGAAGACCGGTCTCACGAACGACCAGGTCGACTTCGTCTGCTCGGGTTCGAGCGACTACCTTGCGGGCCAGAGCTTCGCCTTCATCGCCGGACTCGACGCCGTCGGCGCCTGGCCGCCGATCTGCGAGAGTCACCTCGAGATGGACGGCGCCTGGGCCCTCTACGAGGCCTGGGTGAAGATCCAGATGGGCTACGCGGACCTCGCCCTGGTCTACGGCTTCGGCAAGCCCAGCATGGGCGATCTGCCGCTGACCATGGCACTGCAGCTCGATCCGTACACCACGATGCCGCTCTGGCCCGACGCGATCTCGATTGCGGCGATCCAGGCGCGCCTCTGCCAGGAAGGCGGCACGCTCTCGGCCGAGGAGATGGCCGAGCGAGCCGTGCGCGACCGCGGCAACGCGAAGTCGAATCCGTACGCCCAGGTGAAGGGCGACTTCAGCGTCGACGGCATCCTCGCGGATCCCTACATCGCGAACCCGCTGCGAAAGCACGACTGCTCGCCGATCTCCGACGGCGCTTCGGTGATGATCATTGCCAGTGCCGAGAAGGCTCGGGAATTCCAGGACCGCCCCGCCTTCATTCGCGGCTTCGAGCACATCTGCGAACCGATGGATTTCGGAGTTCGCGATCTGACTTCTTCGAAGTCCACCGAGATCGCGGCCGAGAAAGCGGGCGTCCGCGCCGACAAGATCGACGTGGCGGAGCTCTCGGCACCGTTCACGCACCAGGAGATCCTGGTCGAGCGGGCTCTCGGGCTCGACGAGTCGACGAACATCAACCCGTCGGGCGGCGCGCTGGCCGGGAACCCGATCATGGCGGTCGGCCTCACGCGAATCGGTGAAGCTGCGGCGCGCATCTGGGATGGCAGCGCGGACCGGGCCGTCGCGCACGCGACTTCGGGTCCGTGCCTGCAGCAGAATCTCGTCTGCCTCATGGAGGGGAACTAACGATGGCTGAACTCACCGCCGTCGTCGGCATCGGTCAGACCAAGTACGTCTCGAAGCGCCTCGACAAGTCCATGCCCGGACTGATCCGCGAAGCGGCCGAGCGCGCCCTCGAAGATGCCGGCTGCACCTGGAATGACATCGACGCCGTCATCATGGGCAAGGCGCCCGACATGTTCGAAGGCGTGATGATGCCCGAACTCTTCCTGAACGATGCCATCGGCGGCGCCTACAAGCCGATGCTGCGGGTCCACACCGCCGGTTCGGTGGGCGGCTCCACCGGGATCGTCGCTGCCAGCATGGTGCAGAGCGGCATCCACGAACGCGTGCTGTGCGTCGCCTACGAGAAGCAGAGCGAATCGAATGCCACCTGGGCACTCTCGATTTCGTTGCCGTTCTCGTTGGCCAGCGTCGCTGGCGCCGGCGGCTATTTCGCGCCGCTGGTGCGCGGGTACATCCGACGCTCCGGCGCACCCGAAGACACGGGCATTCGCGTGGCAGTGAAGGATCGGCAGAACGCTTTGCGCAACCCGCTGGCGCACCTCCAGCTCAAGGACATCTCCTTCGAGATGGTCGCCAACTCGCCGATGCTCTGGGATCCGATCCGTTACCTCGAAACGTGTCCGTCCTCGGATGGTGCCTGCGCGATGGTGATGGAGAACGAGGCGCTGGCCGGAAAGCGCTCGAACAAGGTCGCCTGGATCCACGCCACCGAGATGAAGAGCGAGCCGACGATGTTCTCTGGCCGCGATCAGGTGATGCCGCAGGCGATCCTCGACAACTCGAAGAGCCTCTACAAGAAGGCGGGCATCACGAAGCCGCGCGAAGAGATCGACTGCGCCGAGATCTACGTGCCGTTCTCGTGGTTCGAGCCGATGTGGATGGAAGGCATGCGCATCACGGACATCAACCAAGGCTGGAAGATGACCTACGAGGGGGCCACCGCTCTCGACGGCGACTTCCCGGTGAACATGTCCGGCGGCGTGCTGAGTTCGAACCCGATCGGTGCGAGCGGGTTGATCCGTTTCGCCGAAGCCGCACGCCAGGTACGCGGCATCGCGGGCGACCATCAGGTCGATGGCGCCAAGAAGGCGCTCGGCCACGCCTACGGTGGTGGCTCCCAGTACTTCTCCACCTGGATCGTCAGTTCCGACAAGCCCTGAAGAGGAAGCCCCCATGTCTGACCTTGGATTCTGGAACTTCGCCGAATCGGATCCGAGCGGCATCGCCCTGGTCAATCCCGACGAGACGTTGGTCTCGCGCGAGGATCTCGCAGCGGAATCGAATCGTGTGGCGCGCGGACTGCGCGCGCTCGGTCTCGAGACCGGCGATTCCGTCGCGGTCGTGCTCGAGAACGGTCAGACCTTCATCGAGCTCTATCTCGCCTGTTTCCAGACCGGCCTCTATCTGGTGCCGATCAACAACCACCTGGCCGGCCCCGAGATCTCCTACATCGTCGAGAACTCCGAGGCGAAGGTGTTCATCGGATCGTCCGCGTTCAGCGGCCCCGTCGAGAACGCGGCCAAGGAGATGGCGGTTCCCGAGAGCCACCGCTTCGCGATCGGTGGGCTCGCGGGCTTCCACGACTACGCGGAGATCAAGGAGGGCCACTCCGGCGCACGCCTCGAAGGTGAGATCCGCACCGCGGGCGCCGTGATGAACTACACGTCCGGCACCACCGGCCGACCCAAGGGGGTGCGCAGACCGCTAGCCCCGCTCGACCCCGATCTGATCGGTGCCGCCTTCTCGGCGTTCCATCAGATGTTTGGCGTGACGCCGCAGAACGACAACGTGCACATCGTCGGCTCGCCGCTCTATCACACCGCCGTGCTGATGTTCGCGGGCTCGTCCCTCCACCTGGGCCACACCGTGGTCGTGATGGAGAAGTGGCTGCCGGAGGAGATGCTGCGGCTGATCGATACCTACAAGGTGACCACCAGCCACATGGTTCCGACGCAGTTCCATCGCATGCTGCTGCTGCCGAAGGACGTGCGCGAGAAGTACGATTGTTCCTCGACGCGGGCGATGGTGCACGCCGCCGCGCCGTGCCCGATCCCGATCAAGCGACAGATGCTCGAGTGGTGGGGAAGTTCCATCTGGGAGTACTACGCCGCGACCGAGGGCGGCGGCACCATCGTGGCGCCGGACCAGTGGCTCGAGAAGCCCGGTACCGTCGGTGCGGCCTGGGCCAACGCCGAGATCCGGATCTTCGATGACGAGGGCAACGACCTGCCGCCGAACGAATCGGGAACCGTCTACATGCGCCGGGGCGATGCCGATTTCGAGTACTACAAGGACGAGGGCAAGACCAGGGAAGCGCGCCTCGGCAACTACTTCACGGTCGGCGACATCGGCTATCTCGACGAGGACGGCTTCCTCTTCCTGAACGATCGCAAGAACGACATGATCATCTCGGGCGGCGCGAACATCTATCCCGCCGAGATCGAGAGCACGCTGATCACCCATCCGAAGGTGGGAGACGTCGCGGTCTTCGGAATCCCGAACGAGGACTGGGGCGAAGAGGTGAAGGCCGTGATCGAGCCGATCGAGGGTGTCGCCCCGGGCGATGAACTGACCACGGAGATTCTCGCCTGGGCCGCGGACAAGCTCGCCAAGTACAAGACACCGCGCTCCATCGACTACATCGCCGAGATGCCCCGCGACCCGAACGGAAAGCTCTACAAGCGAAAACTCCGCGATCCCTACTGGGAAGGCCGCGAGCGCGCGATCTAGACACGCCGCGCCGCGCGAGCGGACCGCAAGCCACCAAGACGAAAGGGTTCGCCCCTGGCACCTCGCAAGCCGCCTCGGCGCGCCGCGAGCCGCAGGCGAGCAAAGAACCAATAAAGATGGACTTCGCATTCTCAGACGAACAGGACGAGTTCCGCGAGGTGTTGCGACGCTTCTTCGAGGAGCGCTCCGCCCTCGCTGACGTACGAAGGGCCTTCGAATCCCCGGACGGCTTCGACCGCGGGCTCTGGAAGCAGATGGCCGAGGAACTCGGCCTACAAGGTGTTCACCTGCCCGAAGTGGTCGGTGGCCAGGGCTTCGGATTCCTCGAACTGGGCATCGTGCTCGAGGAAATGGGCCGCGCCCTGGTCCCGGGTCCCTTTCTCGCCAGCAGCGTGCTCGCCGCCGGTGCGATCCTGGCCGCCGGCAGCGATGAAGAGCAGAAGACGTGGTTGCCCGGAATCGCGAGCGGCGAACGGCTCGGAGCGCTCGCCCTCGTCGAAGCGAGCGGGAGCTGGGAGCCCGGCGATGTGGCGACGGAAGCGCGCATCGACGGCGACGCATTGATCCTGAACGGAACCAAGGAGACCGTGCTGTCCGGCGACGTAGCCGACTTCTTCGTCGTTGCCGCACGGCTTCCCGGAACATCCGGCGATGAGGGCCTGACCCTCGCGCTGGTGGAAGCCCAAGCCCCCGGCGTCAGCGTCACGCCCCTCGAGGGCCTTGACCTGACCCGACGCCAGGCTCGTGTCGTCTTGGATGGAGCGTGTGCGAAACCCCTGGGCGCGCCGGGCCGCGGCGCCAGCGCTCTGCGCACCTGCTTGCTGCATGGTGCCGTCGCACTCGGTGCCGAAGCCGTCGGAGGCGCCGACCACGCCCTCGGCATGGCGGTCGAGTACGCGAAGGTCCGCGTTCAGTTCGCGCGGCCGATCGGTTCGTTCCAGGGCATCAAGCACATGGTCGCCGAAGTGTTGCGCGACCTCGAACTGGCGCGTGCCGCCGCCTACTGGTCCTGGTGGGTTGCGGAGGAAGCGGCGTCGGAGTTGGCGGAGGCAGCACCGCTCGCCAAATCCGCATGCGCGGACGCCTATCTTGCGGCGGCCACGGTGAACATCCAGATCCATGGCGGCATCGGATTCACCTGGGAGCACGACGCGCATCTCTTCTACAAGCGCGCCAAGTCCGTGGAACTCTTGCTCGGTGATTCGACCCAGCAGCGCGGCGCGCTGGCCACGGCGCTTGGGCTCTAACGCCGATGTCGGGTAGCCGCGATCCGGTTCGGATCGTCGACTACGATCCAGTCTGGCCGATACGGTTCGAAGCAGAGCGCGAATTGCTAGGCCAGGCCTTCGGCGGTGCCCCGGTCTCGATCGAACACGTGGGAAGCACTGCGGTTCCAGGACTCGCGGCGAAGCCGATCATCGACATCCTGATCAGTGCCGATTCGCTCGAGGCCTTCGAAGTGCGTGTCCCCGAGCTCGCCCGACTGGGCTACGAGTACGTTCCCGAATTCGAGGTGGAGCTGCCCATGCGCCGCTACTTCCGAAAGCCTGCGTTGACGGGACGGACCCACCACCTCCACTGTGTCGAGACGGACAGCGCCTTCTGGCGGGACCACCTGCTGTTTCGCGATTTCCTTCGAACGCATCCCGATCGCGCCGCGGCCTACGCCGAACTGAAGCGCGAACTCGCCCAACGCTTCAGCCACGATCGCGAGGCCTACACCCAGGCCAAGACGGCGTTCATCGAGGCGGCGAAGCAGGCCGCTCGGCGCGGCTGACGTTATTCGAGGGGATCTGTCCAGATCTCGATCGAGGAGTTGACGTCGTAGACCCGCGGAAAGAGGCCACGGCCATCGACGATGCCATCCTCGATTTCCTCGAGGACGGAATCGAGGTCGAGCAGATCGCGCCGGCGGAGAATCGGCGCGCGTGTATCGATCTGCTTTCCATGGCCACCGACCGAGCGGACGCCGTCAGGAATCGCATCCAAGACGTTCCGGACGCCGCTTCGATAGTCGTCGAGGGAACTACCGGGAACGAATGCGAATAGCGGGCCCGGGTAGAGGAAGTCGCCGGCGAAGAGCCAGCCGCGTTCCTCGTCGAGCAGCGAAATCGATTCCGGCGTATGGCCCGGCGTATGAAGGACGCGAAGGCGTCGGCCTCCGAGATCGATCACCTGGCCGGGCGCCCACCATTCCGTAGGCCGGAGATGTGGCGACTCGTAGCCCTCCACGTAGCCGAGAAATTGCCCGGGTTCCGGTACCAGTACACCATCGGTCAGTTGTTCGCGTACCCCTGCAACATCCATCAACGCGACCTCGCCGAAGCGAGCGAGGTTCCCGATGTGGTCGTAGTGAAGATGCGAGGGTGCAGCGACTACAGGCAAGGCGGTGACGTCGGCGACGAGACGATCGAGGGAGCTTCGAACGCCAGGTCCGGTATCGAAGAGAACAGCGCGGGAATCGCCGAGAATCAAGTAGGCGAAGTTGCGCTGGACGAAGCGCGGTTCGCCGATCGCGATCGTCCGCTCGTCGAGCCACTCGAGCGTGTAGTAGTCGTCCCACCACTTCACGCCCTGGTCCAGTGCCTCGACATCCAGCAGCGCCGGCGGGTCCGCCAATGACAACAAGTCGAGCACCACGGTTCGGCGCGCGGCGATGCCGTAGATCAGGCCCGCGACCAGTACCAACCAGAGAATCAGCAGGGCGCGGCGCATGCCCCAACCGTATCACGCTCGCCGCCCGGCCTGTCATCCTCGTGCGACGAAACGGCTAGCCTTGGAACGTGAACGCATCACGACCGCTCCCGGCACTGCACCGGATGCTGCCGGGAATCTACTACGGCTGGGTCGTCGCGTTCGGCAGCAGTTTGATCTCGTTCGTGGTGGTCGGAGTGGGCTTCTACGGCATGGTCATCATGCTCGACGCACTGGTGAGCGAGCGCGGTTGGAATCGCGACGACGTCTCTGCAGTCACGACCTTCTACTGGGTGGTTACTGGCGCCGTGGGTTTGCTGATCGGCCGCGGCGTTGATCGTCTCGGCGCCCGAGGTTTCATCGCCGCCGGCATCTTGTTGATGGTGACGGCGCTGCTGTGGTTGGGGCGGATCGAGGCTTCCTGGCAGATCGTTCCGGCCTACGGCTTGCTGGCGCTCGGTTTCGCCATGGCGGGTGCGATCCCGAATGGGGCGATCATCACGCGCTGGTTCGTCGGGTATCGGGGCCGGGCGATGACGATCTCACACACCGGCGTCTCCCTCGGCGGCATGCTGCTGGTCCCCCTGGCAACAGGCTGGATCGAGGTCGAGGGGCTTCGGATGGCGCTCGATCGGATGGCCCTGGCCCTCGTCGTGGTCGGACTTCCGACCGTGGCCTTCGTGCTTCGCTTCGATCCGGCTGAACACGGCCTCGTTGCCGACGGCGGAGCCCCAAAACAGCCGTTGTCCCTGGCGCTCCAGCCGGAGGCACAGCACGAGGTCTGGAGTCGACGGGCGGTCCTACGCTCGAGGGAATTCCGCTACCTCGCCGGATCCTATGCCCTGATTTTGTTATGCCAGGTCGGCTACTCGATGCACCAGCTCTCGTTCCTGCGGGAGCGCCTCGAACTCGAGACCGCCGCGCTCGGCGTTTCATGCGTTGCGTTCGGGAGCCTCTTCGCCCGGCTGGTCCTCGGACCCCTCGCAGACAGGGTCTCGAAGCGTCATCTGGCAGCCGGGCTGTTCTTGTTCCAGGCAGTGATGATCGTTGCGCTGACCCTGGCGGAGGGTCCAGTCGCCTTGCTGGCCGCGTCCGTAGGCTTCGGGTTCACGGTCGGAACGATCTTCATGCTTCAAGCGCTGCTCGTTGGCGAGATATTCGGCCTCGTCTCGTTCGCAACCGCGATGGGCATGCAGCAGGTCGTTTCCCAGGTGGCCAGCGGCTTCGGACCGCTGGTGCTCGGGCTCCTGGCAACCGCCCATGGCGGCTACGCCCAGGCCCTCTACTGGCTGGCCGGCGGCGCGGTGATCGCAGCACTGCTCGTGTTGCGCGCCGTGCCGGAGGAGCTGTCGGACTGAACGCTCCAGATCAGACGCTATTCGCCGGTGAAGATCGGGTCGCGCTTTTCCAGGAACGCGCGCGGTCCCTCGGCGGCATCCTTCGAGGACATCACTTTCATGCCGTGTTCCTGCTCGATGACGAAAGCCTCTTCCTCGCTCATTGCCTCGGTCTCGCGCAACGTCGCGAGAATGCCCTTTACGGCAAGCGGACCATTGGACGCGATCCGGTCGGCGATTTCGCGCGCCTTGGCGAGGGCCTGGCCATCGGGGACGACGTGATTCACCAGCCCGAGATCGTAGGCGCGCTGGGCAGGGAGGTCCTCGCCAGCCAGCAGCATTTCAGCGGCGACCGCATAACCGATCTGTCGGCGCAGACGGACGGCGCTTCCGGCCATCGGGAACAGCCCTCGTTGCACCTCGGTAACCCCGAACATGGCGCTTTCGCCAGCGACCCGGATGTCGGTCCCCTGTAGGATCTCGGTCCCGCCTGCGCGCGCGAAACCCTCGGCGGCCAGAATCACCGGCTTGCCCGGCCGATAGGTCTTGAGCCAGGCGCCGAAGATCACATGCGGCTCCTTCTTCACGCGCTCCATGTACGGATTGTCCGAGACGCCCGAGCGCATCTTGCCGATCTCACCGAGATCCATCCCGGCACAGAAGGTGCTGCCCCGCCCGGTGAGAATTCCGACCCGGAGATCGTCATCCCCGTCGAGCCGAACCCACGCGTCGTACAGCCGACACATCACCTCGGTATTCACCGCATT
>JAJDAP010000100.1 GCA_029261795.1 Deltaproteobacteria bacterium
CGACGAGGCCGCCGTCATCGAGATCGAACGGCCCGAGGCTCGGCTGTGGAGCGTTCAACTCGGCAACATCTGGTGGGAATCGCTCGACTACGTGAACCGCACCGGCTCGATCAACGGCGACCAGGCCGTTCCCGGTTCCGATGGGCGCTACCGGATCGTGATTGCCCATCAGGACCCGAGCGTGCCGAACTGGCTCGATACCGGCGCCCATCCCGAGGGCATGATCCTGTTGCGATACCAGCTGGCCACGACGACACCCGCGCCAGCGATTCGGGTAGTGAAGTTCTCGGATCTCGGATCGGCCCTGCCAGCCGATACGCCGATGGTTTCGGAAGACGAACGCGCCCGGGATATCGCCGGGCGACGCGCCCACATCGCCAGACGCTGGGCGCCTTGATTCCACAGCGACCCGCTGGCCTAACCTCGCTCGATGAACGCCAGCATGAGTTCGACGAGACGTTCGGGCTGATCTTCCTGGATGAAGTGTCCGCCCCCTTCGATCGTGACGTGGGGCTGACCCGCCGCGCCGGGCACCTCTTCTTGCCACAACGCATCGCCTCCGGCCGTGACCGGATCGGCATCACCGAAGGCGGTCAGGAACGGCTTGGTCCAGTTCGCGTAGACCTCACGCATGACGCGATCGTTCTCGCGCAGCTGGCTCGGAACGAGATATGGGAAGATCCGTGCGCCAGCGAGATGTTCCTCGCCCACGAAGGGCGCGGCATAGCCGGCAAGTTCCTCTTCGGAAAGCTCGCGCGTGGTCGCAGTCTGGAACAGACCGGCCATGTCGAAGTTCGAGGTCGTGCGCGAGTAGGCGACCCAGCGAGCGAAGGAGAAGCCGCCGTCTACGGCACCGAGTTCTTCGACCGTTCCTTCCCGCCAGACCGCGAGCCGGAACAGCGGGTAGCCGAGCCAGCCCATGACACCGCCGGCGGCCGGCAGGCCGGTATTGGAAATCATGATCCGTGCATAGCGGTCGGGCTCGTCGGCGACGATCCGCAGGCCGATCAGTCCGCCCCAGTCCTGGCCGAAGAAGGTGATGTCGCGGAGATCCAGCGTGCGCACGAAGTCGGCCATCACGTCGACGTGCATTTGATAGCTGTAGTCGCCCTGGTCCGTCGGTTTATCGGACTTGCCGAAGCCCACGAGATCCGGCGCGATGACGCGATGCCCGGCGGCCGTGAGCAGTGGAATCATGTGGCGGTAGAGGTAGCTCCAGGAAGGCTGCCCGTGCAGGAGCAGGATCGGGGCTGCGTCGCGCGGCCCCTCGTCCAGATAGTGCAGCCGGTAGCCCAGAGCCTCGGCATGGTGCGCCGCGAAGGGGTAGTCGGGTAGCTCCGCGAAGCGCGCTTCCGGCGTCCGCGCAATTTCTCCAACACTCCAATCGTCCGAACTCTGCGTCGCCCCAATCGCAACCAGGGCGATCAGCGAGAGGCCAAGCACAATGACCAGCACTGTCTTCATGGGAACTCCTGAGCGGGGACGGACTCCTCAAGTTTCAACTCTGCAAGTTTCCCTGTGGGGAAACTTGCAGAGTTGAAACTTGAGGAGTCCGTCCCCGCTCCGCAAGCTAGCAGGTGCCGTCCTTGGTCCAGCGGCCGGTCGGGTCGCAGCTCAGACGTTGGCCGGCCATGCAGACGATGGCGCCCTCGGAGAAGCTCTGCCCGGCCTGGGAACAGGTGGCGCCCAGGTCGACACCTTCCTCACGGGCCATGTGACGAACCATCTCCTCGGGCAGGTCGGCATGAAGGCTGACACAACCGCTGAGTGTGATGAGGGCGAGAATCGAAATTGCGACGATGCGCATGGGTTTTCTCCGTTGCTGGTCGGGCGCGTCATCTCCTTCTACGCGCGGGCTCGGAGAATCTTTCACGCCTTCCTGAAAAAAGTTCCAAAAAACGGCGACGTGGCCGAAGGCCCCATCCGAGTCCCATGAGCCGCTGGTACGGCGTATGCTCCAAGTCAACCAGCGAGGAGAACGGGTATGGCGAAGCTCGGTCCGATCAACCGGCGGGAGTTCGGCCAGCTGGCCGCAGTTGGCGCGGGCGCTGCGCTGGTGCCGGGGCTCGCTCGCGCAGAAGCGCCGTCGCTTCCCTACTACGAGAGACGTGCAGACGAAGGCGTGGCGATCGCGGGTGTCTCACGAGGAACGGCGGCCGAAGAAACGGTCCGGGCGGTGCGGGCTACGGCGCAGGCGGCCACAGATTTCTCCTGGCTCTCCCGGGGCGATACGGTGCTGATCAAACCGGCCAGCAACTCGGGCAACGTGTATCCGGCAACCACCGATCCGGTTGCTGTGCGCGCCATGATCGGGCTGCTCAAGGAGCGCGGCGCCGGTCGTGTGATCGTCGCGGACATGGCCGGGGTCCAGTTCGTGCGGTTCTACCGTGACGGGCTGGAGGGCAGTACCCGTGAGTTGATGCGTCGCAACGGCCTGGCCCAGGCCTCGGAGCAGGCCGGCGCCGAGGTCCACGCCTTCGAGGAGGCCGGCTGGGATGGCTTCTTCGAAGCGACCCCCGAGTCCTCTGATGCTTGGAAGGCGCCGGTGATGTTGCCGGTCATCCTCAACGAGGTCGACCACATCGTGCTCATGCCGCGGACCGCCAGGCATCTGCTCGCGGGCAGCACGCTCGGATTGAAGTCCGCCGTTGGCTGGTGGCGTCACGATTCCCGGCTCGAGTATCACCGCGATGCCGGAACCTTTTCGGAGAAGACGGCTGACGCAAACCGGGTACGCGCCATCACGGATAAACAACGGCTCGTGCTCAGCTCCGCGACGAAGGTCTTGACGACCTTCGGACCGGATTCCGGACACATTGCAGAGCCCGAGACCGGGATCGTGTTCGCCAGCACGGACCTTGTCGCCCATGACATGATTTCGCTGGCCTGGTTGCTGGAGAACCGTGCGGCGATGGTCCCGAGCGAACGCGACGGTCTGCTCGACGATCCGAACACCTCGGAGACGATCGTGAACCTCGCGAATCGGATGATCACCAACTGGCTCGGAGGTTTCGGCGAGGCGCTTCGGGCCGAACGCTTGCGGCGCTTCGACCTGAGCCGGCTCGAAGACGATCGCGTCTTGATGCGCGCCTTCGCGACGACGGGACGACCCGGCCTCGACCTCATCGCAAGCGACGGATCGCTGCCCGACGCCTTGCGGTCGCGGCTCGCGGCGCGAACCGGCTAGGCCAGGAGACAGCTCCTCCTTCGCAAGGGCGGCCGCGGGAATGGGCACCACCGGAAGCGAATCCGGAGCCCGCCGCGCACTAGTTGGCCCCGATGGTCGTCCGGTGCAACAGCCGCGGATGTCCGTCGTAACCCCCGGTCGCACGGTGCAGCACGCTGCGGTTGTCCCACATCACGAGCATCTCGGGTTCCCATTGGTGGACGTACTGGAACTCCGGCCGCCCTTGCCATTCCTGAAGCTCTCGAAGCAGCGGGATGGCTTCTTCCTGCGCCATCCCTTCGATACCGATGATGTAGCCGAGCGTGCTGAAGATGCCGAGACGGCCGGTCTCCGGGTGCTCGCGAATGATCGGGTGGAGCTGCTCCGCCAGCGCTTCCTCGGAAGGCCGGATGTCCATGCTCCGGCCGGAAGACTTGTCCTTGGCCCCGTAGGCCCCGTCCGGCGCGTAGGGCAGTTTGGCCGAGTGAATGCCGAGCTTCCCCTCCAGCCGCGAACGAAGCGCGGCCGGCATCTCGTCGAGGGCGCGATGTTGGTTCGCGAATAGCGTATCGCCACCGGTGGGCGGAATCGTGACCGCGAGCAGGCAGGTTCCCTGGGGCGGTTTCTCCTGGAAGCTCCAGTCCGTGTGCCAGGCCTCGGCGAACAGTGGCAGGGTCTCGTCTGCATCGCGCCGGATCGCGGCGATGTGCTCGCGGCCCGGGATCGGACCGAAGAAGGGATCGTGACCGAACGGTCCGAAGTAGCGCGTGTAGCGTTCGAGATCGTCGTCCGTCATGGCCTGGTTCGGGAATGAGAGGACGTGATGTTCGAGCCAGGCGCTGCGGATCTCCGCGACGGTTTCGCCGCCGAGTTCCTCGGTGAGGTCGATTTTGCGGACGACCGCACCACAGGCCTGGTTGCTCGGAATTATCTGGATCGTCATGGGCTCGCTCGTTCCTGGGAGAGGCTTCGATCAGTGTCTACCAGCGCTCGAGCCCCGGCCGCAAGGCGGGGAAGATCGAGACCGGAATCAGCGAACCGCCTGCCCCAGCGGCGGGGGCGTAACCGCGCGTTCGATTGGCGAGTAGTCTCCGGCCGTGACCACCGCCCGAAAGCTCACAGCCACGGTCCTCCTTGCAGCCGCGACCCTCGGCTGCGCCAACCTGCTCCTGCTGCGGTACTGGGTTGCGAACAGCGACTCCGCCACGATCTGGCCGCCGGGCGTCCAGCGGACCGAGATTCCCTTTCGCATGCACGACAACCTCATGATCGTACAGCTGGGAATCAACGGGACCTCGCTCGATTTCGTGCTGGACACCGGTGCGCCCTACCCGTTCATCCTCGATACCGCGGCGGTGCGCGCACTCCGGTTGCCAACCAGCGCGGAGTTCGAGTTTGCCGGCTACCCGGCCCGCGCGGCACAGGGGATTCGCATGACGTTAGGCGACGTGGTTCTTTCGGACATGACGGCCGCCGTGATGCCGCGGGAACTGCTCCCGTTCGTGGACACGCAGAAGGGGATCGTTGCCCATGGCATCCTCGGCTACGAAGTCTTCCGCCGTTTCGTTGCCGAGCTCGACTACGAGCGCGAACGGCGGGCCCGGCGGCAGTTCGGCGACGAAGGTCGTCAGGTTCAGGATCGAGCCCTTGCCTCGCTCGCGCATGCCTGGGACGACCTGCTTCATCAGGAGCCACGGCGCCCGGATGCCCTCCCGGCGAAGCTCGGCGCGGGCTACGGCTCGAGCAAGGCCGCGTTGAACCGGACCAGGAGATCGATCGGCCCGAACTCGGCCTCGGTGCGTGCGACCAGGCTCCCGCGACCCCCCGCCGGATCTGCGAGATCGCACGGCAACACCAGACCGGTGCCACCCACGCCCCCGATGCGGCGAAGTGTCTCGACCAACCCGGATTCGGTCCGCGCCGTGATGGCGACCCTGGCGCCCTCGGCTGCCAGCCGAACCGCGATCGCGGTACCCGTCCCGCCCTGACTCGCGCCCGTCACCAATGCCACCTGATCCTGACAGGTTCCCATCGTCGAAACCTCCTTGACTTCGGCCCCCTGGGGCCAACTGGTACTGACCCAAGGTCACCCACAATTCGCCTGCCAGGAAGCTCCACTTTCGGGCCGCTCCCTGTAATGCCACCATCCGGGCCTCGTTGTTCGGTTGCGTGCGGGTTGCCGGTCGAGTCACCCCGGCGGCGCCGCTAGCCACCCACGAAAACGCCAATTCCGCGATCTCAAAGAGCGAAGGAAGCCCATGAGCCAGCCTGCCCCGACCCGGAACGCCAAACTCCTCGCCTGGGTCGATGAAGTCGCGGCCCTGACCCAACCCGATGCCGTCCATTGGTGTGACGGCTCCGATGCCGAATACGACCGCATGTTCGAGCTGATGGTCGCGAGCGGAACCGCGGAACGGCTGAACGACGCCAAGCGGCCCAACAGCTACCTGGTGCTTTCGGATCCCGCCGACGTCGCCCGCGTGGAAGACCGCACCTACATCTGCTCGGAGAAGGAGGCCGACGCCGGCCCGAATAACAACTGGTGCGATCCGGACGAAATGCGCGGCACCCTGACCGGCTTGTTCTCTGGCTCCATGAAGGGCCGCACTCTCTACGTCGTGCCGTTCAGCATGGGGCCGCTCGGTTCGCACATCGCGCACATCGGTGTGCAGCTCTCGGATTCGCCCTACGTCGTTGCAAACATGAAGATCATGACGCGCATGGGACAACCGGTCCTCGATGTACTCGGCGACGACGGCGAGTTCGTGCCGTGCCTCCACTCGGTGGGCCATCCCCTTGCGGAAGGCCAGGCCGACGTGCCGTGGCCCTGCGACGGCGAGAACAAGTACATCGTGCACTTCCCCGAGAGCCGCGAAGTCTGGAGCTACGGCTCGGGCTATGGCGGCAACGCCCTGCTCGGGAAGAAGTGCTTCGCGCTGCGCATCGCCTCCACGATGGCCCGCGACGAGGGCTGGCTCGCCGAGCACATGTTGATCCTCAAGCTCACTTCTCCCGAGAGCGAAGTGCGCTTCGTCGCCGCCGCGTTCCCGAGCGCCTGTGGCAAGACGAACCTGGCCATGCTCGAACCGACCATCCCCGGTTGGAAGGTCGAGACCGTCGGCGACGACATCGCCTGGATGAAGTTCGGAGAGGACGGCCAGCTCTACGCGATCAACCCCGAGGCGGGCTTCTTCGGCGTCGCGCCGGGAACGAGCATGGAATCGAACCCCAACGCCATGCGCGGGCTTCACGCGAACTGCATCTTCACCAATGTTGCCAAGACCGACGATGGCGATATCTGGTGGGAACAGATGGGCGACGAGCCCGAGCACCTGATCGACTGGCGCGGCAACGATTGGGCACCCGGCAGCAAGACGCCGGCCGCGCACCCGAATGCGCGCTTTACCGCGCCAGCCTCGCAGTGCCCGGTGATCGCTCCGGAATGGCAGGACCCGAACGGCGTGCCGATTTCAGCAATCCTGTTCGGCGGTCGCCGTGCGACGGTAGTGCCGCTGGTTCACGAAGCCCGGGATTGGACCCACGGCACCTTCCTGGGCTCGATCATCTCGAGTGAGAAGACGGCGGCCGCCGCCGGCAAGGTCGGCGAGCTGCGTCGCGACCCGATGGCCATGCTTCCCTTCTGCGGATACAACATGGCCGACTACTGGGCCCATTGGCTCGAAAGCGGTGCGCGCGCAGGCGCCAAGCTGCCGCGGGTCTACTACGTGAACTGGTTCCGCAAGAACGACGGCGGCGATTTCCTCTGGCCCGGCTTCGGCGACAACGGCCGCGTGCTGGCATGGGTCTTCGGGCGCTGCACCGGCAAGGCCGAGGCGCAGGAGACACCGATCGGGAACGTGCCCCGGGCCGCGGACCTCGATCTCTCGGGCCTCGCCCTCGACAACGAGGATGTCGACGAGCTTCTCCAGGTCGATATCAAGGGCTGGCTCGCCGAGATTCCGCTGATCCGCGAGTACTACGCGGGCTTCGGCGCGAAGATGCCGGCTGCCCTTTCGGCCGAGCTGGACGCCTTGGAGGCTCGGCTGAAGAGCGCCTGACGGCTTCGTTATTCGGCGCAGTAGACGGTCCGTCCTCGGGCGATGGTTTCGAGGATCTTCACTTCTCGGAGATCGGATGTCGGAATCGCGCGGAGGTCCCGGTCGAGGATGACCAGATCCGCTTGCTTGCCGGGCGTGATCGAGCCCTTCCGATCTTCTTCGAAGTATTGATAGGCGGCACCCAACGTCACGGCGTGAAGCGCCTCTTCGACGGTCCCGCGCTGCTCCGGTCCGAGCACGAAGCCCGAACGGGTTTCGCGGTTCACCATGATCCAGAGCAGCCGCATCATGTCCGCCGGGACGATGGGAGCATCGTTGTGGATCGTGAAGGGGATGCCGCGATCGATCGTCGAGCGCATCGGGCTGATCCGGCTGGCGCGCGCATCTCCGAAGCTGATGCGGTGCCAATCGCCCCAGAAGTAGGGGTGGGCGCCGAGGTAGGAGGGCACGATGCCGAGCTCGGCGACCCGGTCGAGCTGATCCTCACGGATGAGCTGCGCGTGGATCGCGACCGATCGGTGGTCCGGACGTTCGTCGCCGATCGCGGCCGCCACGCCCTCGATCATGAGGTCGATCGCGGCGTCGCCGTTCGCGTGGACGATGATCGGGATGCCGGCGCGAATCAACCGCGCAGCCTGGGTCCGATAGTGGTCCGGATCGACGATCGGGTAGGCGACGTAGTCGGGGGCCTGGCCAGGCGGGCCTTCGGTATAGGGCTCGCTCATCCAGGCCGTCCGACCCTGGGGCGAGCCATCGAGCACGAACTTGGCGCCGGCAACGCGGAAGCCGCCGACGTAGTCCGCGCTAAAGCCGAGGGATTCGATCGGCGTATCCGCGGCGGCCGCATTCAGGACCGGGAAAGAGGCGATGTCGACGCTGAACGGCCGCGCGGCCGCCAGCGCGCTCATCGCGGCGATGTCCTGGGGAGCGGCAGCACCGTCCTGGATCGTGGTGATCCCGTTCTCCGCGTGGTAGGCGATCGCTCGACGCAAGGCGTGTTCGTAGTCGTCTGCATTTTCCTGGGCCATCAACGTGAAGAAGAGCGCGCTTGCCGCGGTCTCCTCAAGCACGCCGTTGGGCTGATTCGATCCGGCGCGGCGGCGGATCAAACCGCCCGGCGGATTCTCGGCCGCCGCGTCGATTCCGTTCATCTCGAGGGCCATCGAGTTCGTGGTGGCCAGGTGCGCGGAGACGTGGAGCAAGGCGATGGGGTGCTCAGTGGACGCGCGATCGAGATCGTCACGGGTCGGATGCCGGCCCTCTGCCAACAAGGAATCGTCGTAGCCGTAACCCAGCACCCATTCGCCGGCCGGGATCTCCTGCTCCGCGATTCGCGCCTTCAACAGTTCGACGATGTCGTCGACCGTCTCGGCCGGCCCCACCGGTGGCGAGGATGCATTCACCAGATCCAACATCCGCATCACCATGGCGAGGTGACCGTGGGCGTCGATGAAGCCGGGCACCAGGGCACGCGAACCGAGCTCGACCACGCGGGTCTCCTCGCCGATCAGGACGTCGATCTCGGCGGCACTTCCGACTGCCACGATCTCCTGGCCGCGCACGGCAACCGCAGTCGCTCCCGCGGTCGCAGGATCGACGGTCAGGATGTGCTCGCCGCGGAGCACGAGATCTGCGGGATCGGGCGGGGGCGCGGCAGGCGTCGTGGTTTCCGAGCAACCGAGCACGGCGATGAAAGCGAGGCTGTAGACGACGAGAGCGCGCTTCATTCGATCCTCCTGGAGCTTGCACTCTAGCAATCGCCCGCTTCCCGCTGGAGGTCCACTGCTCGCAACAACGCCGTGACGGCGTCGTTCCATGGCGTCGCGATTCCGTGCACGCGCCCGCGTCGCCCCACCACGGCATTGCGCGCCTCCCACTCCATGGGTCGACCCTCGCGCCGATCGACCGCGATCGAGGACCAGTGATCGCCGGCCACTCCGAGCACGCCGTCCAGGATCTGTGCGCAATCGGCGGAATCGATCTGGGCGCCCTCGGCCCTGGCAACCTCGCTGGCTTCCAGCATCAGATCGAGAACGAGCCCACGAAGGGGTCCCTCGGCCGCGGCGCCGTTCTCCCGGGACAGGAACGCACACACACCACCTAACGAGGCGTTCATGATCAGCTTCCGCCAGGCGATCGTCACGAAATCCTCGTGCGGCCGGACGCGGATCCGGGCACCCTCGAACAGCTCGGCGAAATCGCGACCGTGCTCGTCGTCGGGCGAAGTCAACGCGCCATCGAGCGATTGCAACACCCGGCCAGGCGTGGGGCGAGCCGCCGGCAGGTTCACGACGACGGGTACGATCCCGGCCGGTCGCAGGCCGGCACGGCACAACACCTCGGCACGTTCCAGGTGGTCGACGCCGTTCTGCAGGAACGCCCAGCGCGTGCCACGACCGGTCAGCTGACGAAGCCAGGGCAGCGCGTCCCGGGTTTGATGCGCCTTGGTCGCCACCAGCACCCAGTTGACCGGGAGCGCCGTCGCGGGATCCGTGAGCACCGGCGCCGCCACCCGGCTGGTGCCCCCCGGATGTTCGACGACGAGGCGATCGAAGCTTGACCGCACGCACAGCACCAGCTCGTGGTGGTCGAGATCCGAGAGCGCGCCGGCCACCGAGCCGCCAATGGCGCCCACACCGACGATCGCGATGGTCGTGCCGCTCACCTGTGCGACGATACCGGTTCGCCCGCCACAGGAGCCACGATATGCCCCGCGAAGAACTCGATTTCCAGATTCGCCGAGACGATTGGACGAAGACCCGCTTCGTCGAAGGCGCGCAGCCCGCGGAACTCGCCGAAGGCCAGGTCCGCTTCGAAGTCGACAAGTTCGCCATCACCGCCAACAACGTCAGCTACGCCCTCTCCGGCGATGGCCTCGGCTACTGGCGCTTCTTCCCTTCCGGCGAAGAGGGCTGGGGGCGTGTGCCCGCCATGGGCTTCGGAAACGTCGTGGCTTCGCGACACCCGCAGGTCGCAGAAGGCACGCGCTGCTTCGGCTTCTACCCGATGTCGCGCTTCCTGGTGATCGAGCCGGGCAACGTGAGTGCGGCCAACATCTTCGACGCTGCCGCCCACCGCGAAGGCCTGGCCCCGGCCTACGCCCAGTACGCGCCGGTCAGCGCCGACGCCATCTACACGAAGAAAAGCGAAGACGCGATCATCCTGATGCGCGGTCTGTTCCTGACGTCCTTCCTCGCCGAGGACTATCTGATGGACGCCGAGCTCCACGGCGCCAAGGCCGTGCTCATCACCAGCGCCTCGAGCAAGACCTCGATCGCGCTCGGCTTCCAGGTGAAGCAGCACGGCAACGCACGCTCGGTCGGTCTGACCTCGCAACGCAACCTCGAGTTCGTGAAGGGCCTCGGTTGCTACGACCAGGTCGTCACCTACGACGAACTGAAAAGCCTCGATGCGAACGAGTCGGTCGGCATGGTCGACATGGCCGGCAACGGCGAGGTCAACCGGACGCTCCACCACCACTACGGCGACCAGCTGAAGTTCGACTGCACCATCGGCGCCACCCACTGGGAGGCCGAGCGCAGCGGCGAGGCGCTTCCCGGCGCCAAGCCCGAGTTCTTCTTCGCTCCCTCACAGATCCAGAAACGCTCGGCCGACTGGGGCCCTGCGGGCTTCCAGGAGCGCATGGGCACGGCGTGGAGCGCATTCCGGGATTGGAGCGCGGGATGGCTCGAGGTGGACCGGGCGGAGGGTCGAGACGCGCTCGAACAAGCCTGGGCCGACACCGTCGCCGGGCGCACCACGCCTAACCAGGGATTGGTCCGCTCGCTCTAGCGCATCACCGCTCTGGCAGATACGTATCGAACATCTCCGCCAGTTCGCCCTCGCCCTGCCCGGGTACGTTGTACCAGGTGCGGATCAACACCGAGCCGTCGTCACCGAAGGCGTAGGTTTCGATGCTGCGGTGGATGTCGGTCTTGCCGTCGGCGGTGATGTGGTTCTCGAGCAGCCAGGCGACTTCGTTGCCGTTGATGAAGAGCGTGCCGGGCGCGATGTGGAAACGGACGCGGGGTTGGAAGAGATCGAAGGGCGCGGCCGCGCATTCGTCGAAGCCGCTCTTCTCGGGCGTACCGACGGGATCGACCATGCGGAAGTCGCCAGGTGCCACCTTCTTCCAGTTGGCGATCCAGGCGTCCTTGTCCCCGGCGTTCCAGAGATCGACGTAGTTTTTGGCCCACTCGCGGAGCTCGGGGTGTGTCGGGGTCGGCATGGGATCTCCTGGTTTCGTCCGAAACCGCAACCCTAGCGCTCCTGGTCCTGCTGCGGCCGCGGGGGCCGTGTGCGAGCATCCCCGCCCAATCACCGACCCCACGAACGGACGGAAGCCCCATGAAGAAGATCTCGCTTGCCCTCGCCACCGCGCTGCTCCTGCTCAGCGCGAGTGGCTGCGAACAAGTCACCCTGCAGCTGATGCAGCGCGCGGGCGCCGCCAACATGCTCTCCAACCTGTTGGTCGAGACGCCGGACGGACTGCATGTGGTTCTCTGTGGTGCCGGTTCGCCGCTTCCGGATCCGAATCGCTCGGGCCCCTGCACGGCCGTGATCGCGGGCAAGCAGCTCTTCATCTTCGACGTAGGCTCCGGCGCCTCGCGCCGGATGAACGCACTCCGCCTTCCGCAGGGTGAGATCGACGCGATCTTCTTGACGCATTTCCACTCGGACCACATCGATGGCCTCGGCGAGCTGCTGATGCAGCGCTGGGTGGGAGGCACGCACACCGCGCCGACCCCGATCCACGGACCGACCGGCGTCGAATCCGTGGTGGCGGGCTTCAACGAGGCCTACGCCAACGACAAGGTCTACCGCGTCGCGCACCACGGCGAAGCCACGGTGCCGCCGAGTGGGCAAGGCGCCGTCGCAGTGGCGTTCGTGCAACCACCCGACGGCAAGGGCGAGACCGTCTTCGATCGGGATGGCGTGACGGTGACGGCCTTCCGGGTCGACCACGCGCCGATCGATCCCGCTGTCGGCTATCGGGTCGAGTACGCGGGCCGCTCCGTGGTGATCAGCGGGGACACTTCGAAATCCGCCAACCTCGAGCGCTTCGCCAAGGGCGCCGACCTGCTCGTGCACGAAGCCCTCTCCCCGAAGCTTGTGAAGACGATGACCGAGATCGCACGAAGCGCCGGCCGCGACAACCTGGTGAAGATCACCACGGACATCCTCGACTATCATGCGAGCCCGGTCGAGGCCGCGGAGTCTGCCCAGACGGCCGGCGTCAAGCACCTGCTCTACTACCACATCGTGCCTCCGCTGATCCTGCCGACCATGAACGGGATCTTCCTCGACGGAACCGGCGACGCCTATGACGGGCCCATCACGCTCGGCACCGACGGCACCATGGTCCTGTTGGAAGCAGGCGGCGACGGCATCGAAGTCAAGGAACTGCTCTAGCCGTGTTCCACAGCGAACCGGAATTCCTCGAACTAACACCGGAACTGAAGGCGAAGCTCGACGCCTTCGCCGAGGAGCACGCCGGAGAGGAGCGCGGCGACGTCGCCAACCACGTGCTCTTCGAAGACGACAAGGTCCGCATCTGGGAGATGACCCTCGAACCCGGCCAATACAGCGCGCTCCACGAGCACACCCTCGACTACTACCTGATCATCCTGTCGGGCGATCTCGTCGCCGGCGTCATGCCCAGGGGCAGTGGCATGGATTCCTTCGTCGGCGTCGTGCCGCCCGCCGGCAACACGGCGCGGGCAGTGACAGTTCAAGTGGCCGATTGCGGTAGGCTTCCCGCTCGCCCAGAGGAGCCCCGATGAAGACCGTCCGCACCCCTGACGCCCGCTTCGAGAACCTGCCGGATTACCCGTTCGCGCCGAACTACTGCGAGGTTCCGGACGGCGACGGCGGCAGCCTTCGCATCCACTACGTGGACGAGGGCCCGGCCGACGGCGAGATCGTGCTCTGCCTGCACGGCCAACCGAGTTGGTCGTTCCTCTATCGGCACATGATTCCGGTCTTCGTCGAAGCCGGGTACCGCGTCATCGCGCCGGACCTCGTCGGCTTCGGCAAGAGCGACAAGCCCACCGAACGGGGCGACTACACCTATGCGCGCCACGTGGCATGGATGAGCGCCTGGCTCGAAGCGCTGGACATCCAGGGTGCGAACCTGTTCTGCCAGGATTGGGGCGGGCTGATCGGCCTGCGCCTGGTCGCCGCCTACCCCGAACGCTTCGCGCGCGTGGTCGCCGCGAACACGGGCTTGCCCGACGGTGGCGGCCTTCCGAAGGAAGCGGCCAAGCCGATGTGGGACCTCTACGAAACGATCCCGATCGTTCCGGCCGCGGACCTCGGGACGCACTTCGCCGCCAAGGATGGCCCGCCCGGATTCTTCTTCTGGCGCAAGTACTGCGCCGAGTCGCCCGAGTTCAACGTCGGCGACGTGATGACGGTCGTCGGCAGTGGAAACGAAACCGCGCCCGCCGTCCGTGCCGCCTACGAAGCGCCCTTCCCGAGCGCCGAGTACGAGGGCGGCGCGCGACAGTTCCCGAGCCTGGTTCCGATCTTTCCGGACGACGTGGAGATCCCGGCCAACCAGAAAGCCTGGGAAAGCCTCGCCGCCTACGCAAAGCCGTTCCGAACCTCTTTCGCCAGCGACGATCCGGTGACCGCGGGCATGCAAACCATTCTGGAGAACCGCGTCGCCGGCGCCAAGGAAGTGGATCACATCATCATCGAGGACGCCGGGCACTTCCTGCAGGAAACCAAGGGGCCCGAGGTCGCGGCCGCAATGATCGACTTCATGAAGCGATACCCCTCGAGTTAGGCATTTTTTACCTTCTGCGTCGCCAGCGGAGCCCTCGTCACACGCGGTGAAGATCGCGGGCTTCGCCACTCCTCGGTTAGACTGGCAGCCAACACAAGCGAGGAGCCTGCATGTCAAGTTTGCATGATCTCGAAGCACCCTCGATCACGGGTGAGCCTGTCAGGCTCTCCCAGTTCGAAGGGCAGCTCTGTCTGGTCGTCAACGTCGCCAGCCGTTGAGGCCTTACCGGCCAGTACGCAGGTCTGCGTACCCTTCATGATGAGACGGACGGTCTCAACGTCCTCGCCTTCCCGTGCAATCAGTTTGGCGGCCAGGAGCCCGGCACGGACGCGGAAGTGCTCGAGTTCGCCACTTCGAAGTACGGGGCCACGTTCCCGATGTTCTCGAAGATCGACGTGAACGGCGACGACACATGCAATGTCTACAAGTTCCTCAAGGCCGGCAATCCGGACGAAGAAGGAAACGAGGACATCGCCTGGAACTTCACCAAGTTCCTGGTCGGCAAGGATGGTCAGGGGTTGAAGCGCTGCGGGCCGCAAGTCACGCCGGAAGACATCGCCGTGGCAGTAACCGCCCACACCTAACAGGAGCGGGGACGCGATCCGAAATGTTAAAGAATGGAAATTTTCGGAGATTGGATATGTTAAATGGTTGGGTCCGGGGCCCCTGCGGTGGT
>JAJDAP010000101.1 GCA_029261795.1 Deltaproteobacteria bacterium
CTAGCAGGTTGCGGAAGAACCCCGGACCGAGCCCGGTGCGCAGATTTTCGGTCCAATCAAGGCGCGGAGCCGCCGCTGGGGCGAGCCCCAGCAAGGCTTCGCAACGCAGAGTGGGCCGGAAAGATGCGTACCCGGCGACGGGAGTGGGTTCTTCCGCAGCCTGCTAGAGGCTGCCGACGATCTCCGGCAGCCGAAACTGGAACTCGGCGACCGACGCTCCGGTGTCCGCGCGCTCGAGCCAGATCCGTGCCAACGCGCTGCGACGAGGCCCGAACCACTGACCGGTTGCGGGCTCCAATACTTCCGACCGAGCGCGGTAGGGGACAGCCGTTTCTACGTCCAACCGAAAGGGTGCATTCACAAGGACACCGTCGATCATTCCTGCGACATCCAGCTGCCGGCTCCCGGCCGGCAGGACGATTCGCCTCCCCCAACCCGATTCCGCGTCGGGCAGGAGGGTTCCATCGATCCCCACGACGAACGTCTTCGCTGCTAGGCCGAGCCAACGCCCATAGATCACGCTACCGACCACCGTGGCTTCGCCGGACTGCAGATCTGTCCGGCGGGTCAGTTGATCGTCTGAGATCACTCCACCGATCAAGCCCGGTGAGTATCGATTCCGAGCCACGAGGACGAAATCTGAAGCGACCTCGTCCGTTCTCGTATTGCGAACCCAAACGCGCGACCTGCGATCCCCCAGGTCCTCGGAAACGACCTGATACGCCTCACCTGCCTCCAGCTTCACGCCAAATACTGCGATCCCGAGTGAAGAGGCGGCCGCGCGCCCCCACAAGTCCGTTATTCGAACAACCCGGCGGCCAGGATCGGCGGGCACGGGTTCGTAAAGCCTCGCGGAATCGAGCCGACCGCGTCTGAGCGTCCAACTCGGCCGTCCGTCTATCGCAAGCAAGGTCGCGTTCTCGTAGGATGCGCCGTGGTTCGTGCCGGGGATCGTCGCGCTTGGGACGAGAGATGTCGGTTCGTAGTAGTCCGAGCGATCCGGCGTTGCGCAGCCCGTTGCCCCAGCCACCAGGAAAAGAAGCACCATCGCTTCGAGACCCAGACGGCTTCCGATCCCAACCTCACCCATAACGAGCAACTCGGCTGCTCCTCCTCTGGTAACTACCCCAGCATACTGGACCAGGACCCGGGCCTCTTCAGTGGTTTCCACGCTCGCTGATCCGATCCGGGGCGCGCCGAATCGCAGGCGCCTTGGGACTGGGACCCCCAGGGCCTAGCATTGCTCACACGCTGAACCGCGCACACGCGCTGCTATGATCGGACGCTCGGAGGAATCTCATGCGCTCGACCTGGCTCGTCCTGATCCTGACCTTGTTCGCTCTCGCGGCGAGTGCGGAAACCGGGCGCAAGCCCTGTGCCTCCCGTGACACCTTGCGGCGGCCCTTCTTCGGCGACACGCACGTCCACACCGGCTTCTCCTTCGACGCCAATGCCCAGGACACCCGCACCACGCCGCGCGAGGCCTACCGGTTTGCCAAGGGCGAGCGGCTCGGGATCCAGCCCTGGGACGACGAAGGCAAGGCGCTGCGAACAGTGAAGCTCGCCCAACCGCTCGATTGGACGGCCCTGACCGATCACGCCGAGATGTTCGGCGATGTGCGGATCTGCAACGATCCCGCGCTCGAGGGTTACTCGCATCCCGTCTGTTGGATCCAACGCAACATCGGGAGTATCGGCTTCCAGTTGCTCGCGACCCGCTCGCTCGTCTTCAAGGGGCACTGGGGTCTCTGCGGCGACGGATACGAGAACTGCCACGAGCAGAATGCGAAGGTGTGGCGCGAGATCCAGGCTGCCGCAGAGGAGGCCTACGATCGCAGCGCGGCCTGCCGGTTCACGAGCTTCGTGGGCTACGAGTGGACGGCCACCGTCGGCCAGGGAGAAAACCTCCATCGCAACGTGATCTTCAACGGCGACAAGGTTCCGCATCGGCCCGCGAGCTGGGTCGACACGCCTTCGGCCATCGATCTCTGGGACCAGCTCGAGGCGGAGTGTGTGGAAGCGATCCCGGGCTGCGACGCGATCACGATCCCGCACAACTCGAACATCTCCGGGGGGCTCATGTTCCAATCCGCCCGGGTCGAGACAAGCGACCAGAACGACCTGGAAATCGGCGCGGAAGAAGCCGCCCGGCGCTCCCGCTTCGAGCCGCTCGTCGAGATCATGCAGCACAAGGGCGACTCCGAGTGCGACGTCGCGGCCGGTTGGGCCGACGAAGCCTGCGACTTCGAGAAGCTCCCCTACGACAGCTTCGGTGCCCAGCAATCCTGGTTCGTTCCGAACGCGACGCCGGCACCGCGGAGCTTCATCCGCAACGCGCTGGCAGAGGGCTTGAAACTCCGCACCCAGCACGGAACCAACCCCTTCCAGTTCGGGATCGTCGCGGCCACCGACACGCATATCGGCACGCCCGGTCTCGTCTCGGAAGCAACGCATCCGGGACACGGAGGCGCGGGCATGGGCGCCGGTGAAGGTGTGGCTCGAGGCTTCCCGGACGATCTGGAATTCAACCCCGGCGGCCTCTCGGTGCTATGGGCCGAGGAGAACAGCCGCGAATCGCTGTTCGCCGCGATGCAACGCAAGGAAGCCTACGGAACCAGCGGGCCGCGCCACGTGGTTCGTTTCTTTGGTGGCTGGGGCTATCCCGAGAACTTCTGCGAGCAGCCCGACTTCGCCGCCCAGGGCTACGCCGGCGGCGTACCGATGGGCGGAGAACTTGCCGCGCGCGGTGCGGCGGCGGCACCGCGCTTCGCCGTCTCTGCCCTTCAGGATCCCGTCGAAGGCGCGCCGCTCCAACGCATCCAGATCGTGAAGGGATGGATCGACGAAGGCGAAGCGCGAGAAGCCGTGATCGACGTGGCGGGTGGGCCGAACGGGGCGAGTGTCGACCTCGCGAGCTGCGAACCTCGAGGAGAAGGCGCCGCGAACCTGTGCACGGTCTGGGAAGACCCGGACTTCGACGCGAGCGAGCCGGCCTTCTACTACGCACGCGTGCTCGACAACCCGACCTGCCGTTGGAGCCAGTACGTCTGCAACGCGGCCAAGGTCGACTGCGGCCAGCCCGGGAGTGTGCCCAGCGAACTAGCAGGGTGCTGCGAAGCGTCGCACAAGGGCGCCATCCAGGAACGCGCCTGGACCTCGCCGATCTGGTACGCGCCCAAGTAGCTAGGCGGCCGGACAGTAGCCGTTCGGGTCGCTTCCTCGGACCAGCCGGTAGTCGTCTCGCGGGCTGTGCTTGTCGAGCATCTGCTTCTGCCCGGCCCAGATGTCCTCGCAGTTCGCGTTGGCGTAGTGGACGGCGATGGCGCGACGCATGCCCTGGGTCTTGTTGAAGCCTGACCCGTGGATGATCAGCGGATGGAAGAAGGCCGTATCGCCGGGCTGCATCTCCAGATGGACCCTCTCGGACGCGTCGACGCCCTTCACGCCGACGAAGAGATGATTCAGGTGCTCCCAATCCGGATAGTCGTGCTCGAGCAGTTCCCCCTGGTGGCTGCCCGGGATCATCACGAGACAGCCATTCTCCCGGGTGATCTCCTGCAACGCCGTCCAGACGCCGACGATGTGATGCGCCGGCCGGAACGGGAAGTAGAGCAGGTCCTGATGCAGCGGGTGTCGACCATCCACGTTCGGTGGCTTGTTCAAGACCATCGAATTCATCGCGATCAGATCGTCGCCGATCAGGGCCTGCACCTCGTCGAGCAGGGCCGGATGGTGCGTGTAGCGCGAGAACACCGCATCATTGTGGAAGAAGTTCATCTTGCTGATGCCGAGGCCGGGCGTCTCCGGGGTGTGGAAGCCCTTGGCAACCTCGACGTTGCGGACGACCTGGAGGTTGTCCGCGCGGGCCTCCTGGCCTTCGGCAATGGCGTCGAAGCGGGCATTGATCTCACCGATCAGGTCGGCGGGAACCAGGCCTCGCCTCACGATGAAACCTCGTTCCCGGTACTCGTCGCTCACAGGGGACCTCTCTCTTGGCTTCGCGGGCGGCGAGTGTAGGGATCGCGGCCATGAGGTTCACGTAGACGCTGTGCGGAACGATCAACTCGGCGTCGTAGAAATCACGCGCCGCCTGGGCCACGCGTCCAGTGGCTTACAGCGGCCGAGCGGGTTGCAGAAACGCGCCACCGTCTTTCGGGCCGGTTCAGTTCGACCAGTAGATGTACTCGTCGTCGGGTTCGTCCGGCTGGCTCAGGTCCTTGTCGATGTTCGTCGCGAAGCTGCCCTGGCTGGGCCAGGCCGACGGAAGCTGCTCGGCATTGTGGGCGGCCAGCGCGGCCTTCAGCTCTGCGAGTTTCTCGGGTCGTTCGGCTGCGAGATCCACGCGTTCGTTCGGGTCCGCCGCCAGGTCGAACAGCCAGGCTCGACCGGGCGGATCGCTGACGTTCATCTTCCAGCCGTCGACGAGCGCGCTCTGCGAAGTGCCGCTTCGCCAGAAGAGCCGATCGTGGGGCACGCCGGAAGTCTCGCCGCGCACGTAGGAGACGAGGTCGACCCCGTCGATCGGTCGGTCGGTCGGTACCTCGGCACCCGCGGCTGCGGCGGCGGTGGCGTAGAGGTCGAAGCCATGCACGGGAGCATCCCGGGTTCCACCTGCTTCGATCTGGCTGGGCCAGCGAATGAAGTAGGGCACGTGGATCCCACCCTCGAATAGCGAGATCTTCCAGCCGCGGAACGGACGATTCACGTCGGGAAGACCGATGTAGCCGGCGCCCCCGTTGTCGGAGGTGAACATGACCAGGGTGTTCTCCTCGAGGCCGTTCTCGCGGAGTGAAGCCAACACCCGGCCCACGCCGCGATCGAGCGCGCGGATCATCGCCGCGTAGACGCGCTCACGGTGGTTCTCGATGTGGGAGAGTGCGTCGTAGTCGGCCTTCGTCGCCTGCAAGGGAGTGTGCGGTGCCCAGTGCGCCAGATAGAGGAAGAACGGCCGGTCCCTGTTGGCCTCGATCACCTTCACCGCTTCGTCCGTGTAGTAGTCGGTGAGGTAGCCGCCCGGCTCGAAGGCCGGGCCACTGTTGAAGGAGGCCGCGTACTTGAGTGCGCGCCACAGGAACTTGTCGATCGGGTCGAAGTCCTGCTTGGAGTTCACGACGCCGGGGTCGTCCTCGGGGAGATACATGCCGCTCGTCATCAGCAGGCTTTCGTCGAAGCCCTGATCCTCTGCGGCCATGCCATTCGTGCGGCCGAGATGCCATTTGCCGATGTGGACGTTGTGGTAGCCCCGCTCGGCGAGGAGTTCGGCGATGGAGATCTCCGAAGCCGGCATCCCCATCTGCTCGTAGGGGACGCTTTCGCCCCCATCGCCGGGCAGCCCCGGACGTAGCCGCCCCATGTCGCCGGATAGGCGGCCCACGATCGAGCTCATGCCGGGAGGTGTGGGCGTGAACTCGAAGCCGAAGCGGGTGCCGTAGCGGCCGGACATGATCGCGGCGCGGGAGGGCGCGCAGGTGCCGTTCGCGGCATAACCGTTCGTGAAGCTGACACCGTCCGTGGCAATCGAATCGATGTTGGGCGTTGGAACGGTTCCACCGACGACCCCACCACCCTGGAATGTGAGGTCGTTCCAGCCGAGATCGTCGGCCAGGATCAACACGATATTAGGCGGTCGCTGGTTGGCGGCGCGGCCCTCGGGATCGACGCCTGACGCCCACTCGATCTGTTGATGGGGGCCCACTGGCGTGCGCCGGTTCGCGGCCCATTCGATCCCGAACAACAGGATCGCATTCAGGTTCATCCACACGATGGTGGCGATCAGGAGCGCGGCGACGAAGACGCCGCCTGCCCACTTCGAAAGCTTGCTCATTCTTCTCCTCGCTGGCCGCATGCGCCGCGCTGAGCCGGGAACGTTCGAGGTCGTCGGCGAGCCGGAAGCCTAGGACAGCGCTCCGGCAGCAGGCATCGGGAAATGGGTTTCCGTTGGCACGAGCCAGAGCGACGGCGCGCGGGTATCGAGGGCAGGAGCCACCCCCCCTGCGGCGTCTGTCCTAGGGTTTCGCCAGGGGAGCCCCATGCGAAGCCACCAAATCTGTGTCGTCGTGCTTCTGTCCTTTTCGTCGGCCGCGATCGCCGCGGCAGATGCCGTTGAAGCCGACCCCGGCGCGACCGAAAGCTGGGAGGCTTACTGTGATCGCCTGAAGGAAGCCGGGGCGCAGATCCTGGCGACCTACCCGCAGCCGTCGGAGATCGATCGCGCCGAAGGGCTTCGCTATCTGGCACAACAAGTGGCGGCTTCACTCGAGCAGGAGCTGATTGCCCAGCCCGGCGAGATCGGCCTGCTGCGCGTGGGTGCGACCACGCTGAACAAGTGGGGTCTCGATGCAGCCGACGCGAAATATCTCGGCGCAGAGATCGACCCGAAAGGCAGCTATCGCCTGTTCGGGACCCAGGGAAGCGCGCGCCTGACCGCGGTGCAGACCGCGTCCATGAGCCCGCGCTACCGGGCCTTTGGCTCGATGACCGCGGAGGATTTCCAAGCAGACGCCGATGGCGTCTTCGAAGTCATGCTTTCGCAGGCTCGGCCCAAAGCCTGGGAGGGACCCTGGCTCGAACTCCAGCCAGACTCGACGGCGTTGCTGATTCGCGAGTACTTCGGCGATTGGGAGGGCGAGCAGCCCGGCGCGTACTTCCTGGTTCGGGTCGATGCTGCTCCGCCGGGTCCGCCACTTTCGAAGGACGCGGCCGGCGCCCT
>JAJDAP010000102.1 GCA_029261795.1 Deltaproteobacteria bacterium
GCCGGAATCGAGCGGATGATCGAGGAGGATCGCTACTGCGTGGACATCTTGCTGCAGGTCGCGGCGGTGCGCGGTGCGTTGGACGGATTGGGGAAGGTGTTGCTGAGTTCGCACATCGAGACCTGTGTCGCCGATGCCATCGCTTCGGGTCGGCCGAAGGAACGGCGCGAGAAGACCGCGGAGCTGATCGAAGTGTTCTCGAAGTTCGCCCACATCGGAAACCGCTAGCGTGAGCGCCGCCGATGAGCCCACTCTGGACCCGGTCTGCGGAATGACGGTGGATCCGTGCGGGCCGCACCATCACCAACACGCCGAAACCGAGTACCATTTCTGCTCGGAGCGCTGTCTGTCGCGCTTCCGGAGCGATCCGCAGCAGTACCTGGACGGGAAGCCGCCGGAATCGCGTCCAGCCTGGACCGGCCGCTATGTCTGCCCGATGGACCCGGAGGTCGAGAGTTCGGGGCCCGGGGACTGCCCCCGCTGCGGCATGGCCCTCGAACCCGCGATTCCGGTCGCAGCGGCCACTCGTTGGACCTGCCCGATGCACCCCGAGATCGTTCGCGATGAGCCCGGTGCGTGCCCGATCTGCGGGATGGCGCTGGAGGCCCTGGATGTCGTCGAGGCCGAGGAGAACCCGGAGCTGGCGGACATGACCCGCCGCTTCTGGGGGAGCCTGGTCCTCACGCTACCCGTGTTTGGCATCGCGATGACCGAGATGGCGCAGGGCAATCCGATCACTGCCAATTTCTCACCCCACACGCTCGCCTGGGCCCAGTTCGCCCTGTCGACACCCGTGGTGCTCTGGGGAGGCTTCACTTTCTTCGTCCGGGGGTGGGCATCCGTTCGCACGCTCAACCTCAACATGTTCACGTTGATCGCGGTCGGAACCGGGGCCGCGTGGTTGTACAGCGCATTCGCGACGGTGGTTCCGGGTATCTTCCCCGAATCGTTTCGAGGTCCGGATGGCGAGGTTGCCGTCTATTTCGAGGCTGCGGCGGTCATCGTCACCCTGGTCCTGCTAGGCCAGGTGCTGGAGCTCCGCGCGCGTACCCAGACGGGCGCTGCGATCCGCGAACTCCTGGGTCTCGCTCCGAAGACGGCGCGGCGCGTGAACGACGACGGCTCGGAGGAGGACGTCGCATTGGACGTCGTGCAGGTCGGCGATCGTCTTCGCGTGCGACCGGGCGAGAAAGTGCCCGTCGACGGGATCGTTCTGGAGGGCCAGAGTGCCGTCGACGAGTCCATGATCACGGGTGAGCCGATCCCCGTGACCAAGCGAGTGGACGACCCCGTGACGGGGGCGACGGTCAATGGAACCGGGGCACTGCTTATCGGCGCGGAGCGTGTAGGCGCTGAAACGCTCCTCGCGCAGATCATCCAGATGGTCGCAGAGGCCCAGCGCAGTCGCGCGCCGATCCAGCGCCTGGCCGATGTCGCGGCCGGCTACTTCGTGCCCGCCGTCATCGGGATCGCCGCGCTGACCTTCGCCATCTGGTCCATCTACGGACCGGAGCCGCGCATGGCGTACGCGCTCATCAACGCCGTGGCCGTCCTCATCATTGCCTGCCCCTGTGCGCTCGGCCTAGCGACGCCGATGTCGATCATGGTCGCGACCGGGAAAGCGGCAACGGTCGGGGTGTTGTTCCGAAACGCCGAGGCGATCGAAGTGTTTCGCGATATCGACACCCTGGTCGTCGACAAGACCGGTACGTTGACCGAGGGCAGGCCGCGGCTCGTCAGCGTCACGCCGGCGGAAGGCTTCGACGACGGGCAGCTGCTTCAGCTGGCTGCCTCCCTGGAGCGCAGCAGTGAGCATCCGCTGGCTCAGGCAATCGTAGAGGGAGCGGCCGAGCGCGGAGCCCACCCGGGCGACGTCGCCGATTTCGACTCTCGGACCGGCCGCGGTGTCGTGGGCCGGGTGGACGGACGGCTCGTCGGGATCGGAAACCGGAAGCTCATGGACGAGCTCGGGGCAGAGGTCGGCGCGCTCGTGGGAGCGGCTGACTCGATGCGCGCCGAGGCACAGACCGTGATGTTCGTCGCGGTCGATGGCGCGTTGGCGGGTCTCGTCGGCGTCGCGGATCCCATCAAGGAATCGACCCCGGCGGCGTTGCGGGGCCTTCATGATGAAGGGCTGCGAGTCGTGATGCTGACCGGTGACAACCGAACCACCGCCGAGGCCGTCGCGAAGCAGCTGGGTCTCGACGAGGTGGTGGCTGACGTCCTCCCTGATCAGAAGGCCGATGCGGTGCGCAAGCTCCAGGCCGAGGGGCGAGTCGTCGCGATGGCTGGCGACGGAGTGAACGATGCTCCGGCGCTCGCTCAGGCCCAGGTCGGAATCGCCATGGGAACGGGGACGGATGTGGCGATGGAGAGCGCGGGAGTCACTCTCGTGCAGGGCGACCTACGCGGCATCCTGCGCGCGCGCCGTCTCAGTCGCAGCACGATGCTCAACATCCGGCAGAACCTCTTCTTTGCCTTCGTCTACAACGCACTCGGTGTTCCGGTTGCTGCGGGGATCCTCTATCCGGCGTTCGGGCTTCTGCTCAGCCCGATGATCGCCGCCGCAGCGATGAGCCTGAGTTCGGTGTCGGTAATCGGGAACTCGCTTCGGCTTCGGAGGCTGGAGATCTGATTGGAGCTTCCCGGAGGAGGGCGAACTGTGGCTGACCAACCCGAGGAGAATCAACCGTGGACTTGTCGGTTCTGCCGTATGCGAACCGGGGTGCGTCTGTTCCGGATTCCCGTTTGTCACATCTGTCGGGACCAGGTCCAGGATTTCGTCTGGGTTTCCGGAATCCAGGGAGCCCTGGTCGGAGCCGGATTCATCAGCGGACTTCAGTTTGCGGTCGAAGAGGTCCTACTGTTCAGCGTTCTCATCTTCGTCAAGCACCGGCTACCAGCGATCTTCGATCGCTTTGTCGAGAGTGCATGAGTCGAGCCGTTCGATTCGATCGACTGTTGCGAAGAACCTCGGGTCGCGTCCGTTGAGTTCCGACCGGCGAAAGTCGCCGGATTCGGATGCCCTGGAGGCGCTCGGTTGGGTCCCCTCCGACGATGAGGCCCGGGTTCGTAGGATCACGGCAGAGGTGAGCACCGGGTTCTCGGCTCTGCGCGATGTCGAACCGGCCGTGGCGTTCTTCGGTTCGGCTCGCGTAGCCGCCGACCACGGCGCCTACCGACAGGCCCAGGAAGTGGCTCGTGCGGTGGCGCTAGTCGGCTTCAACGTCTTGACCGGGGGCGGGCCCGGAGTCATGGAAGCAGCGAACCGGGGCTGTCGGGAGGGCGGGGGACTTTCGATCGGTCTGAACATCGAGCTTCCCGAGCAACAGGGGACCAACGACTACGTCGATCGCAGCGTCGACTTCCGGTACTTCTTCGTCCGCAAGCTCATGTTCGTGAAGTACGCGTGCGCCTTCCTGATCTTTCCGGGCGGCTACGGGACACTGGACGAGGCCTTCGAGGCGCTCACGCTCGTGCAGACGCACCGGATTCCGCACTTTCCGGTGCTGCTCTTCGGGAACGGATTCTGGAACGACCTGGAACGCCAGCTCGATCGCTTGCAAGCGGGCGGAATGCTGACGGCCGACGATCGTGCGCGGATGAGAAGCGTGAAAACTGCCAGCGATGCGGTCGAGATTCTCAGGCACTGCCATGAAGGGCTTTGTCGCGATCTTGGCAAGCCGCCCTTGCGGGAGCGCGGCGTCTAGATCGCCTATCGATCATAGGATCCCCGCTTGGCCGCCCGTCGCACGACATCGAAAACCACGAGTGGGACCACCACCCACTGGAGTGTTGGCGTGAGTCCGGTGCCTAGCGGCGGAATCGTCGGCATGGAATCGGCATAGGCCCAGGAGCCACGAACACTCACGTTGAACCACTCGCTGTACACGGTATAGACCAGCCCGAATAGCATGCTGAGGCCGGCGACTTCGAGGGACCGTCTCGAAGGCCAGTCTGGAACGCCAGTCAGAACCAGGGCAGCGGTCAGCGAAGCAAGGGCGATGAGAACGTCGCCTCCCGTGCAATGAACCACGGCGAACGCGATCTCGCCCGGCGTCCCTGTCGTCCAGAGCGTATAGAGGGGAAGCTGAAGGACCTCCCAGAGGAGATGTCCAACGATCGTCGCCCCGAGATAGCGGCGAAGGGCGGGTAGCCATTGCAGGGCCTGTCGTTCCATCATTGCATCGCGTCGGTCCGAGCGTAGCCATGCTGCCTGCAGGTTGCATTGTCCCTTTCCTGCGAGCTGAATCGTAGTCCCTCTCGACGTTCGTCCCCCGCCTGGAGGGCTGAACGACGGAGGATCGGGAGGATGATGCTGCGTCCAGGGGTACTGGCGGCTTTGATGGTAGTTGCCTGGGGTTGTGCATCTCCGGGGAACATTCCGCTCGTTCAGTCCGAGTATTGGAAGGGCGAGAGTTTTGCCGCCTACGAGCGATACACGTGGGCTCTGGGTGATGGGCGCGGCCGCGAGCAAACCCAGGTCGAGGACCATCGCTTGCACGAGTTGATCCGTGCTGCGGTCGACGAGGGCCTCACCGCGAGGGGATACACACTTGGCCCGCCAGCGGAGGCCGACTTCCTGGTGACCTACCACTGCAGAATCGCAGAGCAGGTCCAGGTCGATGTGATCGATCGTGTCTGGTACGGCAGCGACGACGGGGCCGACTGGGAAGAGGTGACTCCCCGTGTGGAGCTGAGTTCGTTCGACGAAGGGTCCATCGTGATCGACATCATCGATGCGGCGACCGGGAGACGGGTGTGGCGGGGGGTGGCTCGGGGGCGGGTCACGCTGGACGCAGCACCCGATCAGTACCAGGCGATCGTTGATCGCTCCGTGCGCCAGATCCTCGACGCGTTTCCACCACCGAAATCATAGAGCCAGCGGATCCGGTGCCAGAGCTTGACATATACCCATAGGGGGTATATCCATCCGAGAAGACGCCTAGCGAGGAACGGATGCGAGCAAAGGGATGGCGATGGATCGCGGCCGCGGCAGTGCTTTTGGCCGCTCTGGGCGTCGCCTACAACCGCCTCGCCACGACTGAGCTTCCCTCGGGCTTCCTCTACGCGAATGGCCAACTCGAGGCGACGGAGGTGCGGGTGGCTACTGGTGTAGAACACGGCCCCGACGAGCAGCGCTCCTCCGCTTCCGCGGAACGGGACGTTGAACAACCCGATCGCGAGCAGGAAGAGCAGCGCGAAGGCGAGAAGACTCCAAATCGTCGCTCCCGATGACCCGGCCCACACTGTGCCCAAGAGTCTGTCGGTGAGCGATGTGAAGAGCCCGAAGTTGACGTCCCCCTCCTCAGCGTTGTTGAGGTGGTGAAACCGGTGAACGACATTGATTGCCAGCAGAAACTTCAGCGGGCCGGTGAAGTAGGCGACGTTCGAGTGCTGCAGTAGAAGCTGCAACACCACGGCGACAACGAGCAGTATCATGACTTCTACTGGCGCACCCATCAGGAGGAGCGGTGTGGTGCCCGCCAACGTCTCGATGCTTTGGTGTAGGGGATGCTTCATCAAGCCGTTGAAGCCGTACATCCGCTTCACGCTGTGATGCACGGCGTGCAGACGCCACAGCGAGCCGAGTCGATGGCTTGCGAAGTGAGCAAGCGTGATTCCGATGTCGGCTATGACTACGGCGAGCAGGAGCTGGAGCCAAAGCGGGGCCTCTGTCGGCCAGGTGGGGGAAATCGGATTGAGTTGGGCGAGGAGCGGGATGCTCATCACGCCACCAACGCTCAGGGACTCGTTGACGAGCGCATGCCAGAAGTCACGGCTCGCATCGCCGCGCGGCTTGTTGAACGTCGCGTCGTAGGGCGCCACTCGCTCGAACAGAAAGGCTATGGCCACGAACGCGGCCGCAAGCCCTAGAAGCCAGGCCTTTGGATAGCCGTTCTGGACGAGGAAGATGGCGAGGCCATTGCCGACCAGCAGAAAGAGCGGCAGATAGACGAGCCTGGTGACGAACTGCATTCCGTGAACCTCCAAGACATGAGCGGAGCCAAGAGCGAGTTCTCGGCCTACCGAGCCCAAGGGATACAGCGGAGGTCGCTGGCAGACTTGAACGAATCAGCTGCGCTCTAGCAGGTTGCGGAAGAACCCCGGACCGAGCCCGGTGCGCAGATTTTCGGTCCAATCAAGGCGCGGAGCCGCCGCTGGGGCGAGCCCCAGCAGGGCTTCGCAACGCAGAGTGGGCCGGAAAGATGCGTACCCGGCGACGGGAGTGGGTTTTTCCGCAGCCTGCTAGGTCTTCGGCTCTACCTGGGTGGCGTGATGCACGCCGAGACCGCTCTGGCCGAGGCTCCAGCGGTGGGGCTTCTCCTGGTGCTAGCCGCTCTTAGCGGCGGGTCAAACGGCCGGTATGGCGCTTCCATTGCGGAGGGCGATTCGAGGGCGTCGCAACTGCAACCCGCGGCGTCCAGAACATTAGGAGACACGGCCGGGCGAAAGTCATTCGGCGGGGCCATCGCACGACCTTTTCGAAGATCGATGGACGGAGCGCATCTGCCGCTAGGACTAGGAGTATCAGCACGGTGGTGAGAGCAGAGCGAAGTATTTATCGTTCTCGATTGAGGAGCCGAAACGAAAACGATATTCAGCTTCAATAAATTCAGGTGGTCATGCTACTGGTCGTCATCTCAGGGGGGGCTCGATATCGCGTTCGCTTCTCAGCCACCGGTTCGGAAATCAGTCGCGCGAGAAAAAATGAGCGAGAAACTGGCCCGCCAGCTCCGGTTTGAATGAGCCAGTGCGCGCGCCCCAGGGAGAACCCATGGCTGCTAGAAGACGTCGCGGAAAGCGCGACACCGAAAAGGTCGCCTCGCGGCACGCATTCGCGAACAAGCTGCGCCGGCTCGCCGACGCTCTCGAGAGCGGGGAGCGCTATCGCATCCAGATCGCCGGCGAGCGCATCTCTGTACCGCCGGATGCCGAGATCACGCTGGAGCACGAGCGCGGATCCGGCGAAGAAGAGGTCGAGTTCCAGCTGCGTTGGCCGCTCTCTTGAGCGCGGCCGACACCGGAGCTCGCCCGCTGGGTCGGGCCTGGATGTTGGTGACCGTTCCGACTGTGTTCGTCGGCTTCGCCCCGATCTTCGCGGACTGCGATTCAAGCCTTGGCGGTTCGCACTGGCTGGGCCTGGCGCGCACAACGTCAGGCCTGAAGGCGCTGTCTGTTCACGCCTAACGTCCGTGCCCGCTGTTCGTACCAGCTCAGTGCCTCTCGAAGGCGGGCCAGCCTCCATCATCGGGCGCCTCGTCGCGGACCGGATCCATCAACCCCGCCCGGTAGGCGGCGAGCCAGGGCGCGATCCCGGCCGTCGCAAGGGCGGCTCTGCGCGCGGCCTCGGCGTCGCTCTCTACCAGGGCCTGGCAGGTGGTCAGTACCGTCACCTGCATTACTTCTAGGAACGACGAAGACAGCTCCAGCAGCTGGTCGTAGTCCTGCTCGGAAAGGCCCTGGGCCGAGAGACCCGTACTCCAGACCTGGCGGCCGCGGGCGAATTCAGCATCGCGTGCCGCGGAGATCTCGCCGGCCAACCTCGACCAGTTCTCGAGGGCCGGTTCGTCGAGCTGTTCGGCCACCCTCTCGAGAGCGCTCGTCGATGTCAGGCGCTCGGTTTCGTAGGCTGCGCGAAGCAGGCCGACCTCGCTCACGTACCCTTCCCGATCGGGCGCTCCATCGGGCGGAAATTCTACGATCTCCAGCAGATAGCCGAGGTTGTACCCGAAGCCGGCGACGTGCTCGGCAAGATGCGCTTCGGCGTGGGCCAGCGCCTTCTCGTCGGTGCCGGCGGCCGCGTCCAATGCCGCACGCGCCTTTGCACCGGCGGATTCCAGCGCGACGGCATCGGGACGCACGCCGATCTTCGACAACATGCCGTCCGGCTGCGCCGCGCGCAGGACGGCACGCAACCAGGCACCGCCCCAGTATCCGCTCTCGAATAACAAATGCAGGAAGCCGGGCGGCGGGACAGACAACGATTCCGGGGCCAGCACCGCATCGAAGATCTGGATGGGCGCCCAACCCAACAGGAAGCCCTTCCAGTTCGGCTCCGCCGTCTCCTCCAGATAGGCGGCGGCGAGGGCTTCCATGGCCGCGTCGTCATAGGAAACGACACCGTCGGGCAATCCCGGAACCTGGGGGATAGCGATTCGTGCCACACCGAGAGTCTACGCCAGCACGACCTCGACCGTCCCCATCACATGCGGGCCGAGTTGGTTCAACCCCGCGAACTCGATGCTGGCGACGGAGCCTTCGAGAGCGGTGACGCGGCCCCGCATCACCATCGCATCCCCGGGGTAGTTGGGGGCGCCGAGCCGGATGCGCAGGCTCCGCAATCGGGCGAGCGGCCCGGCCCAGTCCGTGACCCAGCGCGCGCTGAGCCCGCTCGAAGTCAGGATGTTCATGAAGTTATCCTTCGAACCGCGCTCGATGGCGAGATCGCGATCATGATGGACATCCTGGTAGTCCCGCGAGGCGATCGCGGTAGCCACGATCAGGGTCGGCGTAATGGGGATCGTGGCGGGCGGAAGCTCCTCGCCTAGGGAGACGCTCGCTGCGGTCCGCGTCTCCTCTGCTCGAGGCGCGCCCTCGGGTAGCTCGCGCGCGGCGCCCGCCTGCGCCTCGGCGCCCGACGCGGCAGCTCCGGTCCCGGGACGAAACTTCAGGATCCGGAAACGCATGCGTCCGAGCGCTTCGCCCGCCTGGCTCTGGTACTCGCTCACCGTGGTGACGAAGTGGCCGATGCCCAGTGCGGTCTTCTTCTCCTCGGAGACCTCTTCGACTTCCCCGCGACCATGAACCAGATCGCCGAGCCGCAGGTAGCGCGTGTACTCGTGCTCGCTGTTGGTCGCCACCACCGATGTGTAGCCGGCGGCATCGAGATCCTGGTAGCAGGCGCCGGCGGGATCCTTGGACATCTTCGGCCGACCGCGCAGACCGGGCATCGTCCAGGCATTCAGCATGGCCGGCGGAGCCACGATGCCGCCGTGCCGCGAGGCCTCGGCAAATTCCGGCTCGGTATACACCGGATTGTGATCTTCCATCGCATCGCACCAGTGGCGGATCATCGGCTGGTTCACGGGATCGCGGGCGACTTCGAGGCTACCTGCTGCGCCGATGCGGCTGCGGAGACGTTCGAGCAATGCGCTGTCGGACATCGCGCGAAGGTAGCATCGGGGGAGGCGCTAGAATCCGCGCCATGCGACACGGAATCATCCTGCAAACCGGCTCCGTGAGGGGCGACGTCGATCTTGCCATCCGGGCCGAAGCCCGGGGCTTCGACTCGGTCTTCACCATCGAGTTCTTCAACCGACACGGCTACGTGCCCCTCGGTGCCATTGCGCAGGCGACCGAACGCATCCGGATCGGCACCGGGATCGCCAACGCCTTCACGCGTACGCCGCTGCTACACGCGAGCGCGGCCATGGACCTCGACGAGCTCTCGGGCGGTCGCATGATCCTGGGCCTCGGCAGTGCGACCCGGCGTATGAACGAAGACTGGTACGACGTCCCGTTCTCCGCGCCGGCCAGGCGCATGGCAGAACTCTGCCGCCTGCTGCGGGCCGCCTTCGAAGCACAGAAAGGGGGAGGCTTCCGTTTCGAGGGCGAGTTCTGGAACCTGAATGTCCCGATCTACTCACGCCCCGGCGCCGCGCGCCCCCAGATTCCGCTGTGGATCGCCGCGGTGAATCGCCTGATGATTCAAACTGCTGGCGCGGCTGCCGACGGCCTCGTCGGGCACCCGGTAGCCACCCGGAAGTGGCACCGTGAAGTCACACTTCCCGGTGTTCGCGCCGGCGAAGCGTCTGCCGGTCGCGAAACCGGTGCTTGCGTTCTCGCGCCCTACATCCTGACCTCGATCGCCGAGACCCGGGAAGAAGCCGTCGCCAACGCCAAGGGACAGATCGGCTTCTACTACACCACCGAGCTCTACCACACGATGCTCGATCTTCACGACATGCGACATGTGGGCGAGAAAGCGCGCGCCGCGCTTCGCAAGTTCGATATCAAAGCCATGGCCGCTGCGGTTCCGGACGAACTCGTCGACGAGATCGCCATTGCGTGTACACCCGATGAAGCGCCGGGCCGCCTCGCTCAGTGGAATGAACTGACCGAGGACGCGCTCTTCTACCCGCCGTCGATCGGCGTGCGCCCGGAAGCCGCGAAAGCCAACATCGAAGCGATCCTGGACGTCTTCGGAACGCCCTCGTGAGCGAAATCGGCCACCGTCTCAAGCAGCTCCGCTGGGAAGCGAACAACACGCCAGCAACCGGCATCTGGTTGCTGCGCCGACGCCTGGCCTCGGCCATGCGACTGGTGATCGAACGACTCGTGACCATCGAGGCACCCAGCGAAGAACTCGAAATCGCAGCCCAGCGTCTGGAAGAGTACGCCGAGCGCCTCGCAGAACGGCCGAAGCGAAAACGTTATGTCGGGTTCTCGGAAGCCGTCGTTGCCGACGCTGAAACGGAAGACGAAGAAGGCCGCGCCGGCGGCCACTTCGACTTCAGCCCACTGATTGGCCGCTCCAACCCGCTCTCGCCGCCGATCGAGATGAGTGCCGAGGACGACGGCACCGTCCATGGACGAGCCGTCTTCGGGAGCGCCTACGAGGGACCGCCAAGCTGTGTCCATGGCGGCTACATCGCGGCCGCCTTCGACGAGGTGCTCGGCTATGCCGAGACCTTTACCGAACGGCCGGGAATGACCGGCACCCTCAACATCGTCTACCGCACGCCGACGCCGCTCCATCAGGAAGTCGTCTTCACCTGCAAGGCGGATCGCGTCGAAGGAAGAAAGATCTTCGTGACCGGTACCCTCCATGCGGGCGATCGGCTCTGCGCCGAGGCCAGCGCCATCTTCGTCGGCATGAAGGAAGGCACCTACGCACAGCTCGTTGCCGCGCGCGCGGCTCGCGAGGGCGCTTGACCGGGCGGCAGCGTTGAACCCCCTGGTGTTCGGTGCTGGCGCCGTTGGACTCGGCCTGGGTAGCGCGCTCATCGCTGCAGGACATCGGGTCCGCTTCGTCGCGCGCGAAGCCACGGTAACCGCGCTCTGCCAGCAGGGATTGATCCGCTCCGGCTTGTTTGGCGAGGCCCTGCATCCGCCGGACGCCTTCGAAGCCCGCGTGGACGCCGGCGATTTCGGCGGCCCGCGCTCCGATTTCGTTCTGGTCTGTACCAAGAGCTTTGCTTCCGCCGAAGCCGCCGATGCGCTCGCCAGGGCAAAGGGTTCGCTCAGCACCGATGCTCCGATCATCCTGTGCCAGAACGGCTGGGGCAATGCCGAGCATTTCGCACCGGCATTCGGCCCGAAACGGGTCTTCTGCTCGAGTGTCCTCACCGGGTTCCGGCGTCTTGCCGCAAATCACGCGGACATCACCGTGCATGCCGCCCCGATCCGGATGGGCAGCCTCTCCGGTGTCCCGGGTGTGCGCATTCGCGCGCTCTGCCAGGCGATCTCCCAGGGCGGCATCCCCTGCGAGCCCAGTGACGACATGGCTGCGGAGCTCTGGGCGAAGATCCTCTACAACGGGTGTCTCAACCCGCTCGGCGCGTTGCTAGGTGAGCCCTATGGCGCTCTGGCCGAAAACCTGGAGAGCCGCGCCAGCATGAGCGCCATCGCACACGAGATCTTCGCGGTGATGGACACCGCCGGAATCCGCACGCATTGGGCCACGGCGGACGAGTGGCTCGCACATTTCTACGAGGTGCTCATCCCGCCGACCCGCAGCCACGAGTCGTCGATGCT
>JAJDAP010000103.1 GCA_029261795.1 Deltaproteobacteria bacterium
GTGTCTTCAACACCACATGGTGATACCGGTCCTTCAGGACCGGTCCAGAGCGCGCGAACACGCGATTCACCGCACGCGCGAGACGCGCGCCCAGCGACTTCATCCCACGCCCCAGGGCGTCCGCATCCTTCGCTTCCACCAGGAGGTGGACGTGATTGGCCTGGATCGAGTAGTGCGCGAGCCGGAAGTCCCCGCGATCACAGGCCTTTGACCAGGAGCGTTCGAGTTCTCGTACGAGCTTCACGGTTCGAAGGGAAGGCACGCCATCGCGCACCTTCAGGGTGACGTGGCAGGGAAACCGGGAGGCGAGTCCCGTTCGGCGAAGGTGAGGAATGCCGGACCCCGGCTGCGGCTTTCGCCCAGCGCCGGGCCGCTTCCCGCCCCACCCGGAGTGTCGCAGCTCGAGCCGTATTCCGAAGGCTTTACGCCGCATCGTGTTGATTGTAGCGATATTAGACTAACAGTAGACAAGAATCGACATCGCATCTCCGAAACATCGTTCGACTCGCCCCACGCCCGCTCGCGCCATCGACCTCGACCCAACCTGCCTAACAGCCATGCGAACCAGCCCCCTCAAACGCCCTCCGGGACCCAAGTTCGCTCGTGAGGGACCGACACCTCCCCTCGAGACGTCGTTCGAGCCGCTCCGCGACTGGTGGCGCAGTCGACCAGGCCCCGATCTACCTGCCAGCGAGCCGCTTTCCTAGGAAAATCCGATCCAGCGCCCGGCGGCGGCCACGGTCAGCCAGACGGCGATCGAGGCGCTGGCGAGCGCACGCTGCTGCCAGATGACCAGCGCCCGGCCTGCGATGCGGTCCCGTACGCCGAAGGTGAAGCCGAGCGCGACCACGAGGGCGCCCATCTTCAGCCAGAAAGCGTCGCTGAAGTAGCATTTCACCGCCTCGGACAGGAACAGCGGGATTCCGGTGGCGATGAGCGTGGCGATGGCGCCTAGCATCCAGGGTCGAGTCTGGTCGACCAATTCGCCCGCGGTCTTCCCCGGCAATCCAAAACCGAGCAGCCGCAGGTCGACCATCAGGACCGCGCCGCCAAGCAGGGCCAGTCCCAACAGGTGGACGGACTCGATGGCCGGGAACAACCAGCTGGAGTCCCGGATCAGCGTGCCGATGGGGGTCTGCTCGAGCCAGTCGAAGACTTCGAACAACGTCATTCGAGTGGACATCCAGCGAGCCAGTTGACCCAGTCGGGCTGGGGCTGGCGGTCACAATCGAACCAGTTGTAGGCGATCAACCGCCCCGTCACGATCACGGTCGTCCAGCACGCGAGGGAAACGGCCCCGGCCAGCCGCGCCCGAAGCGGCGGTCGGGGCCAGCGGTCCCATTCGACAGGGCTCCGGCCCAGGTGTCGGTGGATCAGCCAGACGTTGATGCCCGCCACGACCAGAACAGCCATCTTGATGCGAAAGAAGATGCTGAGATAGGTGCGAACCGGGATCGCATAGAAGAGCAGGGCGCCCGTCACCATGCAGATCGCGAAACCGGCGACGGTGAAGGGGACGATCCGGCTCACCACTTCCGAGCTCGGGACATCGCGGAACGTCCAACCGAGCAGCCGGAAATCCACGAACGAGATGGTGCCGACGAAGAGCATGATCGAAAGGACGTGCGCGGTTTCGACGAGCGGGTACATGTAGAGCGACTCGTGGAGGCCGATGCTCCAGGCCGTCGTTGCCAGCCACTCGCAGAACTCGAGCATTAGCGGGAGTCGGGCATGTAAGCGCGGTGACACGCGAGGCAGGCCTGGTAGAGCTGCCCGCCGGCGTCGAACAATCGATCCGCATCGTGGGCGTCTGCAGCGGCCATGGACTCGCGGCCGGCGTCGATGAGTGCGATGGCGTACGCATCCCAGGTGGGTCCGACGGATCGGCCGGGCAGCATCAACAGATTCCCGATTTCGGAGACGAGGGCGGCGCTGTTTCGAACCTGCTCCCAGCCCACGTCAGTCGTGGGTGCGAGTTCCCTGCGACCCTCCGCCGTGATGATCGTGCCGGCGGCGTCCCAGATCCCCTCGGTCGCTGGTTCGAGGATCCACTCCATCAATTGGGGAACGCTGGTGGTGGGGCGGAAGCCAGGGGCTGGTGGCGCCGCGGCTGCCGGCGGCGTCTGATCGGAAGCACAAGCGAATGAAAGCAGCAGTGCCAACAGGGCGACGATGACGCGGGTCATGATGGGTCCTCGCTCCATAGAGGTTTACTCGCCAGCCGCCGGTCCGGCTAGCGTCGGGTTCTGCGCCGCGTTGATGTCCTCGCAGCGCTGTTTCGCGGCCCGCCGCCAGGGATCTTCGGGCGGGGGCAACACCCAGAACCGATTCTCCCGGATCGATTCGACCATCCGCTCGGCGATGATGGCGGGATCGGCACGAAGCAGTGGAGGCCGTGCGATGCCCCAGACGTTCACGCCCAGGATCCACTCGTAGTCCGCGAGCGTGGTCCCCCAGGTGGTGCCACCGGCAAAGACGCCGGCGTTGTTGCAGAGAACGTGGATGCCACCGAACGCCGCCTGGGTCTCCTCGGCGAGTCGTCCGACGGCGTCGGCCTGGGAGACATCACACGAGCAGGTCGCCACCCGGGCGCTGCCGGGTGTGTCCGCCACGGTCCAGTAGAGCGCCCACGCGGCAACGAAGACGGCGCACCCGATCGCTAGCGCGCTCCGCCAGGACCCACCCATCTCAGAAATCGAGCGGCAACGGGAGGTGTTGCTGATAGATGAAGTCGCGGTGTTCCAGCAGGATCGGGTCGAGGGCGGCAAGAATCGTTGGATCGTTTGCGGTGTAGCCGGTCCGCATGAAGGAATTCATGGCGCAGACTTCGTCGGGTAGCGGCTGCGCCAGCGCGCAGAAAGTGGCCCAGTAGATGTCAGCGGCCGTCAGCCCCGCACCGACGAAATAGCGACTCCCGGCCGCGCTCTGCCGCTGGAGACGAGCGGACAACCCGGTCAGGATCTGGGCGCACCGCTCGGGCGCGCGCTCGGCGGCCTCGCGTGAGAAACCGTACCGGCTCGAGAGGTTGTCTCGCGTCCTGGCCAGCGCTTCCGGCGCGTCGCTGGTCGCGTGCATGGGCGCCAGCAGCATGTGGCGGCGATTCCAGCCCCAGCCGTCTTCGCCGCCGATTTCGTGCGAGAGACCGAAAACGATCGTGCGCTCCTCGGGGTCGGCCGGCAGCAGCGCCGGCTCCGGTGCGATGCGTTCGGCGAGGAGCAGGATCTCATTGCGACCTGCTCGGGGCGGCTCGTCGTTGTAGATCGCGGTCGGCGCGTTTGCGTGACCGGTCCAGGCGATCAACCCGTCATTGTCGCCTCCGCCTTGTTGGGCGACCCGCAAGTAGGGAATGCCCTTTACGTGAAGGATGGCCTTCGCTGCCTCACTCCAGGGCCCCGGCACGCCCTGGGTCAGGACGAGACGCAGCCCCTCCGCGGCCCGGGCCGCTTCGATCGAGACGTAGTCGGCCATCGCGCTCAATCCACGATCGCGGGATAGATGATGCGCTTCAGCTGGGCCCGGAAATCGAATGTCTGGCTCGGCATCAGTTGCGTGAGAAAGACGACGACGAGTTCTTCGGCCGGGTCGACCCAGAAGACGGTACTCGCAGCGCCGCCCCAGGCGAACTCGCCGACGGAGCCGATACCCTGGCCACGCACCAGATCCTGCACCACCGAAAAGCCGAGACCGAAGCCCTGACCGTTGTAAGGCGTTTCGGAGAACGCGCCCTCGGCGTGGTCCGAGAGGTCCTTGCCGTCCGGCAGATGATTCATCGTCATCAGTTCGAGGGTCTTGCGGCCGAGGATCCGAGCGTCGCCAAGCACTCCGCCGTTCAGCAACATCTGCGAGAAGCGGAAGTAGTCGTCTGCCGTCGAGACCAGGCCACCGCCCCCTGAGAAGAACGTGACGTCGCCGCAGTAGAGACTCTTCTCGGGATCGTCCTCGAGCTTCAGCGACTTGTCGCGGCGCCGCGCGTAGTTGGCGGCAAAGCGATGCCGTTTGTCGGGCGGCACCGAGAAGCCGGTGTCCTCCATTCCGAGGGGATCGAAGATGCGCTCTTTCAGGAACACGTCGAGCGGTTGCCCGGAGAGGACCTCGCACAGGTACCCGACCACGTCCGTGGCGACCGAGTAGCTCCAGGCCGAGCCTGGATCGAAGAGCAGGGGCACTTCGGCAAGGCCCTCGATCATGTCGCGCAAGGTGCTGCCAGGCTTGCGATCGCCGATGCCGAGCTTGCGATAGGCGGCGTCGACGTTGGTGCGCTCCATGAATCTGTAGGTGAGGCCCGATTGGTGCGAGAGCAGGTCGCGGACCGTCATCCGACGCGTCGGTTGCCGCGTCAGGAAGTGCGGGTGATTGCCGCTCTCGTAGACGCGGAGGTTCTTCCACTCCGGGATGAAGCGGTCGACGGGATCGCCGAGCGCGAAGTGTCCCTCCTCATAGAGGCTCATCAGCGCTACCGACGCGATCGGCTTCGTCATCGAGTAGATGCGAACGATCGTGTCGCGCTCCATCGGGAGGTCGCGCTCCAGGTCGCGCTTTCCCAGCGGCGAGCAGTGCACGATCTCGCCGCGTCGAGCGACGAGCGTCAGGCAGCCCGCGATCTTGCCGGGGTCGACGTAGCGGCTGCTCAGGTGGCGGTCGATGCGGGCCAGGCGTTCACTTGCGAATCCGACGGATTCCGGTTGCTCGGTCATGTCTTCCTCCGGCCGCGCAGTGTACCGCCGAAGCCGCTGATGCCATCCACCGCGGCCCGGGTCTGGCCCCCCGTTGCGGCGAGGTGTCCGCCCGTCGTAGTCTGCTCCCACTCCAGGAGGATCCAATGCCCGTAGACCCCGCGATCAAACCGCTGCTCGATGCCATGGCCGCGAACCCGGGCCCCGCGCTCGAGGAGATGGACCCGGTTGCCGCACGCGGCTTCTTCGAGCAGACGTCGAGCGCGATTCCGGCGGCGGAAGAAGTCGAACTACCGTTCGTCGAGGATCGAGCGATCCCGGGCCCGGGCGGAGAGATCCCGGTGCGCGTCTACCGTCCCGAGGTGGAAGGCACGCTTCCGGCGCTGGTCTACTTCCACGGCGGCGGCTGGGTGATCGGTGGCCTCGATACCCACGACGGAACCTGTCGACTGCTGAGTCGCGATGCCGGCTGCGTCGTGGTCTCGGTGGACTACCGACTGGCTCCGGAGCATCGCTACCCCGCGGCAGCAGACGATTGTTATGCGGCCACGCGCTGGGTGTCCGAGCACGCCGCCGAGATCGGCGCGAACCCCGACCGCATTGCCGTGGGCGGCGATAGCGCCGGCGGAAACCTCGCGGCCGCGGTCTCCTTGATGTCCCGCGATCGTGGCGCGCCGGCGCTGGCATTCCAGCTACTGATCTATCCGGTGACCGACGCCGACTTCACGCGGGGTTCCTACGTCGACAACGCCGAGGGATACTTCTTGACCACGGCCTCGATGAAGTGGTTCTGGGGACACTACGTGCCGGACCAGGCGGCACGGGCCGAGCCCTACTGCGCGCCGATCCACGCCAAGGATCTCGCGGGCCTGCCGCCGGCCCTGGTGTTGACGGCCGAATTCGATCCGTTGCGCGACGAGGGCGAGGCCTTCGCCGCGCGCCTGCAGCAGGCCGACGTGGCCACGACCCTCACGCGCTACGACGGCATGATCCACGGTTTCTTCTCGATGACAGGCCTGGCGCCGGCAGCGCTGGAGGCGGTGTCCGAGTCCGTGGCCGCGCTCAGAGCCGCGTTCCGGTCCTGAGCGGTCGCCACAAGGCGAAGCGCGGCGGTTTCGGGTAGAAAAACGGCTCGAGTCCGTCAGCTGGCTTCAGCGCGATGCGGGGAAGGCCGAAGAGTTCCGGGAGCGCATCCGTGTGCTCTGGAGGCTCCCCAGGTCAGATGTCCAGTGCTGCCGGTCTGACGCACGCCGCACCGCGGGCCTCGAATCTCGTGCCGCCTGCGGTCTCGGCGGCGCTTGCGGAGCGTCGCTACGCACTCCGCGTGCCCGTGGACCGCTCGCTGAAGGTCTGGAATCGCCTGCGTCGGCTGGATGTGACGTTGCGCGATCTTTCGCTCTCGGGCTGCCGACTGCTCTGCCAGGAGCCCCTGATCGCCAGCGCGACGCTCTGGCTGTGGCTGCCCGGTGGCCTCGGCGGGCGGCTGCGTCACCCGGTCCGCGGTGAGGTGGTGTGGGCCGAGTCGGTTTCCGGCGAGCGCACCGGCGTCTGTCACGCGGCGGTCCGATTCCGCCCGCTGTTCGCAAGTACCACGCCGCGGATCCAACGCGCACTCGAAGTCCTGCTGATGGATGACGCGAGCCAAGGCGCAGCCGGCGAGTCTCCCAGCACTGGCGAACGTCGCGCGGCTGGTGAGCGCGTGAGCTACGAGCGTCGGGTGATCTCGCGCGGCTCGGGCCGACCCCGGGTCTTGATCGGCCAGGATCTATCCGTCGGCGGCATGCGGATCGCCAATGAGGAAGGCCTGGAAGTGGGCGTCGATCTCCAGGTGGCGCTTCACGCCGGTGGTGCCGTTCTGCCGGTCGTGGTGGAAGCCCGGGTCGTTCGGCAAGGCGAAGCCGGCGCCGCGCTCGAATTCATCGGTGTCGACGCTGCGGCCCAGGAGCTGCTGCAAAAACTCGTCAGCGAGCATCCGCGCTTGATCGGGGCCGATGGCCAACCGGTCGTCGTCAGTGAGATCGTCGACGGGGACGTCGCGATCGTCGACCGGGAGGTCGCGATCGTCGACCGGGACTAACGGAACAGCGTCGAGACGCTCTCGCCGCCGTGGATCGCCTTGATGGCCTGGGCGAACAAGCCGGCCACGGATTCGACGTGGATCTTGTCGATCCGCTTCTCCGGCGGCACGGGCATGGTATCGGTCACCACCAGATGCCTGAGCGGCGAGGCCTCGATCCGTTCCACGGCTTTCCCGGATAGCACCGGGTGCACGCAGGCGGCTTCCACCGAGAGCGCGCCGCTGTCCAGCACGAAGCGGGTGGCCTCCATCATGGTGCCGCCACTGGCAATCTCGTCGTCGATGATGAGCGCGTGCTTGCCTTTGACGTCACCGATCAGGTTGGTGGCGCGGGCGTTGTCATCGTCGCCGTCGCGGCGCTTGTCGACGATCGCGATGGGCAGGTTCAAGCGGTTCGCGTAGGCGCCGATTTCCTTGCTCTCGCCGACGTCACCGGCAACCAGCACGTAGTTCTCGAGATCACGATGCGTCGTCAGGTAGTCGCACAGGATCGGGGCGGCTTGAAGCTGATCCGCCGGGATCCGGAAGAAGCCCTGCACCTGGGGCGAGTGCAGATCCATCGTCAGGACCCGGTCGGCGCCGGCCGTCTGCAACAAGTCGGCCATCAGACGCGCCGTGATCGAGATCCGCGGCCGATCCTTCTTGTCCGAACGCGCGTAGGGGAAGTAGGGCAGCACGGCCGTGATGCGGTCGGCCGACGCGTGCTTGAGGGCGTCGATCGTGATCAGCAGCTCGACGATGCCATCCGAGACCGGTGGGCACGAAGGCTGTACGACGAAGACGTCAGCGCCGCGCACGTTTTCCTCGATCTGCACCAGCAGGTTCTCGTTCGAGAAGCGCACGACGTGGGTCGGGCAGGGCTCGATCCCCAGCTGCTTGCAGATGTTCTTGGCAAGTGCCGGGTGACTGGATCCGCCAATGACTTTGATCTCGCCGGGCATGGGTTCCCCTGTGTACACGGGCCCCCCAAAGAGACGGCCGAGGTGCCACGATCGGGCACGACTGCGGCTTGGGGGAGCGCGGGGCTCAATCTACCGAAGTCACCCCTTCCTGGCGATCTTGGCCCGCACGCGAACGAAGGGAACTTGTGCAGCCCGGGAGGCGGGCTCCATGGATCGAAGTCAGCCCTTCTTGGCAATCTTGGCCCAGGTGTCCCGGAGGGTGACGGTGCGGTTCAGCACCAGCCGGTCGGCACTGGTATCCGGATCGACGCAGAAGTAGCCGGTCCGCTCCAGCTGGAAGGTCGGCCCCTCGGCAAGTTCGGCCACCGAGGGCTCCATCTGGCAGCTCGGCAGGATTTCGAGTGCGCGCGGGTTGAGGCGCTCGGTGAAGTCCGTGCCCTCGGGCGCGTCCATCGGATCCTCCGCCTCGAAGAGCACGTCGTAGAGGCGCACTTCGGTCTCGATCGAGTGGCGCGCCGAGACCCAATGAATGGTGCCCTTCACCTTGCGGCCGTCCGGCGCGTTGCCGCCCCGGGTCGCCGGGTCATAGCTGCAGCGAAGCTCCGTGACCGCGCCCCGCTCGTCCTTGACGACCGACATGCAGGTGACGAAGTAGGCACTGCGCAGCCGTACTTCACGCCCGGGCGACATGCGGAAGAACTTCTTGGGCGGTTCTTCGAGGAAATCCTCCCGCTCGATCCAGAGTTCGCGTGAGAAGGGCACCTGCCGGGTTCCCGCGCTCTCGTCCTCCGGGTTGTTGATCGCCTCGAGCTGCTCGACCTGATCCTCCGGGTAGTTCTCGATCACGACCTTGAGCGGATGCAGCACACCCATCCGGCGGGGCGCGATCTTGTTGAGGCAGTCGCGGATCTCGAAGTCCAACCGCGAGAGTTCGACGGTGGCCTCCTCGCGCCGGGTGACGCCGACCTTGCTGCAGAGCGAGCGGATCGCCTCCGGCGGTACGCCACGACGCCGATAGGCGGCGAGGGTGGGGAGCCGGGGGTCGTCCCATCCGGCTACGAGACCCTCTTCGACCAGGCGACGCAGGAAGCGCTTGGAGAGCAGCGTGTGCGAGAAGCTGAGCGGGTTGAACTCGTACTGGCGGGGCCGCGGCTCCGGGAGATCGAGTGCGGCCAGGATCCAGTCGTAGAGCGGCCGACGGTCGATGAACTCGAGCGTGCAGAGCGAATGGGTGATGCCCTCGATGGCATCCGACAGGCAGTGGGCGAAATCGTAGAGCGGATAGATCGGCCACTCGGTTCCGGTGCGGTGGTGCGGGGCATCGAGCACGCGATAGATCAGTGGGTCCCGCATTGGCAGTACCGGCGACGCCATGTCGATCTTGGCGCGCAGCACGTGTTCGCCCGGCGTGAACGCTCCGGCGCGCATGCGCTCGAACAGATCGAGGTTCTCCTCGATGCTCCGGTCGCGATATGGGCTCGCGGTGCCGGGCTCGGTGAGGCTTCCGCGTCTGGCCGCGATCTCCTCGGAGCTGAGATCGCACACGAAGGCGTGGCCACGGCGAATCAGTTCGAGTGCGTACGCGTAGATCCGGGGGAAGTGATCGCTGGCGAAATAGCCATGCTCGCCCCAGTCGTAACCGAGCCAGCGGAGATCGCGATGCTGGGCGTCGACGAACTCGCTGCTCTCGTTGGTCGGGTTCGTGTCGTCGAAGCGCAGATGGCAGCGCCCACCGTTCTCGGCGGCGATGCTGAAGTTGATCCAGATCGCCTTCGAGTGTCCGATGTGGAGGTAGCCGTTCGGTTCCGGCGGCCAGCGTGTGACCACGCCCGTGTGCTTCCCCGATGCGAGGTCGTCGCGAACGATCTGTCGGATGAAGTCGATCGGCGGCTCGTCGGACATCCGCGCCTCCCTGGCTCGAGCGCGCGCGCCGGGCGCGAAGTCGCGGAGGATGACCGATTTCGCTTGGACCGCCCAATGGCCGCGCTACTGCCCGTAGTAGCTCTTCAGCAACTCGTCCATATCGTGGCCGCCGCAGTAGCCCCTGCCCGCGGCTGCATAGCCGTTGCGACCGAAGTAGGCATGGGTCTCGTCCGCGACGCGAGCGAGGCCGAGGCAGCGGGCGCGCTCATCGGCGTAGCTCTCGTCCGCCAGGATCTCGTCCGCCATCTGTTCGACGCTCTCGGTCTCGCGGCTCATCCGGATGCCGCCGCCGGCCTCGGTATCGAGCACGAGGTAGCGATCGCCAGCACCATCCCAGGCGGTCCAGTGCGGCTGGTTCCCGTCGCCGCCGCGCCCGGGGTCGCCTGAGCGGGCGAAGTTGGCCCAGTAGGAGCGCATCGCAGCGGAGAGCGCGAGGCGTCCCGGAGCGTTCTCCTCACTCCATGAGAGGTTGCCTAATGGGCCAAGGTCGAAGTGTCCGAAAACGAACGGAATTTCGAACCCGTGGGCGGCACCGAGCAGTTCTCCGAGGTCGGCCCACAAGATGGTCGGCTGCTCGTCCCAATCCCAGCGGTACGCGAAGACCTCGCCCGGACGGGCCTGGCTCAGCAGTCGCGCCGGGTAGTCGGCGCCGGTCAGTTTCCAGGCCCGACTCTGGCGGCCGGCATCTCGTTGGTAGGCGTGGGCGTCCTTCACGAACGGCAGGATCTCGAAGTAACGCGTGACGTAGCTCGGATTGAAGAGCTGGAAGAGTTTGTCCTCGTCGCGGTTGGTTCCGACCATCAACGGGACGCGATGGAGGCGCTCCGGGGCGGTCTTGAAGAGCTCGGCGATATTCTGCTCGGGAAGCACGGTGCCATCGGAGAAGACCCGCGGCGAGCGGACCATGCCGGTGCCGTTGTCGGCGAACACCGAGAAGACCTCTGCGATCGGCTTGCTCCGCAGGTAGTCGGCAACCTCGTTCGCGGACATCGCCGCGAGGACGCGCTTCGCTTCCGCGCGGTCGGCGGCACGGTCGTCGTTCTGGAGGAACAGCAGCAACAACTCGCCCGAGCTTCGCGCTTCGCCGGGTTCTTCGTCGTCGATGAAGTTCTCGGCCGCGGCGGGTGTGGACTCCCAGGTTCCCCCGCTCTGGGAGATGGCCCGGTGGAACAGGCCGTCGGCGAGCGGTGAGGCGAGCAGCGTAAAGACGTTGTGACCGCCCGCGGACTCGCCGAAGATCGTGACGTTGTCGGAATCGCCACCGAAAGCGCCGATGTGCGCACGCACCCACTCGAGGCCGCGGATCAGATCGAGCGTCCCGAAGTTTCCCGATCGTTCGACATCGCTGCGTGCCGCGTTCAGCTTCGGGTGGCGCAGCCAACCCAGCACGCCGAGTCGATAGTTCACCGCGACGACGATGACGTTCTGCTCCGAAGCGAGCCGGCTGCCGTCGTAGAACGAGTTGGTGCCGATCGAGTTGCCGCCGCCGTGGATCCAGAACATCACCGGGAGCCGGCCCTCACCGGTCGGTACCTCGCCGGCGTTGAAGGCCGGCGCGTAGACGTCGAGGCCGAGGCAGTCCTCCGAGCCGGCAAGGCTGCCCGAGGGCACATCGTTGAGACCGCCGAAGGCGTTCGCGAACTGCGGGCAGGCCGAGATGTGCGCGAGTGCGGCGAGTTCTCCGAACGATTCCGGTGCCAGCGGGGCTCGCCAGCGCAACTCGCCCACGGGTGGTCTGGCGAAGGGGATCCCGAGCCAGGCGTGGCCGCCGTAGAGGCCTTCGCTCCCGGTTACCGTGCCGAGCTCGGCGAGCGAGCGCGTCGTGCTGGCATCGGCGAGCGGCGGTGCTGCGGGCGGAGCGGTGGTGCAGGCACTCGACGTGGCGGCAATCAGGGCGAGCAGGACGAAGCGACGAACGGTGGGCACAGCGATCTCCTTGGTGCGGCCGGAGCATAGGAGTGCGCGAGGTTGGCGCTAGTCGACGCAGCCTTCAGCGCCCGCGGTAGGGACGCTCCTTCGCGATCTTGACCGGATCGCCGGCGCGGAAGCGAACGTTCAACGGCACGCCGTTGGCGATGGCGGTTTCCTTCGGTCCCCAGGCGTTCCCGGTTCGTTTCCCCAGCTGCACCAGGGTCTCGCCAGCGCGGGCCGTGGCGACCTCGAGCCGGCGCTCGCGGATGCCATTGCGTTCGCTGCTCTGCAGGCCGCGAACGCTGCGCGCCACCCGGTCGAAGCTGGCCGCGAGTGCATTGAAGCCGGCCGACTTCGCCACGCCCTCGACCCGATAGATGCTGCCACCGCGAGCGATCCAGGTGAACTGGACCGCGGTTCCATCCTGGGTCTGGGCCAGCGCCCGCCAGGCCGGCCTTCCCGCGATCCGGATTTCCTGGCTCTGTTGCAAGGCGAGCTTCGCCTGGTTGGCGAAGGCGTTGGCCGCGGCGCGCACGTCGCTTCCGGCCCCCTGGCTCTGGAGCCGCACGAAGCCCGTGCCCTGGGGATGTTGGGCGCCGACGGAAGACTGCGCATTGACCGTCTTCCAACCCGAGGGGAAGTCGATCGCCAGGTCGAGATCCGGATGCAGGAATCGCTGGCCGACGAAGATGCCGGAGGCGGGATCCGGGCCCACCAGCAACCCACGGAGGTGCTCGTAGAACGCGCGTCGCGAGCCAGCAATCGCCGGCGAGGCCGCAATCGCCGGCATGGCCGCGGCCCGCAGGCTCGCTGCCCGGGTCTTGGTATCGCGCACGCGCTCCGGGGTGCTCGGATGGGAATCGAAGAAGCTCGGCTGGCGCTTCTGGCCGGTTTCGAGCTCGCTGGCTCGCCCCAACGTATCGAGGAACACCGAGATGCCCGCCGGGTCGTAACCGGCCTTGGCGGCGATGCGCTGTCCGACGTCGTCGGACTGGCGTTCCTGGTCACGGCCGTAGCTCGCGATCAGGCCGGAACCAGCGACCTGGCCCAGTTCGTTGACCGCCTGGGCCGCCTGGCCGCCCCCGAGCACGGCGGCAGCCAGGGTGCCGAGCACCGTCGCCGCGCCCACCGCCTGGCTCCGGGTCTGGCGTTGGGCATGATGTCGTGCCGCAACGTGTCCGATCTCGTGACCGATGACACCGGCCAGTTCGGCTTCGGAGTTGGTGATGGCGAGGAGTCCCCGCGATACGTAGATGTGTCCGCCCGGCAGCGCGAAGGCGTTGGGTTCCGGCATCAACACGACGTCGAAGCTGTAGGGCAGGTCGCGGCGCGGCGAGTAGGGGGCGAGTCGCGCGCCGAGCTGGCGGATGTATCCGCGCAGGGCCGGGTCGTCGACCAGACCCATCTGCTGCTGGACCTGCTCGGCGGCCTTGGTCCCCATCGCGATCTCCTGCTGGGTAGAGATCCCGACCAGTTCGCGTTCGCCGGTCACCGGGTTGGTGGTGGTCGCGCAGGACGACGCCAGCAACCAGAGCGCTGCCAGCAGCGTGCTCTGCAATCGTGCCTTCGGCCTCATTTCGTGTTCTCCCGTGGCTTCGCAGCGGGTCCGTCGCTGCGCGCGTTGACCGCGGCTTCCGGCGGAGCGAGCCTCCCGGAATGCCGACGGATCGCCGCTTGCTCCGAACCATTTCTCCCGTGGATGGAAGCACCATCGCTGAAGTTCCGCTCGCTGACGAGCGGCGCATCGCCGCGGTTCTGGCTGCTGCACGAGGCTCTCAGCGCGCTTGGAGTCGGCGGCCGATCGAAGAGCGGGTCGCGTTCTGCACGCGTGCGGTAGATGCATTCGTTGCCAAGGGCCCCGAGATCGCCAGCGAGATCACCTGGCAGATGGGTCGGCCGGTTTCCCAGACGCCCGGCGAGATCGCGGGCTTCGAAGAACGCGCCCGTCACATGATCGAGATCGCGCCGGCGGCCCTGGCCGACCACGACGCCGGACCGGCGGAAGGCTTCCGTCGCTTCATCCGTCGCGATCCGCTCGGTGTCGTGCTGGTGATGGCGCCCTGGAACTATCCCTACCTGACTGCGGTGAATTCGGTGGTTCCCGCACTCCTCGCCGGCAACGCGGTGATCCTGAAGCACAGCGGTCAGACGCCGCTGGCGGCCGAAAGATTCGCCGAGGCGTTTCGCAGCGCCGGTCTCCCGCGCGGAATCTTCCAGATCGTGCACTGTGGCCACGAGGATTCGGCACGCATGATTTCGGGTCGCGAAGTCGACTTCGTTGCCTTCACCGGCTCGGTGGCCGGCGGCCATGCCGTGGTCGAAGCGGCCGCGACGCGTTTCATCTCGACGGGCCTCGAACTCGGGGGCAAGGATCCCGCCTATGTCCGTGCCGACGCGCCGCTCGACTTCTCCGTCGAGAGCCTGGTGGACGGCGCCTTCTTCAACTCGGGGCAGTCTTGCTGCGGTATCGAGCGGATCTACGTCCAGCAGGAAATCTTCGACGATTTCGTCGAGGCCTTTGCCGCGCAGGTGCGCGGCTACCGGCTCGGTGATCCGACGCAGCCGGAAACCACTCTCGGCCCTTGTGTGCGGACGGCGGCGGCCGATTTCGTGCGCGACCAGATCGCCGAAGCCAAGGCGATGGGTGCGCGTGCGCTGATCGATCCGGCGCAATTCGCTGCCGATGCTGCAGGCACGCCGTACCTGGCACCCCAGGTCCTGATCGACGTGAGCCACGGCATGCGCGTGATGCACGAAGAGAGCTTCGGTCCGGTCGTCGGCATCATGGCCGTCTCCGGCGATGATGAAGCCGTGACGCGAATGAACGACAGCGACTTCGGCCTGACTGCGTCGATCTGGACCGCCGACGCCGAAGCCGCCTTGAAGCTGGGCGAGCAGGTCGAGACCGGGACCTGGTTCATGAATCGCTGCGACTATCTGGATCCAGCACTGGCCTGGACCGGGGTCAAGGATTCGGGTCGCGGTTGCACCCTCTCGCCGCTCGGTTTCGAGGCGCTCACACGCCCGAAGTCCTACCACCTGAGACTCGCCGGCGGCTAGCCCGGACTTGGCTTCGTCAGTCCGCGAGAAGCGTGCGACTCGCGGCGACCGCCGTTTCGAGGAAGCGCGCGAGCGCCTCTTGCTGCGCACCGGCATCGCCCGCCGAAACGAGCTCCGCTCCGGGTAGCACGGCGCCGGTCCATCCCTCGGTCGTCGTATCGCCGCCCTCGATCTCGCCCGGAGGGGCCACTTCTTCGGCCGGCCAATGGCTGACGTAGTAGTAGGGTGCTGGAATGGCCTCGTCGCCCGGGGAGCAACCGATGCCAATCGTCTTGGTGGCCGCCCCGGTGGCGTCGGTCTCTACCGCGATCAGGGTGGCGTGGTCGAAGTGGTGGGGCCAGGTCAGAACTGGCGAGGCGCCTTCGGCCCGCTCGGCGATGCTGCCCACGGCCAGGTCCGCGTTCGCGACCCAACGCGCGAGTTCTGCGAGCGCGGCCGGGTCGACCTCGAGCGAAGCGCTGCCCCCGAGTGGGTGGTCGGGCAGCTCGAAGGTGGGCCGCTCGAGCGGCCCGTCGAGCGTGCCGTCGCCGAATGCGCCTAGCATTGCGGCTCCCTCACGGAGGGCTTCCGCGAGGGTGAGACCGGCGAGCGATCGCTCACCGTGCAGCGTGCCTTGCGAATCGACGACCAGGAGCGTCAAGTCCGCCAGGCGCAGCGCGAGCCGACAGCTGCCTTCGCGACCCAGCGCCGCGCTGGCGAGCGCGCCGTGGGCATCGAGCCAGACCAGGGCTGTGTGGCTGGTATCCTCGAGCGCGGGGAGATGCGTCTCGCCCGCCGCAGCCAGCACCTGGGCCGCCCAATGGAGGTTCTCTCGCGCCTCGACGAGCCGCGCCGGATCGACCTGACCGAGGGAGCGCCAGCCCATCGCTAGTCCGCCACTTCGGAGGTACCTGCGAAGGGGACGCCAGCCAAGGCGGCCATCTCCTGCTTCCAGGTGGTGAGGTCGTTCACGTTGAAATCGGACAAGCGACGATGGCCACAAGCGCGCGCCATCACCTGCATCAGCTCGGTGGCAGACAGCAGGAAACGCTCGAGGCGTTTGGCCGCGATCGCGATGTCGAGGCGGGCACGCAGATGCTCCTTCTGGGTGGCGATGCCGACCGGGCAGTTGTTGGTATGGCAGGCGCGCATGCCGAGGCAACCGATGGCTTGCAGCGCCGAGTTCGAGAGCGCGATGGCATCGGCACCCAGGGCCATGGCCTTCACGAAGTCCGAGGGGACCCGGAGCCCGCCAGTGATGACCAGACTCACGTCGGAACGGCCGCGGGCGTCGAGGTGGCGCCGGGCCCGGGCGAGTGCCGGGATCGTGGGGATGCTGATGTTGTTGCGAAAGATCAGGGGTGCTGCGCCCGTGCCGCCGCCGCGGCCGTCGAGGATCACGTAGTCGCAACCGATTTCCAGGGCGGCATCGAGATCCTTCTCCACGTGTTGGGCCGAAAGCTTGAAGCCGATCGGGATGCCACCGGTGGCCTCGCGCACCTGATCGGCGAAGCGTTTGAAGTCGCCGACCGAATCCCAGTCGGGAAAACGCGAAGGCGAAATCGCTGCGGTACCCGGCTCGAGCCCGCGAACCTCGGCGATCTTGCCCTGCACCTTGGTGCCCGGCAGATGGCCACCGGTTCCGGTCTTTGCGCCCTGGCCGCCCTTGAAGTGGAAGGCCTGGACCCGTTCGAGCAGCTCGAAGTTGAAACCGAAGCGTGCGGATGCCAGTTCGTACAGATAGCGCGAGCACTCGGCCTGCTCTTCCGGGAGCATGCCGCCTTCGCCAGAGCAGATGGCGGTGCCCGCTGCCTCGGCGCCGCGCGCCAGAGCCACCTTGGATTCGAGGGAGAGCGCGCCGAAGCTCATGTCCGAGACGAACAGCGGCCGCTCCAATACGAGCGGCTTCTTCGCTTCGGGCCCGATCACGCACTGCGTGTCCACGGCTTCTTCGTCGAGAAGCGGAACCCTGTGCAGCTGGGCCGTCAGGAGCTGCAGCTCTTCCCACTGTGGTAGCTGGTGGCGGGGTACACCCATCGCGCTGACGCGACCGTGATGGCCGGCGCGCTCGAGACCGATCGCGGCCATCTCCTGGATCCAGGAATTGTAGGGTTCGTCCGGCGTCCCATGGGGATCGGCGTAGGCACCTTGATAGTCGTCGCGAGCGAAGGGCTGCGGGTGCTCGATCGCCCAGGCTTCGATCTCTTCGCGATCGACGAGCACGCCGTCGTCCTCGATCCACGATCGGAAGCGCTTCAGCCGTTCATTGTTGGCGTACGAGCTGATCCCCGTCTTGTAGCAGTAGTCCCAATCGTGCAGACCGCAGACGAGGTTGTTGCCTTCGACTTCGCCATCCGAAAGCAGCGCGCCGCGATGCAGACAGCGGCCGTAGAGCACGGATGCTTCATCTTCGTCGGGCCAGCGCACGATCACCAGATCGACCCCGGAAACCAACGCGTGTGTCGGTTCGAGGGGCGTCAGGGCGCTCCAGCTGGCAATGCGCTCGCGTGTCATCGAGGGTTCTTTTCGTTGGCGTAGCGGTTCCGAGTCAGGCAATCGGATGCTCGTGCCCGGTCGAGGTTACACTGCGCCGGGTCCCACCCCTCCCGGCGTCGTTGGACTCTTCGAAGGAGCCGCACTGCTCATCGTAGCCCTGCTGGCATTCTTGTTGTTCGGTGTGGGGTTGGTACTGCCTGGCGTCAGTCAGCCAGCGGTCGCCGCCGCGCTCGATCTCGATCTGGTGGAATCGGGATTGCTCGCCTCGGGTCTTTCCCTGGGGCTCGGCATCGGCGTGGTGTTGGCCGGACCCGCAGTGGATCGTCTGCCGCGCCGACCGCTGTTCTGCGCAGCGGCCGTCTTCGCGGCGGCCGGCGTGATGCTCTTGCCCAACCTCGGCGGTTACACGGCGGTCCTGGCAGCTGTCTTCGTGCTGGGCCTCGGCGGCGGGGTCTTCGAGACCGTGCTCAATACGGCGATCCCCGAGAGCGATCCCGAGCGCGCCGCTTCGCGTCTCGCCCTGGTCCACGCCTCTGCCACTGCGGGTGCGGCGCTGGGGGCCGGGGTCCTTGGTGCATCGATCGGTGCCTTCGGCTGGCGGACGGCATGGCTCGGCCTCGGTGTCGCATATCTCCTGCTGGCCGCAGTCGCTGCCGGAGTGCGCATGCCGCGACCCCCGCTGCGGCCGCACGCATCGAATCCGGCGCCGCGCCTCTGGCCCGCGATCTTCCCCTTGGTTCTGGCCTCGGCTGCCTACGTCGGGCTCGAGACGGCGCTCACGATCTTCCTGCCGCCGTTCGTGGTCGAGGCTGCACTCGAACCCGCCCGGGGTGCGCTCGCGATCAGTGCGTTCTGGGGAGGCCTGTTGGCCTCGCGACTGTTCGTCGCGGTCCTCGCGCGGGGAACCGATGGTCGCTGGTTGCTCGTCTGCGGGGTGGCTGGAGGGATCCTGCTCGCCCTGACGCCCGCGATGCAGGCCCAACCCGAAATCTGGGCCGGCGGGATCGGCTTCGCGCTCGGTCCGGTCTTCCCGCTGCTCGTAGCCTTGACTGGCGAGCGCTTCGCGCACGCCCGGGGGACGGCGACGGGGATCGTGGTGGGTGCCGGCTCCCTGGGTGGCGTCGTCCTGCCGTGGGTCGCGGGGATGGTAGGCGAGGGCATCGGTGTGATGGGGGCGATGACCGCACTCAGTGTCGTGGCGTTGAGCGTGGGGATCGGGGCTCGACGTTAGTCGTCGGATCGGTTGTTGATCAGTGTTGCGGCGCCGGCAAGCAAGCCGAAACCGAACAGCACGCTCTGCCAGACCAGGGCTTCAGCTACGGCCAACGTGCCCAGGATTCCGAAGGGAGCGAGCAAGCCCGCCAGTGCGCTCTCGCGAACGCCGAGCCCGCCAAGGCTCAGCGGTGCCAGGGCCGCGATCTTGGCGAGCGGCCAGGCGAACAGCCAGACCGCGATCGGGGCCTCGATACCCACGGCCTCGCCGAGCTGTTGGTTCAACGCGACGAAGACGAACTGAACGAGCAACGAGAGCGTCAGTGCGAACAACGCGGGCGCGGGCCGGGCGAACAGGGCGTCGCTGATTTCGAGGACGCGCGCGCCAGGCCTTCGAATCGCCGCCGGCAGATGCTCCGGCCGCAGCCAACGAAGCGCGAGGAGTCCGAAGGCCAGACCCACGGCCATCAGCAGGGATGCGGCGCGCAACAGGGTCGCGGCCGGTCCCTCTGCATGTTCTCCCAGTAGCAGCGCTCCGATTGCAGCCAGGAGCACGAGTGCGAGCAGGTCGAGTACCCGGTCGACCAGGCCGACGACGGCGGGCACGGCGACCCCGTAACGTCTGGCGATGAAGCCGGCTCGAATCACGTCGCCGCCCACGATCGAGGGCAACCAGATGTTGGCGAACAATCCGGCGGCATGGGCGCGTAGGGCGTCCGTCGCGCCGAGGGGAGTGCCGGCAGCACGGACCAGGCTGCGCCACTTGTAGGCGGCGAGTGCGTGGCCCGCGCCGAAGACCAGGGCGACGCCGAGCCAGCGTTGCCATCCTGTCCTCGACATCGCGTCCCAGACCTCGGCGATCGGCAGGAACCAGAAGATTGCTGCGAAGATCGCCAGTGTGATGCCGGCGCGCAGGATCACCAAGCCGGGCTTCTTCTTCGGTGCTTCGCCAGCTCCGCTGGCCGTCACCGGCGCGCTCATGGTTCAGTCCTCGACCACGTGGGATTCGAATATCTTGCGCTCGCGCGCCCACTCCTCGTGATCGAAGCTGCCGTCGTCCGCGAGGCAACGTGCTGCGGCAGCCGCCATGTAGAGTGCGTGGTGGGTGTTGTCGTGGGCGTAGAGTCCCTGGCGGCCGAACGTGAGCACCCGGTCGAGGCCGTCGGCCCAGTCGTCGAGACGGTCGAATGGCTTCTCGTATCCGATCGGGTAGAGCGGATAGGCGTGCGGGAGACGTCGCACCGCCACCTGCTTCACCGCGCATTCGACCGGCAGGCCGGCGCGAGCGAGATCTTCTCGCACGATCTGGCCGAGGCTTTCGTCGTCTGCGCTCCAGATCTCGTCGTCCGGCTGGCAGGGGAGCTCCGCGCATAACACCGTCGTACCCGCGGGTTCGCTTCTGGCGGGGTAGTTCTTCGGTTCACTCAGGCGCGTGATGCGGATATCTGCACCCGGGAAGTAGTGGGCGTCGAAGGGCGTGAACTGTTGGCTATCCAGCACCAGATAGATCAGCAGCATCCCGCGAAAACGAAGCGAGCGCGCCGCCGTGACGACATCGTCCGGGGCTGTCGGGTCCGACAGCCGTGCCAGGGCCGTGACTGGAATCGTCGACCAGACGTGCTCGGCTTCCAGGATGCAGGGTTGCCCCTGGTGTTCGAGTTCGACCCGGTGGTGTCCGTCGGCGAGGACGAGGCGCTTGACCTGGGCGCCGAGGCGGATCTCCGCTCCGGCGCTGGCGGCGGCGTCTGCGAGGGTCTCACTGATCTGGCCGTAGCCCTGCTTCGGGTAGTAGAAGATGCCCTTGGCATTCCCGGCGCCGCTGCCGGTACCGCCCGGGATCAGGCGCTTCAGCATCTTCCCGATCGAGCCGGACGAGACGCGCTTGTAGGCCTGGATGGGCGAGAGTTCGCTCGGCTCCATGCCCCAGATCTTGCGCGCGTAGGGGAAATAGAACTCGTCGCAGATGGTCGCACCGAGCCCCTTGCGAAGCACGCTGGCGAAGGTCTCCTCGCCGCTCGTGCCGCCGGGCAAGAGCTTGCCGAGCAGGTCCAGGCCGACGCCGAAGGCGAAGCGCGGCGGCGCGTGCAGAGCGAGGTCGGGTGCTTTCAACGGGAAGTGCAACCAGCGGCCCATCAAGCGGATGCGGCCATGGCGCGGCCGTTCGAGCAGGTCGTCGCCTAGCAGCTCGCGGACGGTCGCCATCACGGCCGGGTCCGATGCCGGATGCAGGCGATGGCTTCCGAAATCGACCCGCATCCCGGCGAGTTCGAATGAGCCCGCGTTGCCACCGACGGCGTCCTGCTGTTCGAGCAGCACCACGTCGATACCCCGTCGCGCCAGTTCGTAGGCGGCACCGAGGCCGGCGGGTCCGGCGCCCAGTACGGCCACGCGTGTCGTTGCGTCCGCGTTCATCCGTTCGGTCGAAGCCCCATGCGAGAGATCTGGTCGGAGAGCAGGCCCACGGCCCACACCAGACCACCCGCGAGGAAAGCGAAGATCGCGCTCTCCGACAGGTTGCCGATCCAGATGTCGTAGCCGGTCTTGGCAATGCCAGCGAGGATGAAGACGGCTCCTAGCGGGAGGAAGATCTTCAAGGGGTGGAAGTAGACGATCGTTCGCAGGATCAGCAGCAAGAAGTCGAAGGCGTGTCGCGGTCGGATCTTCGATTCGCCGACGCGCGCCGCGTAGTTGATCGTCTCGTAGCGGACGAGATGATCCCGGCAGAGCGCCGAGAGCGTGATCGTCGTCGTAAACGAGAAGCCCGAGGGCAGGAGGTGCTCGTAGCGGGCGACGAGGTCGCGCCGCATCGCTCGCAAGCCGGAGTTCAGGTCGGGGATCTCGCGGCCGGCCAGGTAGGAGGCGAGCTTGCGTAGCGCCCACTTCGCCGGTCGTCGCACCAGGGGAATGTTCACGTCTTCGCCGATTCGAGCGCCGACCACCATCTCGTAGTGGTCGAGCCCGGCGACGATTCGGGGAATCTCCGAGGCTGGGTAGGTGCCGTCCGCGTCGGTGATGACGATGCGATCGTACTTCGCGTGCCGGATGCCGACCTTCAGCGATGCGCCGTAGCCGCGATTCATCGGTTGGGCGAGCACGGTCGCACCGGCCTCACGTGCGAGTTCGGCGGTGCCGTCCTCGGATCCGTCATCGACCACGATGAGTTCGTGTTCGTAGTCGGCCAGGACTTCCTGCAGTTCGCGGATGGCGGGTTGGATGCCCTTCTCTTCGTTGAAGGCGGGCACGACCACCGAGAACGGGGCCATCTCGGTCACGAGTTCTCCTCGAGGGCTGCGGCTTCGATCACGCGATCCACGATGTCCTCGATGGGCATGGTGGGGCGGTAGCCGATGGCGGCTTCGATCTTCTCGACGCTCGGGATGCGGCGTTCCATGTCTTCGAAGCCTTCCGGGTAGGCATCTTCGTAGTTCATGTGGACGATCCTGGACTTGCCACCGGTGCGATCTCGGATCAATTCAGCGAGGGCGTTGATCGAGATCTCCCGATCGTTGCCGATGTTGAAGACCTTGCCAATCGCTTCCGGCGTTTGCGCCAGGCGCATCAGGCACTCGATGACCTCGCCGACGTAGCCGAAACAGCGGCGCTGGTCGCCGCTGCCGTAGACCGTGATGTCTTCGCCGGCGAGTCCCTGGCGAACGAACGTCGGGATCACCATTCCATAGCGACCGGTCTGACGCGGGCCGACCGTGTTGAAGAAGCGTGTGATCACGACCGGCGTCTGCCGTTCGCGGTAGTAGGCGAGGGCGAGCCACTCATCGATGGCCTTGGAGCAGGCGTAGGCCCATCGACTCTTGGTGGTCGCACCGAAGAGCAGGTCGTCGTCCTCGGCGAACGGCAACTTCACGCCTTTGCCATAGACCTCGGAAGTCGAAGCGATGAAGACGCGCTTTCCCTTCTTGGCCGCAGCCTTCAGGATGACTTCCGAGCCGCGCACGTTGGTTTCGATCGTGTGCGTGGGACGTTCGACGATGAGCTTCACGCCGACCGCGGCGGCGAGGTGGAATACGACGTCCGCGCGGTCGACGAGTTCGCTGACCAGCTCTTCGCTCGTGACCGAGCCGATCCGCTGGTGGAACTTCGGGTGCTCGAGGATCGGATCGAGATTCGAGATCGCGCCGGTCGAGAGATCATCGAGGGACCACACTTCGTGTCCGTCGGCGATGCAACGCTCGGCGAGATGCGAGCCGATGAATCCAGCGCCACCGGTGATGAAGATCTTCATGCAGTCTCCTGGGCCTCGTCCGCAAGGGCGCGCGCGAGAGCCGGGTTCTTCTCTTCGGCCACCCGACGGATCATCCCGAAGTATTCTTTGAGCACCACACTCTCGGTCCAGGTCATCTCGAGTGCATTCCGGCCGCGCTCACCCAATCGCTCGCGAAGTGCGGCGTCTTCTTCGAGGTGTTTCAGTCCGGCGCGGAGTTCGTCCGCATTTTCGAACAGGATTCCGCCCTGGCTGTGTTCGACGATCTCGGGAAACGGCCCCAGGCGGCGCGCCAACACGGGGGTTCCCTCGCGGAACGCTTCCAGCAGGATGATGCCGAACGTCTCATAACAAACCGAGGGCACCACCACCGCGAGAGCCTCGGCGTAGAGGCTCCGCAGTTGCTCGGAAGAACGTGCGCCCAGAAAGCGAACGCGGGGAATCCCCTCCGCTTGCGCCTTCAGCTCCGCTTCGAACTCGCCGGTTCCCACCACCCAGAGCTCTGCGTTGCCGTCGCCAGCGAACTCGGGAATGACGTCTTGTAGTCCCTTGATCCGTTCCAGCCGGCCGACGAACAGGAAGAAGGGTCGTTCGCTCGGTCGATCCAGCAGGGCTTCGGCCTGTTCGGCACCGGAGTCGGCGTCGGGAAGGAAGTACGGAATCACCTCGAGCTCGCGCCCGAAGCCGAACTCCCGGTGTTTGTCGGCGCTGAATCGCGAGGGCGAGTAGAAGACGTCGACGTGACGCGCCTCGCGTTCGAGCAGCGAGGTCGCACGCCAGAGCTGCGGTGGGCGGCGGTGGTGGAGCTGGCAGCGAAGGCATTCCTTGCCGGTGCAGAGTTCCCGGCCGTGTCGCCAGAGAACGTGGCTCGGGCACACGAGCCAGTGTTCGTGCGCCATGTAGATCTTGATCGCATCGCCGAGAGCGAGAACCCCGGGGCCTCCCACCAGCGAGATGTTGTGGAACTGGATCACGTCGAACTGTTCGACGTCGAACAATCGCTGCATCCGCGCACCGTGTACCACGGGGCGCCCGAGCTGTTGGGTCGCCAGGCATGAGAGGGTTCCTCGCGCCGGCGTCGCACTTTCGAGACGGTGGACGGTGAGACCCTCCGGCTCCGCCGTCTCCACGATCTCGCGGTCCGGCGCCAACAATCGGAATGCATCGACGTCGTGGATCACGTGCACGTCATGCCCACGCCGCGCCAGGGCGTGACTCAGCCGCCGGATGAACACGGCATCGCCGCCGAAGTGGTAGGGCGGGTAGAAGGTCGTGACCATGGCGATCTTCATGCAGTCCCTTTTCGCGCGGTCGCTTCCAACGCTTCGCGCGTGGTGCGTGCGGTGATCGCCCAGTCCAGAGCGCTGGCCCGAGCGAGTGCCGTGCGAGCGAGGTCGGCCCGCGCCTCCGGCTGGCTCCAGAGGAATTCGAGGGCGCGCACCAGATCAGAATCGTCTTGGGGATCGAAGAAGCGGCCGCCACCCTCGAGAACTTCCGGGAGCGGGCTCTCGCGCGTGGCGACGCACGCTGCGCCGCAGGCCGCGGCCTCGACGGCGGGCAGTCCGAACCCTTCTTCGAAGGCCGGCAGCACCGCGCCAATCGAGCCCGCGTAGAGGTGACGAAGCGCGGCGTCGGGCACGAAGCCGACCCAGTGGACGCGATTCGCGAGCCCGTGCCGTTCGACTTCCACCCGGATCGAGGCCGTGTCCGCGTGGAACGTGTCCGTGTCGTAGGAGCCGACGAGAAGCAACGAGGCTTCGCGTCCGCTCGAATCGGGTCGAAGGCTGGCCAGGCCGCGGATCAAGCCTTCGACGTTCTTGTGCGGGTTCACGCCGCCGACGAAGATGAAGTACGCGAGCTCCGGATCGAGACCGCGTTGGCGCAACCAGGCCTTGCGGTCCTGGTCGTCCACCACCGGCGCGAAGCCAGGGGAGGGCGCCTCCGGGGTCACGAAGATCTCGTCCGGCGCAATGCCGAACTGGTCGGCGATCTGACGACGCGCGAACTCGGAGACCGTGACGATGCTGGTTGCCTGGCGCCGCGCGGCCCAGGACTTCAGCTGCCAGAGCCAGCGATTCCAGGCGTGGGGAAAAACGATGCGGCCATGTCGTTCCGGAATGGTGTCATGGATCGCAAGGGCGACCGGGAGCGAGGACGGGATCGGAAACCAGCTGAACACCGAGGGGAAGTAGAAGACATCGAGGGTGTGCTCGGCGACGCCTCGCCCCATTCGCAGCAGGTCGAGCGGGTTCCGGGCACCGCTGCCAGAAGCGGCATCCGCCTGGCCCTGGCCGGTGCGGAGTCGTTCGACTGGCATATCGGGGAGTGCCGAATCCTCGGCGGTCGCCTCGTCCACGAACAGCACGTAGCTGTGGTCGCCGCGGTCCGCGAGCAGGGGCGGGAGCAGTTCGCGCAGGAATCGACCATAGCCGCGGCCCGATGCTAGGCAGGTGCCGTCGATGCCGATCTTCAATGCGGGAGTGCCGCGGCCGGGCATGAATCGGTTCCTCTAGAGATCTGAATGCGGGCCGAGATCGGGGCGGCCGTCTCATCTCGAGACCCGCGAGGGGATTGTCCCCCAGGGGGTCCTGATTCCTCACGTTACACTAGCCGCTGAGCGTTGTTCTTCGGCCGACACCCGGGGTGGCCAAAGCCTGACCTGCGAAGGGCTTCAGTTCCCCCTGGGGTCTGCCGTTCTAGGGTCTTCTCGGGAAGTCACCTGGGTGTTTCGCGGCGTCACCCACTCGTGGGTGTGCGGTGGAAGATGACACCCTATCAGCCACGATGGACGGAGTGGAGCGTTGTCGCAGACGGTGATCATTGGAGCGGGGCCCGCCGGACTAACAGCGGCATGGGAACTCGCGCGGCACGGCCACGCCGCGGTGGTCTACGAGCAGGACGATCTGGTTGGCGGAATCTCCCGCACCTGCGAGTACAACGGCTATCGATTCGATATCGGTGGGCATCGGTTCTTCACGAAGGTGGAGCGCGTCCAGGAACTCTGGATCGAGATGCTCGACAGCGAGTTCCTCGTGCGGCCGCGTCTTTCGCGCATCTACTACGACGGGAAGTTCTTCCACTACCCGCTCAAGCCGATGAACGCCTTGTTGGGCCTGGGGCCGATCGAGGCCGTTCGAATCGGAGTCTCCTACCTCTGGGCCCAGGCCTTTCCGTCGAGCCCGGAAAAGAGCTTCGAAGATTGGACCATCAACCGTTTCGGGCGGCGCCTCTTCGAGATCTTCTTCAAGACCTATACCGAGAAGGTCTGGGGCATGGATTGCAGCGAGATCGCAGCCGACTTCGCCGCCCAGCGCATCAAGAACCTCGATCTCATCACGGCGGTGCGAAACGCGCTGATCGGAGACCTCCTCAGCGGAGGCAAGATCGTGACCACGCTGATCGAGCAGTTCCACTATCCAGCCCACGGCCCCGGTGAGATGTGGGAGTCCTGCACGCGTGGTCTCGCCAAGAAGGGCGTCGAGACCCACCTCGAGAAGCGCGTCGATTCCATTCGCTGGGGCGACGGCCGCGTGAAGTCGGTCCGGATCTCAGGGCCGGACGGGCAGCTGACCGAGGCGGAAGGGGATCACTTCCTCTCGTCGATGCCGATTCGCACACTGCTCCACTCGATGGACCCGGTGCCGCCGAAGGCCGTAGTCGAAGCCGCCGACAAATTGCGGTACCGCGACTATCTGACCGTGGTCCTGATCCTCGACCAGGAAGAGGTCTTCCCGGACAACTGGATCTACATCCACTCCCCCGACGTCAAGCTCGGACGCATCCAGAACTACAAGAACTGGAGTCCGGAGATGGTCGCCGACCCCGAGAAGACGGCGCTCGGTCTCGAGTACTTCGTGCAAGAAGACGACGATGTCTGGTCGTCGAGCGATGAAGACCTGATCGAACTCGGAAAGCGCGAGTGCGCGACGCTGGGTCTGGCCAATCCGGACGACGTGATAGACGGCACCGTGATCCGGATGCCGAAGGCGTATCCCGTCTACGACGAGGTCTACCAGGACGCCCTCGCCGAGATTCGGGCCTGGCTCGAAGCCGAGGCGCCTAACATGCAGCTGATCGGGCGCAATGGTCAGCACCGGTACAACAATCAGGATCATTCGATGATGACCGCGGTGCTCGCGGCGGAGAACATCGTCGCCGGCGCACCTCAGCACGATGTCTGGGACGTGAACGTCGAGGACGAGTACCACGAAGAAGTCCAGGCCGGCGAAAACGTCTCGACTTCCGGTGATCGGACAACGCCGGGCCGTGTCGACGATGAAACCATCATCGAGTTGATCGAAGACGCCTTCGCGCGCTACGACGGCGTCGCGCTCGGGTCGGCGATGGGCGTCATCGCAGGCCTGGGTCTGTTCCTGGCGACTGTCGTTCTCGTTCTGCAAGGTGGTGAGGTCGTCGGTCCGAACCTCTCGCTGCTCGGCAACTATCTCGTCGGCTTCCAGGCGACCTGGGCCGGTGCCGCGATCGGCCTGGTCGAGGCCGGGATCGGCGGCTTCGGAATCGGCTGGCTACTGGCCGGGCTCATCAACTTTGTGATCGCGGCCGAGGAGCAGCGCATCGTGCGCGGCATCGAGGGACAGGCCGTGGATCTTTTCGAGGGGAGTGATCGATGACAGCGAGCGTCGAAGAGCGGGCGATCATCCGGCGGGCCGTGGTGCGAATGCGCGCGCGAATCATGGCCGTCGTGTTCGGTATGGTAGGTGGCCTCGGCGTCTGGGTGGCCACCGCCTGGCTGCTGGTCCGGGGCGGTTCGAACGTCGGCGAGCACCTGATCCTGCTTCGAAACTACATGCCCGGCTTCGCCGTGACCTGGCCCGGCGCATTCATCGGCCTGTTCTGGGGTGCGCTGTTCGGCGCCGCCATCGGCTGGCTGTTCGCTTGGGTCTACAACCAGGTGGTCGAGCGGCGCGCGAACTAGCCCGGACTATTCATGAAGCCCGTAGCGAGGACGTCGATAGTGATGGAGATTCGCGGCCCTCGGACCGGAAGACGCCGACGGCGTACTCGACAGTACGTCGAGGCGTCAGGAGGGAGAAGGCCGCGAATATCCGTCG
>JAJDAP010000104.1 GCA_029261795.1 Deltaproteobacteria bacterium
GTCGGCGATGGCCTCTATTTCGCGACCAGCGATACCGAGTGGTCCGGCTACATCGCCTCGGACCCGCGCGTCCGGCTGCGCGCCGATGGCAAGATCTATGAGATGCGGGCCGCGCCGACCGACGATCCCGAAGAGCGGGCAGCGGCCCTGGCGGCGCTGATGAAGAAGTATGATTTCGAGCCCGACCCCGAGCAGACGTCGAGTTCGACCCTTTATCGATTGGAGACCCGATGAGCGAATGGCCCGTCGTTCCGAATTTTGGGGAGGTGCTCGCCGCCCATATCACGAGCGTGCCCGATGAAGGGCAGCCCGCCTTCCTCGCGGGCCTGGAGCGTTCTGCTGCTGCGCGCTATCGGCAATGGGCCGAAGCGCTGCCGGACCACGCGGCCGTCCTCAATGCCTGCGCCGCGCGGGAGGATGAGATCGCCGATCTGGTGGCGGATCTGTTTCCGGTGTCCGCAGAATGCCAGGGTGCACTCGACGTTGCGCTGCCCGCGGCCATCGAGACCTACTACCACGTCTTTTCCGCGCACCCCGTGACGCACCAGCTCTACCTGCAATCCGAAGCGGAACTCCAGGGTTCCCAGGCTTGGGTGGGCATCGCGGCGCAGAGCGACGACTCCGCTACGAAGGAGGTCCTGGCGCGCTGCAGCGAACTGGAAGTGGAAAGCTCGAAGGCCCTGAAGGCGCTGCTCGAGAAGATCGCCTAACGAAGCAGTTCGGGCCGCCAGTGGTACTCGATATCGGGAGCGCTTTCCGGTGGCGGGCTGATTCCGAAGCGGAACGCCGTGAAGCCGTGCTTCTCGTAGAACGCGCGTGCCGACAGATTCTGCTGGTGGGTGTGGAGTTCGAGCCCGGACGGCGAGACTTCCCGCGCTCGCGCCAGGAGGCCACTGCCGGCGCCGCTGCGTTGGGCGCTCGGGTGGATGTAGAGCCGATCGAGGTAACTGCCATCGAGGGCCATGAAGCCAATGGGGGTGGCATCGAGTTCGGCGACCCAGAGCTTGCAGTGCGAGGCGATGTAGCCTTCGAAGAACGCGCGATCCTCTTCGCGGCTGCGGCCCTGTTCGAGCGGCAGATAGGGATAGGCATCCTGTTTCGTCTCGTGCCAGATCGTGATGATGGCCTCGCGATCGCGGGGCTCCGCCTCGCGGACTTCCAGTCTTGCCATCGCGACAACCTAGCGATCAGGGCTGGAGCGCTCGGGCGCGGCCGGCCCTGGAACCCGCTTCGAGACTGAAACGGCGTTTCGTGGGCCCTATTCAGCAAATTTGACGATCTGTCAAATTCCTGCGGTCGGTGATACCCTGGGGCGACGGGAGGAACCGTGATGGCGAGCGACCTCGGCTACCCGGTCTACGATGCGGACAATCACCTCTACGAGCCGGAAGAGGCGATGACGGCCCACCTGCCCAAGAAGTGGCAGCGCGAATTCCAGTACGTCGACGTGCGGGGGCGCAAGAAGCTGGCCATCGGCGGGCAGATTTCCGACTACATTCCGAACCCCACCTTCGAAGTCCTCGCAGCGCCCGGTACCCACGAGAGTTGGTATCGCGGCAAGAACCACGAGGGGCTTTCGCTGCGCGAATTGTCGGGAACGCCTATCGCGTGCCCCGAGGCCTATCGGACTGGCGCGGCACGCCTCGCCTTGATGGACCAGCAGGGCCTCCACGCCTCGCTCATCTTCCCGACGCTGGCTTCCGCGGTCGAAGAGCGCATGAACTACGACCACGAGCTGATGAATGCGGTGTTGCACTCGCTGAATCAGTGGATGTTCGATGCCTGGGGCTTCAACCGCGATGAGCGTGTCTTCGCCGTCCCCTTCGTCACGTTGATGGACGTCGACATGGCGGTGGCCGAGCTCGAATGGGCGCTTGCCCGCGGCGCACGGTCGATCGGGTTGCGGCCGGCACCGGTTCCCGGCTACCGCGGTAGCCGCTCCCCTGGCTTCGAGGAATTCGATCCCTTCTGGGCACGCGTCAACGAGGCCGGGATCTTCGTTTCCATGCACGCGAGCGATTCGGGTTACGATCGTTTCGCGCGCATCTGGCAGGGCGGCAGCGAGTTTCTTCCTTTCGCCCCGGATCCCTTCCGCATGACGTTGGGTCTGGCGGGCCGCGCGATTCGAGATTCCATCTCGGCCTTGATCTGCCATGGCGTTTTCGATCGCCATCCGAACGTTCGCGTCGCCTCGATCGAGAACGGCGGGAAATGGGTGAAGGGTCTCATCGATACCTTCGAGCATGTCCAAGGTCAGATGCCGAAGGAATTTCGCGAACCGCCCGCCGAGACCTTCCGCAAGCACATCTTCGTTGCGCCGTTCTATGAGGAGAAGATCGATGAACTGGCTGAGCTGATCGGCGTATCGAACGTGCTCTTCGGAAGCGACTATCCCCATCCCGAGGGCCTGGCGGAACCGATTGCATTCCTGGGCGAACTCGCAGGGATGAGTTCCCAGGATCAGCAACGCATCATGAGTTCGAATCTGAAGGCATTGCTGGAGGGTTCACCGCTCCACTGAGAGCGAGGACCGACCGGTCGTGTCCGCTCGTGATCGGAGTCGTCTCTTCCGATCGGACTGCGGTTCGTCCAAGCTCGGCCTGTCTCACCCCGTAGACGGACGTCAATGCTGGTGTCCGTCCGGAGGTCGAGATGGGACGACGATTCGGTGCACGGACAGTTGCGGGAGCGAAGCGGAGCCGGCTGGGTACGCTGCTCGGGCTCGTACTCGCTGCGGGTAGCGCGCTCGCGGGAACTTGTGGCGGGGGCGGCGGCGGGTTCGGAGTCCCCGCAGTCCTGGTAGCACGGGACGGGATCCGGGAGTTCGAGCGGCCCGCGCTGGTGGCCCTTCCTCTCGGCGAGTGGAGCGCGATGGGCGGCAACTGGTCACTGCGCCGTGTCGATTTCTCCATCGACACGCGGCTGGGTACTCGCGAGGTTGGCGCCACCTGGAATGCGGTCTCCGCCAGCTGGCGCTGGAGCTTCGAGCCGAGTTACGACGGCACGACGTTCATCGACGATACCGGCGCGAAGCACGCGGCGACGCTGGCGGATGGCGCCCCGATACCGGGCACGCACTGGGTCCGGATCGACGCCACGCACGTGGCGACCAAAGGGGGACTCGTTCACGCCTTCGATCCTGTCGACGGCCGGCTCATCGCAGTACGCTGGGCCAGCGCCAACTGGCCGGAGCTTCGTTATGTGGCCGGCCTCGTGGCGGGCGCGCAGCGGACGATCCGCGTCGAGCAGTGCACGGCAGCCCAGAGCTGTCAGCTCGTCTACACGATCGTGCGTGATGCCTCGGGTCGCGTCATCCGACTGCTCGACCGGGCAGGGCGCGTGGCCGAGTTCGACCGCGACGCATCGGGACGCATCACGGCCGCTCGGGATGCCAAGGATGTCGCGCAGGGATGGCCGGGACAGCGCTATGAGTACCAGGGGGTCCGCTTCTCCGCAGTGATCAACTCGGAAGACGAGCGTATAGAGCTCGGCTTCGCAAACGGACAACTGACCATGCTGAAGCAGGTGGGAGCAGGAGATCCGACCTGGGCCATGGCCTATCAAGCGAAGGCCGCCGAGGCTCCGGTGACACTCTTCTCCAGCGCGTTGACCGACCCGCTGGGGAACGTGCGGCGTTATCGATTCGATGAGCAGTACCGATTGCACGAGCGGGAGAACGCGCGCGCTGAAACCGAAACCTGGACCTGGAGCGGAAAGCGCACAACGAGCTACACCGATCTTGCCGGGCTCGTCAGCGCGCAGATCTACAGCGACGATGATCTGGTCGAGGAGACACTTCCGTCCGGCAATGTTCGACACTTGACCTATCTGCCCGGTGCGGTCGATCGAGTCGATCCGCTCCGCCGACCGATCGCAACCGTGAGTGACAGTCTGGGACCGATCCTGACGCGTCAGTACGACGCATCCGGGAGGTTGGTCGCCGAGACCAATGGTGCCGGCGAAACGATGACCCTCGGTTGGGGCGCGAACGAGTCGCTGGTGCGCGTCACCGAGGTGAACGGGCGGGAAACGTTCTACGGCGGCCACGGCGAGCATGGCCACCCGGCTACGGTCAGCCGCGAAACGGCCACCTGGAACCCGGTATACGACGCCGTCGGGAACGTCATGCACGGTTTCGAGTCGGGCCCGCGGGATGGTGGCGTCGTGCTCCGGCGTTGGGATGAGGATCGCCTTCTCGCCGAGATCGTTCTCGTCGATCAGCCCGCGGTCGGCGCTCGGACCGAGAGAACGCTAAGGATCGAACGGCGGAGCAATGGAGCCGTTGCCAACATCATTCGCCCGCTCGGTGGGGATACGAACGTCTTCTACGACGCCATCGGCCGCGAGACGACACGGGTAGAATGGTCTTCGCCCGATACCACGAGTGCTCCGACGGCGAGCGTCAGCGTGCGAAGCCACGACGCGGCCGGACGGCTCTCGAGCGTCACCCGACCCAACGGGATGCGTCGCGAAATCGAGCGCGACGTCACCGCTCGGATCGTGCGCGAGCGATATCTCCGCAACGGCGTCGTCGAAAGCGATGTCGCGTACACGATCTCCCAGGGGCGCACGCTTCTGATGGAAGACACGAACCGGGGCTTCGGCGAGAGCATCGCGTACGACAGCGCCGGGCGGGCTGTCGCGAGGGTGCACGCCGGCAGCGAAGTCAGCCGCACCAGCTTCGACCTTCGCTCGCGCCCGATCCGGCGCGACCTGGAGAATGCCTCCGGGACATTGCTGCAAGCCGTGACCTTCGGATATGACGGCGCCGATCGGCCGGCGCGAATCGGCGATGGCGTCGAAGATCTGATCGTGTGGCAGCGCACCGACGGTCTCGTGACAGCAGCCAGCTTCGCCAACGGAATCGAGGAGACCGCGGCGGCGCACATCTGGAAGATCGCCAGCCGCAGTTTGACCCGTAACGGGACGTCACTGGCCTCTTCGGTCTACGGGCACTCGCCGGCGGGACGTCTGATCGGCGAGTATCAGGGGGTCGCGGGTCCGGCTGCGGCGGGAAACTCTTCCCAGACGTTCGAGGTCGTCGATGACCTCCAGCCAGAACGCCGAATCGCATCCAGCTACGACTCCGCCTTCGCGTACCGACGCTATGCCTTCGACCACGCTTCGAATCTGGTTCGCTCGGAAACGCCGGAACATGGCGTCATCGACTGGCACTACAACGCGGAAGCCAATCGCCTGCTCGAGGGCACGACAGCGGGCGCCACGGTTGCCGCCTACACCTGGGACGAAGCGGGTTTCGCCACTTCCCGCAGTGGCGTCTCGCTGAGCTGGACCGCCCGGGGCGATCTCGCGCTGGCCGAAGACGCGGTGTCGGGAACGGAACTCGCCCGTTTCGCTTTCGATCCGCTCGGCCGGCGAACCTCGCGAACCTTGAACGGGACCACGGTCGGTTGGAGCCACGGTGGCTCCCTCGAACTCGACGCCGTCGGGAATCCGGTGGCCGCGGACCTCGGCCCGGTTCGCATCGGGTTGAACGGTGAGCGCGTCTACCGCCACACGGATCTCCGTGGCAACGTGGCGCTGCGATCGAACGAACACGGCGAGATTCGCACCCATCATTCCTACAGCCCCTACGGCCCGATCGAGACCGTGGGGGATTCCGGCGATCTCGAACACGGCTTTGGCGTAGGCCTCGAGCTGCCGCTCGACGCATCGTTGGGGCCCATCTACGTGATGGGCGAGCGGGTCTACGATCCGTTGATCGGCCGCTTCCTGGCGCCGGATCCCGTCGCCCACTGGGTCAACGATTTCGCCTACACGATGGGGAATCCCGTCGAGTTCTGGGACCCGACCGGGCGAAGTGCCGAATCGATCGATTGGAATCGCTTCGGCACCTGGCTGGTCGCGACCGGCGCCACGGTCGGAGCCACCGCAGTCTGCGCTGGCGCCGCCGGTTCAGGCGGTCTGGCCGCCGCGGCGTGCGTGGGAGCCGTGATCGGCGCCGCCGGAGCCTGGGCCCAGGTGTACGCCCTGGAGCAATCGACCTTGGGCGGGCTCGAGATCGATGGGATCTCGGGTTGGGCCATCGGCGACGCACTCTACATCCCGCGCGGTAATGTCACCGTCCACGACCCGGAAGATTTCTCCGGTTCCTTTGGCGGGGGCTCAGGCGGCTGGATCCGCCCGCCCGGCCTCCAACTCTGATCGCATGGAGAACTTCATGATCATCAAACGTCCGACCCGGCTCATCATCTTCGCGACAGCAGTGACGGCGTTCAACGCCCTGATCGCAGTTTCGATCGGGTCGCTCGCGCTCGCCTGCGGCTTCGTGGTCCTGCTCATCGCGTTGAGCCTGATCTACCGGGACGCCAGGCTGCGACCGATCGCCGAGCTTTCGACTGGGGTTCTGCACCTGCAGAGTCGCTCGCTGTCCGTGAGCGTCGAAGCCGATTCAATCCAGCGCTGGCAACGGATCGAGAAGTCGCTCACGGTTCAGCTGGCGGATCGCGGTGAGATCGGCGTCGGTCCGTTCCTGACCGAAGCCCCCGTCCGCGAACTCGAACGCGGGCTCGCGGATGCCTTCCCGGAGAAACGTTAGGCGCTAGCCCTTTGGCGGCCGAGCGAACGGGTTCGGCTGCTGGATGGCCGAGCGAAAGCTCGTCTCCATCTCGTTGATGGCCTCGTCCAGGTCCCAGACACCGTCCTTGGTGACCTGGCGAGTCATCACGGGATTGGAGAACAGCCCGATCGAGCCGTTTCCGGATTCGATGATGCGGCCGTTGATCCAATCGCTCTGTTCCATCGCGAGATAGAGGACCGGCGGCACGACGTTCTCAGCGGAGATGCGCGGATTGTCGGGGCTGTAGTTCATCACGGTCGGCTTGCCTTCGAGGCTCGCGGTCATCCGGGTGAACGCGACCGGGGCGATGCAGTTCGCGGTCACGCCATAACCGCCCAGGGAATTCGCGCACGAGTAGGTCAAGCCGACGATGCCCATCTTGGCCGCCGCGTAGTTGGGCTGGGTCGGAGAGCCGTAGAGGCCGGAACCCGAAACGAAGTTGATCAAGCGGTATTGGCCGCCACGGTTGTCGCGCCACCAGGCCGATGCGTGACGGGTCGTGTTGAAGGTGCCCTTCAAGTGGACGGCAATCACCGAATCCCACTGGCTTTCTTCCATCTTGAAGATCATTCCGTCGCGGATGATCCCGGCCACGTTCATCAGGATGTCGAGCTTGCCGAACTCGTCGATGGCGGTCTGGATCAGCCCTTCGGAGGCTTCGAAGCTGGTCACGTCGGCGGTGCTCGCGACGGCCTTGCCGCCGGCCGCATTGATCCGCTCGGCGACTTCCTGGGCCGGGCCGGCGTCGGTGGCCCCTCCCTCCATCGGCGCCCCGAGGTCGTTCACGACGACGCTGGCGCCCTCGCGGGCGAAGGTTTCGGCGACCGCGGCCCCGATTCCACGGCCCGCACCGGTGATGACCGCAACACGTCCATCCAATTTGCCCATGATGATTTCCTTGGCTCCAGGGTTCCGGGCCGGCGACTGTAGCGGCTCCATCCGGCTCGGACCGCCCGCCCGGCGAGCCAGCCCACTGGCTCTGGGAAGGAGAGTATTCTTCCATGATTTCAATCAGTTACGACGGCCCTGTGGTGCGCGGCGCGCGCCGGGCCGGCTGCGTTGATTACTATACGCAACGTATCGTATACTATTCCCCGCTTCCTCTCTCCCTCTCAGCTGGGGCCCCGCATTGGCAATCGCGGCACTCGATGGCGTGACGATCCTGGACCTCTCGACGGTCGGGCCCGGGACCCGCTGCACCCGGATCCTGGCCGATTTCGGTGCCCGGGTGATCAAGGTGGGCGCCCCGCCGCGAAAGGCCGGTGTCCAGGTCGAGCCCCTGTTCTACGCCTACAGCGCGCGCCGGGGCTACGCCCAGGTCCGTTTCGATCTGAAAGCGGAGGAAGGCAAGGCCGCCTTCCTTGCGCTGGCACGGCAGGCAGACGTAGTCCTCGAGAGTTACCGCCCAGGCGTCGTCGATCGGCTCGGGATCGGCTTCGAGGATGTTCGCGCCGTCAATCCGCGCATCGTCTACTGCTCGACGAGTGGCTACGGCCAGGATGGTCCGGCTTCGAAGTGGGCCGGACACGACATCAACTATCTCGCGATGGGCGGCTACCTCCACACGAGTGGCCGCGGCGAGGGGGGCAAGCCGCCGATTCCCGGCGCAACCATCGCCGACAGCGCCGCCGGCGGCATGCACGCCGCCCTCTCGATCCTGGCGGCCCTGATGCGGCGAGAGAAGACGGGGGAGGGCGAGTATCTCGACGTGTCCGTGACCGAGGGCGTGCTGAGCCTGATGTCCCTCTATCTCGACGATCATCTCGCGACCGGCGCGGCCCCGGGCCCGGGCCACGACGTCCTGACCGGACGTTATGCGTTCTACGATACCTACCAGTGCCGGGACGGCGGATGGGTCGCCGTCGGTGCGATCGAGGCGCACTTCTACCGGAACCTCTGCAAGGCGATCGGTTGCGAACAGTGGGCCGAGCATCAATACGACGACGCCGTGCAGCCCCAGGTTCGCAGCGATTTCAAGGCCGCGTTCCTGACCCGGGCCCGCGACGAATGGGTCGCCGACCTCGCGCCCAACGATACTTGTGTCGCGCCGGTCTACGCGATCGACGAGGTGACGAAGGATCCGCATCTGAACGCGCGCGGCGCCTTCGTCGAAGCGACCCACGCCGAGCACGGGAGCTTCCGACAGGTAGGCTACGTGCTCGCCGGCATGGACACGCCGGACGGGCCCACGCTGGCCGGCGACGCCAGGAATACCGATACCGACGCGCTACTCGCTGAGGCCGGCATGGACGCCGCCTCGATCGCGAGCCTGCGCAGCCAGGGAATCATCGACTAGGAGTGACGCATGAGTGATCTGCCCGCTGAGGTGGAAGGCTGGATCGGCCAGCGCAAATACGAGGAGTTCGGCGAGTTCGACGTCGAGCGCGGCTACATCTTCAGTTCCTGTTCGTCGGTCCAGAACGGCAACCCGATCTATTGGGACGAGAAGACGGCCAACGAAATCACCGATGGCTTCATCGCCCCGCCGACGATGATCTCCGTCTGGTTCCGGCCGCACTACTGGTCGCCCGGACGCACCGAGGAAGCGGTGGCACTAAAGCTGCACTTCGATCTCAAGGCCACGTTGGGTCTGCCGGAAGCCGTGATGAGCGACAACACGATCACCTTCTACGAACCCGTGCGGGTCGGCGACCGACTCAAGACGACCCAGATCCTGCGCAGTGTTTCCGCGTTGAAGACCACGAAGCTCGGGACCGGTCGCTTCTGGATCTTCGAGGTCGAAGTCGAGAACCAGAACGGCGAACTCTGCGCGGTCGAGAGCTATACCGGCTTCGGCTATGTGAAGGGAGAGGGCAAATGAGCCAGATCACGCTCGGTGAGGTAAGCGTCGGAGACGAGCTGCCTGAACTCGCGATCGATGTCACGCCGACGACGGTCGTGCTCGGTGCGCTGGCAACCCGCGACTGGCGGCCGATGCACCACGACAAGGATTTCGCCCAGGACCGCAACGGGACGAAGCACGTGTTCATCAACACGCCGCACAACGCGGCCTACTTCGAGCGCTACATCACGGACTGGACCGGGCCGCGGGGGCGCCTCGGAAAGATCCAGTTCCGCATGAGCGACTCCGTCTTTCCCGGCGACGAGATGGTCTTCCACGGGAAGGTCGAGGCCGTCGGGACGGACGATGCTGGCTGTGGTTGGGTGGATCTCACGATCTGGCTGACGGTGGGCGACGTCGTACCGACGCGCTGCAACGCGCGCGTCGCGATTCCGGTCTCTGCGGACGACAACCCCTGGAAGCGCAAGGGCGATGCCTGGCAACCGGCGCCGGCCAACTAGCGGAAGCCAGGATGGACCTCGACTTCAGCGAGGAGCAGCTCGTGCTCCGCGAGATGGTGCGGAGCCTGTGCGGCGAGCACAGTCCGCTCGAGGTCGTTCGCCAGATGGAGGACGATCCGGTTGGCTATCCCTCGGTGCTCTGGAAGCAGCTTGCCGAGGTGGGTCTGCTCGGAATCCTGATTCCCGAGAAGTTCGGAGGGGCCGGCCAAGGCATGCTCGACGCGGCGATCGTCCATGAGGAACTGGGCCGAGCGCTCGCGCCGGTGCCGGCCTTCCACTCGAGCGTGGTCGGCGCGAAGACCCTGCTCGTCGGCGGTGACGCTTCGCAACAGGAGGCGTGGTTGCCGAGGATCGCCAGTGGCGAGGCCATCTTCACGGCCGCCTGGCTCGAGCCGAAGGGCAGTGCTGGGCCCAAGGGAATCCAAACCCGCGCCGCTCACGGCGATGACGGCTTCACGGTGACCGGATACAAACGACACGTCGCGTTCGCGCGTGCGGCCACGCGGCTCGTGGTGCTCGCCCGCACCGGTGACGGACGCGAAGACATCTCGCTCTTCCTGGTGGATCCGAACGGCCCCGGCGTCCGACTCCGACAGACGAAGAGTCTCGCTTCGGATACCCAATACGACGCCACATTCGATGCTGCGCCTGCGGAACGGTTGGGCTCGCTGAATGGGGGCTGGGCGATCTGGGACGAAGTGATGCACGACGCCATCATCTTGTTGGCTGCCACTGCTATGGGCGGCTGTCAGCGCGCACACGAAATCACGACCCAATACGCGAAGGACCGCAAGCAGTTCGACAAGCCCCTGGGTTCGTTCCAGGCCATCTCGCACTACCTCGCCGACGCCATCACACGAATCGATGGCGGCAAGGTGCTGGTCTACGAAGCCGCCTGGATGCGCGACCAGGATCGCGACGTCCGTCGGCTGGCGCCCATGGCGAAACTCTTCGCCTGCGACACCTACCGCGATACGACGGCCATGTGCCAGCAGGTCTGGGGCGGCGTCGGATTCAGCGTCGAGTACGACATCCAGCTCTACTTCCGCCGCGCAAAACAACTCCAACTAACCTGGTGGGACCCCGCCCACCTCGAAGAACGCATCGCCACCCACGTCCTCGACTCCTGATCGAGGCAGCGGGGACGGACTCCTCACATTTCAAGATTGCAAGTTGAAAACTTGCAATCTTGAAATGTGAGGAGTCCGTCCCCGCTCAGAGAGGAAACGATATGTCCCATTCAGAGGCGCCGTTGGCCGGTTTGCGTGTGATCGAGAGCTCGATGTTGGGTCCGGGTGCGATCGGAACGCACCTTTCGGATCTTGGCGCCGAGGTCATCAAGGTGGAGTCGCCCAGCGGCGACTACATCCGCGACATGACCTGGCCGATCATCGACGGCGTTTCGTTGCTGCATCTTCACGTGCATCGGGGGAAGAAGTCGATCGCTCTCGATCTTCGCACCGCCGAGGGCGCGCAGATCTACAAGGACCTGGTCAAGGATGCCGACGTGGTGATCGAGGCGATGCGCCCGGGTGCACTCGCGAAGCGCGGCCTCGGCTACGAGGATCTGAAGCAGATCAACCCGAAGATCGTGTTCTGCAACATCTCCGGCTACGGCGCGACGGGTCCCTACGCGAACCTGCCCGCTCACGGCATCGCCTTCGATACCTGGGGTGGCGCCGTCGGTGCCGCCTATGACGAAGAGGGCTTCGCCTACATCCCCGAGCATCCGTCGATCGGCATGCATGCAGGCCCGTTGTTCGGCGCCTTCGGCATCCTGGCGGCGGTGCTGCGGGCCCGCGAGACCGGCGAGGGTTCGGAGCTCGAGATCGGCCAGTCCGATTCGACCGCCTACATGGACTGGTATCGGATCGAGAGCTGGCTGGCCTACGAGCGGCCGGAAGACGTCGTGACCGGAAACAAGGCGGACAACTACGAACGCCGCGCACCCGGTACCGCTGGGATGAAGGAGGGCGTCCGCTACCAGCTGTACGATTCGGCGGACGGCCATGTGTTGTTCATGGCCAGCGAGCGGGCGTTCTGGAAGAACTTCTGCGAGTGCATCGGTCGCCTCGACCTGTTCGAAAAGTGGCCGGGCTCGAAGTTCGCCGACCACGCCCGCGGCAACCGCGAACTCCAGGCGATCCTGCGCGACGAGTTCAAGAAAAAGAGTTCGGCGGAGTGGACGCGGCTCGGCGGCGAGAAGAACTTCCCGATCGCGCCGTGCAACACGCCGAAGACGATCAAGGAGGATCCGCAGTTCCAGGAGCGCTTCCCGCTCTATCCCCATGAGAAGCATGGGGCCGACATGCTCCCGTACCCGGTGAAGTTCGTGAACGAGGAACTTCCCACGCCTAGCAAGGCGCCGACGGTATCCGAGCACCGCGACACCGTGCTGCGAGATACCCTCGGCTACGACGAAGCGAAGATCCAGGCCCTTGCCGAGGCCGGCGCTTTCGGGAAGTCTTGAGACATGCCGAGCCGCGGCTTCCGGATCGGCGCTGGCGTGATGTGCGCGCTGTTCGTCGCTTCTGCGGTGGTGCAGTGGAACGATCCGGACCCCTTGGTGTGGATCGGCCTGTACGGGCTGGCCGCAGTCCTGGCTGCCGTCGCTGCCAGCGGTCGGGTCCCGTTCGTCCCGAACCTGGCCGCCTTCGTGTTGTTCACGATTCTCACGGCGCTCTGGATTCCGAGCCTTGCGACCGCCCGGCCCGAGGCCTTTACCAGCATCCAGATGCAGGCGAGCCGCGACGAGGAGCCTCGCGAGACCGTGGGGTTGGCGCTCGCAGCGATCTGGAGTCTGGTGCAAAGCCGAGTCGGCTGGAGCCAACGCCGCTAGGTTTCTCGAGGGAGCCGCCATGCACACAGCCGCGAAAGCCCTGGCCGTCGGATTCGGGATCGTGGCGACGATCCTTGCGGTCGGCGTGGGCGGACGCGCCGACGTGCTGGAAATCGGCGCGGTTCCCGGTGCGCTCCTGCTCGTCGGGTTCTACCGCTGGCTCGGTCCGCGCGCCGAGCACGCGGCCTGGGCGATCTTCCTATTGCTCCTCGGGCTCACCTACCTGAGTCCAGAACTCGGCGGAAACGTTTCGATGGAGATCGGCGCGTTCATGGTTCTCGCCGCGTTGGCCGCCGCCGGTTGGTTCGTTTCGCCCTGGTTCATCGCTTTGGGCTTCGCCTTGCACGTGCCCTGGGACTTCATGCCACGAACGCTTCCCCCGGAAGTCGCGGGATTACCGGTAGCTTGCTTGCTATTCGATGGCCTGGTGGGCATCTACATCGCCTGGCAGGCCAGGTCCGGCCGTTGGCCCGGGCAGCGCGCTTGAACACACGCCATGCGAGCACTCGGCTCGAAGCCAGTGCCTGATCGCCGCCTTGGCGATCCGGACTGTCAGTCGGAGGCCTCTCGCACGATCTGACGCAGTGCCTCGGGGTCGCCGGTTTCGTCGTAGAGCATCAGCGTCGTACGGTCGGCGAAGCCGTTTCGTTCGACCAGCCGCTTGGCCACCTCGCTCGGCGTGCCGGAGACCGCCAGCGCGTCGAAGAGGTCGTCGTCGATGCGCGTGATCATTTCGAGCCACTTGGCTTCTTTCGACATGCGATTCAGTTCAGGTTGTAGATCCTCGTAGCCGTGGTGATCGAGCACGCCGCGATAGGCCGGCGTCGAGCCGTAGAACGAGAGCTGGCCCTTGGCCTTCTGGCGTGCGGCCTGGATCTGCTCGTCGTTGCTACCGATGGCCACGATCGTCTGACAGGAGATGTCGACTTCGCGACCGCCGTTCGATGCCATTCCCCGCTGGAGCGCCGGCAGTGTCTCGGCGGCGAGAAATTCCGCCGAGTGGAAGGGATGCACGAAGAAGCCGTCTGCCACTTCGCCCACGACCTCGGTGAGTTTCGGGCCGACCGCGGCGACGAAGATGCGCGGCTCTCCGAAAGCGTTCTGACCCGGATTGAAGGCTGGGATCATCAAGGTGTGCGTGTAGAACTCGCCCTCGAATGCCAGGCGTTCGTTGGTGTTCCAGGCGTGCCAGATGGCACGGATCGCGTGCACGAACTCGCGCATCCGGGCGGCAGGCTTCGACCACTCCTGGCTGAAGCGGCGCGTGATGTGGGGCTTGATCTGGGTGCCGAGGCCGAGGATGAAGCGTCCCTTCGAGAGCGTCTGGAGATCCTGGGCGATGTGGGCGCAGATCATCGGGTTGCGCGCGAAGGCAATCGCGATGGCCGTGCCGAGTTCGATCCGCTCGGTCTTCTGGGAAGCGAGAACCAGCGGGAAGAACGGATCGTGCGGTCCCTCGAACGACCACGCTGCGCCGTAGCCATCCGCCTCCATCTGGGCGGCGGCGTCACCCGCCTGGGTGAAATCCCCGAATAGCGCACCATCGATCTTCATCTCATCTCCTCGGAACTAACGTGAAAGAGGCGGTCCCGCGTCGGGCCCGAGCAGGGCCGCCCGGATCGCCGGCAGTGGAGCGCTCCCGTAGGACAGGAACGCATCGTGGAAATCCTTCAGGCGAAACGTCTCGCCGCGGGCCTCCAGCTGGGCCCGGTAGTCCTCGCGCATCTCGAAGATGGCGAGTTTCCCGAGGGTGTAGATCAGGTACATCGGATCGAAGGTTCCGCGCCAGGCCTGCTGCTCCGCGTTTCCGGGATCCTGGTAGGCGACCTTCCGGAACATGCGTTGGCTCCGCTTCACGCTCATGCCGTCGGTGTGCAATCCGATCGCCGAGAGGCAGCGGACATCGCGAAGCAGCGCATTCACGAGCTGACCGAGGTGTGCCTCCTCGCCCTTGGTGAGGCCGGTCTCCCAAGCGAGTTCCTCTGCGTAGTGGGCCCAGCCCTCGCTCGTGGCGGAGCTTCCGAGGGAACGCAGGATGCGGGATTCGATCCGGCGGCGATGGACGGATTGGAGGAAATGCCCGGGCCAGGCTTCGTGAACCGAGGCGAACAGCAGATCCACGGTGCCCGGCACGTAGGCCGCCTGTTGCTCGGCCGGCCAGTCCGGATTCGGTGGCGTGATGTAGTAGAAGCTCGGCAGCGGCTTCGGTTCGAAGGCGCCGGGCCCGTTCAAGAACGCGAAGTTGTAGCGAAGGAAGGGTGGCGTCTCGACGACGCTGAGCGGATCCTCGCCGGGCACACTCATCAGTTCGAGTTCGATGACGCCGGTTCGTAGCTTTGCGACTTGCGCGGCGGCGACGGCGAGCACCTGATCCGGCGCCGGCTTGTCGGCCAGGACCGAAGCGAGCACAGCGGCTGGCTTGCGATCCGGATCGATCGCGTTCGCCGCCTCGCGGAGAGCGGCGCGGTTGCGTGCGAGATCCGCCTCGAACAGCTCTTCGAGGCGCTCGAGTGGGAGGTCGATCCCGTGGCTCGCGCGGAGTTTGGCGAGGAAACGCTCCTCGCCGAGCGCAAAATCGTCCGTGGTTTCCTCGCGACGTCCTTCGAGTGCAGCGACGTAGCCTTCGAGGGCGACGGCGAGCCCGCCCAGGGCAACACCGACCTCGCTGCGCAACGTCTCGGAAGTCAGGGGTTCGAAGGCCTGGTGCACGTCGTCGCGAACGAACGAGATCGTTCCCCTGGCCTGGCGAATGGAAGTCTCGAGCCAGGTGTGCGGGATCGCCCGGTCGAGCCGCGCCTCCCGCATTGCCAGGTAGGCCGGTGCCGCCTTGGCGACGGCGATGACAGCGCGCGCGCGTTGGTGAAGCGGTGCGTAGTCCCGGCTGATGTATTGCGCGAGACCGACGACGTTCAGCGGCCCGCGCGGATCGCGTTCCAGACTTCTTTCCTCCACCCAGGAGAAGCGCCATCCGGAGAGTCGCGCGATGAGCGCGGCGCGCTCGGCCTGCCTGACGTTGCCGAGCGAAGCCGGGTCGACGGCCGCCAGCCGTGCCAGGCTCTCGTCGAGCCAAGCGGTCGTCGCAGCCACGCCCTCGGCGGAGTGGTCCGGTAGCCGGCCGTCCGAGGCATGAACGCCGAGCCTGACGCCTAGCAACGGGGAGCGCGCGATCATGCCGTCGAGCAGTTCGCTGCCGAGCGTGTCGAAGGGCTGGGCGAAGCTGGCGGTTGCGACCAACGAGATCGCGAGAAGGAGAATGTGGGCGAAGCGCAGCATGGACAGGGAATCCTAGGCGAGCGCCGCGCTCGCGAACATCACGGAGTTTGCGCCATCGACGAAATTCTTCTCGTCTTCGACGGCTTCCTGGCCGACGGGCCCGGCGGCCGCAAGGAAGGCATCGACCGATTCGATCCAGAGTCGCGAGACACTATCGATCTGCCAGGCGCCGAAGCCGATGGCGCCGGCGAGTTCCCGCGAGCGGTCGAGGGCCGTGTGGACCTGGCCGTAGCCGAGCTTGCCGGGCGTGCGAATTCCGATTTCGGCATGGTGCGTGCCGTAGTGGGCGATGTACTGCTCGTGGCTCAGGCCCTGGCGTCGGCGCATCAAGTACTGGTACCGGACGGGGCCCGACTCGCCGCCGACGAAGGTGTGCTCCTGGCCCGCGACGACAGCGCAGAGATCGCGCTGAACGAGGGCATCGAGATGCTCGTCGAGGCCGGCGAGGGCGGTCTCGAAGCGCTCGGGCGCAGCGCGCAGTTCGAGGGTGGCATCGAAGCCGCGCATGCCGGGAACGAAACTGACGAATGGATCCTTCGGGAGCCGCACGAACACGTTCGCTTCGCCGATGCCGCTCCATCGTTCGTGTTCACGCGCCAGGCATTCGCGGAACGGCAGCTCCACGTCTTTGCGCGCCGCGAGAAAGAGCAGCAGGAGATCCGTCACTTCGCCCATGGGACAATCATACCGGCGAGCCGGCGGCGACTCCTACGGCGCCGGCCACATGGGCCAGAAGAGGCGCCGCGCGCTTGCCTAGCTCGGGCGCGATCTCGTCGAGCCAGCGAGCGACGATGTCCCGCTCCGTTCCGGCGAAAGCCAGGCGGGGGCGCCGCGAGAGCGCGCGGGCAATGCGGGCCGTGGTGAAGCCCGGGTCGCTGTATGCCTGTGGCAAGTAGGATCGCCGGATTCTCTGACAGAGCTCCGCCAACGGGATCGATCCCGGGACGGCCTCGAGCTGGATCGCGGACGAGAGCGTTGCGGCGCTAGCCAGCGCTTCGTCGTAGAGGCCGGGAACACCGCGATCCTCGGCGATCCAACCGTCGAGCAGGAGTTCGACGCCGACGTGAGCGGCGCCTCGCGCGGGCCCGCGCCGAACACCGGCGGATTGGAGCGCGCGGGAAGATTCGGCCACCAGCGTCGCGAAGCCGGGCGCGCGATGGAAGGCGCCGTCGCAGGTCATATGGTAGGCAGCGCCGGCTTCGATCTCGGGGTCGTCGATGGCGCCGATTCGCAAGCCCGCCATCGGTGCGAGATCGGGAAGCATGGCGCCGAGTACGAAGGCCGGGGCCTCGCACTGTTTCGCCGCGAACCAGGCGTGTCCGAAGAAGTTCACCCGGCGCAGTGTACCCTTCGCGCGTGATCGATCCGACCATCGAGATCTACGAAGGCGAGGTGCCCGAGGAGTGCGTGGCGCTACGCACCCGGATCTTCGTGGAGGAGCAGGGCGTTTCCGAGAGCGATGAGATCGACGGGCGCGATGGCGATTGCGTGCACTTCCTGGTGAGAAGGGAGTCGGCTCCGATCGGCTGCGCCCGGTTGCGGCCACTCGGCGGCGAGGAGGCAAAGATCGAGCGCGTCGCCGTGCTGGCCCCGTTGCGCGAAGCCGGGCTGGGGCGCCGGATCATGGATGCGATGGAAGCGGAAGCGCTGCGGCGAGGCTGGCCCGAGTTGATCCTCCACGCGCAGATCCAGGTCGTGGGCTTCTACCGGCGGCTCGGCTGGCGCAGCGTCGGCGACGAATTCGAGGAAGCTGGCATCGTCCACCTCGAGATGGCGAAGCGCCTCGAGCCGTAACGCTCAGCCCAGCTCGCGAACCAACGTCGACTTCAGCAGCGCGAGTTCGGCGTCGTGTGGATGCGGAGGCACGGTGCCGATCATGCGGAGCGCCGCGATGCCGACGAGCGCCGAGATCGTGTAGCGCTGGAGGCGCAGGCTGGCGCCGGGGCGCAGGGGAGAATCGGCGAAGGCGCCCGACCAGATCTGGCTCCAGGCGTTCATCATCTCGCCCTGCCAAACCGGTTCGCGACCGTTCTGGTCCGGCGGGTCGAGGGAGAGCAGGATCTCGAAGGTCGAGCGGTACTCGTCGCTGCCAAAGTGCTCCCAGGCGCGGTCGACGAATGCGGACACCCGCGCTTCGAGGGGAGCATCGGTACCCGGGACCTCCGAGAGTCGCTCGGCGAAGCGAGCGAAGGAATCCTGGAGCACGGCGCGCAGGATGCCGTCCTTGTCGCCGAACTGATGTTGGACGGCGCCCCAGGTCACACCTGCCCGGCGCGTGATCTCGGCCGCCGTGGTTCGCTGGAAACCGAGCTCGGCGATACTCTCGACGACCGCCTCGAGGATCTTCGCGCGAGTTTCTGCCGTGCGGTCGGCCTGGCTTCGGCGCGGCGCACGTTCGCTCTGGGCAGCCTGGGACATGGTGCCTAACGTCGCCCCTCGTCTTCGACGCCATAGATGCGCGCCATCATCTGCGAAACCTGGCCCGCGACGGGCAGCGCGATGCCATTCTCCCGACCGAGCTGTAGCGCCCAGGCGAGATCTTTCTCGGCAATGTTCATGAAGCCGCGATTCAGCGATTGCACGGCTTCGGATTCGCGCGCTTCCGGCGGTAGCTTGTGCATGATCAGGTAGCGGCGTTGCATCTCGGTCAGCTGGCCGTTCGAGATGCCGGCCTCTTCGAAGACTTCGGCCGGAAGGCCGCTGGCGGTTGCGAGCTTGAAGGCCTCGTAGGCCGCCGCCCACTGGATGTAGGTGAGCACGTTGATCGCGAGCTTCAGCTTGGCGCCGTTTCCGAGTTCGCCGGCATGGATGATCTCCTTGCTGTTCGCTTCGAGGAACGGACGTGCCTTCGCCAGCGCTGTATCGTCACCGCCTAGCAAATAGGTGACCTCGCCGGCCTCGGCGCCGTGGGCGCCGCCGGTCACGCAGGCATCGAGGATCGAGACGTCCTGGTCCGCCGCCAGGCCCGCCAGCTCGATTGCGGTCGCCGGCTGGATCGTGCTGATGATGGCGACCACGCTTCCCGGCCCCGCACCGGCAAGGACACCCTCGTTGCCGGTCATCACCTGGAAGACGTGCTTGTCCTCGGGGACGCAGATTCCGATCACGTCCGAAGCTTCTGCCACCGCGCGGGGTGAGGCGCCTGCCTTGGCACCGCCTCGCACCAGTTCGCGGACCGGCTCGTTCGCGATGTCGAAGACCGTGGTCTCGAAGCCGGCGGGGGCCAGATGGCTCGCCAGGGGCTTGCCGATGTTGCCGAGGCCGATGAAGCCGGCGCGCAGGGTCATGCTCGTTCTCCTCGTCGTCGGTTCGGGTCCAGTGGTCGAAAATCACGCTATCACATTTCCATTGCATGCACTATGGAAGTGGCGTAGCGTGCCCGGACCGGATCACGAAGCTGGAGGAGACGGTGTGAGCTTTCCTGGAATCGAAGGCAAGGTGGCCATCGTCACCGGCGCGGGTGGCGGAATCGGCGAGGGCTACGCGAAGGCACTTGCAGGCGAAGGCGCCCAAGTCGTCATCGCCGAGATCGTCAAGGACAATGGCGAACGCGTGGCCGAGGAGATCCGGAGCGCCGGCGGCAAGGCCGCCTTCGTCGAAGTCGACGTCGGTAGTGAAGCCTCGACGAAGGCGATGGCCAATGCCGTGATCGCCGAGTTCGGCGGCATCGATCTGCTCGTCAACAACGCCGCGATCTTCGGCAACATGAAGCTCGACTCGCTGCTCAACGTCGATCTCGACTACTACAAGCAGTTCATGAACGTGAACGTCGACGGAGCCCTGCTCTGCACCCGCGCCTGCTATCGAAGCATGAAGGAACGCGGCGGCGGCTCGATCGTGAACCAGTCCTCCACCGCCGCCTGGATGGGCGTCGGCTACTACGGCCTTTCGAAGGCAGCGACCAATGGGCTGACACACTGCCTCTCGAAGGAACTCGGCTCGATGAACATCCGCGTCAACGCCATCGCGCCCGGCCCGACCGACACGGACGCGTTGGCCAACCAGGTTCCCGATGCCTACAAGGACCAGCTCGTGGCCAGCCTGGCGTTGCCGCGTCTGGGCCAGCCCGCGGACATGGCGTCCGCGTGCCTCTTCTTGCTCTCCGATGCCGCTTCCTGGGTGACCGGACAGATCTTCGCCGTCGATGGCGGTCAGATCGTCCGCGCCTAACGAAGCAAGGAACCGCCCATGTCCCTCGTCCCCCTCGACCCCGAGACGCGCAATCTGATCGATGGCCAGCTCGTCGGTGCGTCCAACGGAAATACCTTCGCCAACATCAACCCAGCTACCGAGGAAACCCTGGGCGCCGCTGCCGACGGAACCAAGGACGACATGGAGCAGGCGTTGTCCGCGGCGCGGCGCGCCTTCGACGAGAGCGATTGGTCGGAGAACCACGAGTTCCGCTCGAAGTGCATCCGCCAGCTCTACGAAGGCCTGCTGGAGGAGAAGGAACAACTTCGCGCGATCGTCGTTGCAGAAGCGGGCGCCTGCGTTTCGCTCACAGGCTTCATGCACATCGACGATCCGGTCGAGATGATGAGCTACTGGGCCGATCTCGCGAGCTCCTACGAGTACGAGAAGGAGATGACGAACATCCCGTTCGGGGGTGTCCAGCAGCGCCGCTTCCTGCGGCGCGAGCCGATCGGCGTAGTGGGAGCGATCACGCCTTGGAACGTTCCCGTCTATCTGAACATCGCGAAACTCGGGCCATCGCTCGCTTCGGGCTGCTCGATCGTATTGAAGCCCGCACCGGACACGCCCTGGAGCGGCACGCACCTCGGCAAGATCATCGCCGAGAAGACGGACATTCCGGCCGGGGTCGTGAACATCGTTGGCTCCTCGGATCACCTGCTGGGCGAGATCCTCTCGAGCGACCCGCGGGTCGACCTCGTGACCTTCACGGGCTCGACGGCGACGGGCCGCAGGGTGATGGCGTGTGCTTCCGCCACGGTGAAGAAGGCGTTCCTCGAGCTCGGCGGAAAGAGCGCGACGATCGTGCTCGACGACGCCAACTTCGAAGCCGTGCTTCCCGGCGCGGCGATGACCTGTGTCCACGGTGGCCAGGGCTGCGCGATCACGACGCGTTGGCTGATCCCGCGTTCCCGCAAGGACGAAGCCATTGGAATCATGAAGGCGGCCTTCGAGAACTGGAACCATGGCGATCCGGCGAACCCGGCCAACCTGCAGGGGCCGCAGATCTCGCGCATCCAGCAGGAACGCGTGCTCGCATACATCGAGAAGGGAAAGCAGGAAGGGGCGACCTGTCTCGTCGGCGGTGGCAAGCCGGAAGGGAAGGGCTTCTTCGTCGAGCCGACGCTATTCGTCGATGTCGAACCGGAGATGGTCATCGCCCAGGAAGAGATCTTCGGACCGGTGTGCTCGGTGATTACTTACGAAGACGAGGACGACGCCGTCCGTATCGCGAACGATTCCATCTACGGGCTCTCGGGCGCCGTGTGCAGCGCCGACGACGAGCGTGGCCTGGCCGTGGCCCGGCGCATCCGAACCGGGACCATCGCCGTGAACGGGGGCATGTGGTTCCACGTGGATACGCCCTTCGGGGGTTATGGCCAGAGCGGTGTCGGTCGCGAGAACGGATTGATGGGTTTCGAGGAGCACCTCGAGACCAAGGTCATGGGTCTTCCGGTCCGTGGTTAGGTCATGACTTCGTCCACGGAATATTCCGGGGGGAAGCGCCCGCCCAGGCTCTCGAAGAGCTGGCCGCTCATCGGCCACCTCCAGGAGCTTCGAACGCGTCCAATAGAATTGTTCGCGCGGGTTCGCGCCGAGTGTGGCGAGATCGGCGAGATGAACTGGGCCGGAACCCGCGTCGCTCTGCTCACCGGCGAGGAAGCGCAGGAAGCCTTCTATCGGGCCAGCGACCAGCAGCTCGATCAGGGCGCTGCGTACCCGTTCACGAAGCCGATCTTCGGCAAGGGCGTCGTATTCGACGGCACAGTGGAACAGCGCAAGGCCGCCATGCGCAATCAGTCCCTGCGCGACAAGTTCATGCGCGGACACGCCGAGACGATCGATGCGGAGGTTCGCGCCTGGATCGAGGGGCTCGGCGACGAGGGCGAAATCGACGTTCTCGACTTCTTCGCTGAACTGACAATGTACACGTCGAGCGCCTGCTTGGTGGGCAAACGTTTCCGCGCTCACCTCCCGGCCGAGGCCTATCAAGTCTTCTACACCCTCGAGAAGGGAACCGATGCGCTTGCCTTCGTGAACGCGAACCTGCCGCTCCCCGTCTTCAGGGAACGCGATCGTGCCCGTGCCCGTCTCGTCGAGATGCTCACCGCCATGTTCGAGGAGCTCGACCACGACGAAGGTTCACCGAAGGAGTTGTTCGAGGTCCTGCTCACCTTGCGCAATGAATCCGGAGAGCCGCGCTACACGATCGACCAGATCACGGGGATGTTCATCTCCCTGATGTTCGCGGGCCACCACACCACCTCGGGTACGGCGGCCTGGACGCTGATCGAGCTGTTGAAGAGTCCGCACTACATGAAGCGGGTCAACGAAGAGATCGACACGATCTACGCCGATGGACGAGAGGTTTCCTATCAGGCGCTTCGCGAGATTCCCTTGCTCGAGAACGGCATCAAGGAGGCACTGCGGCTGCATCCTCCCCTGATCGTCTTGATGCGCAAGGTCGTTCACGATTTTCACTACAAGGGTCACACCGTCAGGGCCGGAGATCTGGTGGCCGTCTCTCCGGCGGTCTCGAACCGCATGCCGGAATGTTTCCCGAACCCCGATCTCTACGATCCCGATCGCTATGCGGCAGGCCGCGAGGAAGACAAGCAGTTGTTTGCCTGGACCCCGTTCGGCGCGGGCCGGCATCGCTGCGTCGGTGCTGCCTTCGCGATGATGCAATTGAAGGCGATCTTCTCGACTTTGCTGCGCAGCTACGAGTTCGAACTGGCACAGGCGCCCGAGCACTATCGGAACGATCACTCGAAGATGGTGGTGCAGCTCCAGCAACCCTGCCGGCTCCGCTACCGGCGTCGCGCGGCCACGATCGTTGCGGCGAGGGCCGCCGGCTCGGTTCCCGCGCCGGTCATCGATCGGCCCTTCTTCCTGCAGGCCGACCTCGATCTCTGCCAGGGCCACGCGGTCTGCATCCAGGAGGCGCCGGATCTGTTCGAGATCGACAGCGAAACCAACCGTGTCGTGGTGCGGAACATGGAACCTGAGGTCAGCGAGCGCGCCTTTGCCGAGGCCGCAGTTCGTCATTGCCCGACACGCGCGCTCAGTATCGAGGAACTCGACACGTGATCCAGTTCAATCCATTCGACTACGATTTCCACGAGGATCCCTACCCGATCTATCAGGAGCTGCGGGAGAAGGCGCCGCTCTATCGCAATGAGGAGGCCGGTTTCTGGGCCCTCTCGCGTCACGCCGACGTCCTCGCCGCCTTCAAGGACACGACCCGTTTCTCCAATACCAGTGGCGTCTCGCTCGAAGTCAGCGGACTCGGCGAGAACATCGAAATGGTGATGTCGATCCTGGCGATGGATCCGCCGCGCCACGACAAGATGCGCGGGCTCGTTTCCAGGGGCTTCACCCCGCGCCGGGTCGCCGAGCTCGAGCCCTCGATTCGGGCACTGGCCACCACCTACCTCGATCGCTTCGTCGAAACTGGCGAGTGCGACTGGGTTGCCGATTTTTCGGGCCGTCTGCCAATGGATGTCGTGAGTGAAATGCTAGGCGTTCCCCAAGGCGACCGGGACGAGCTACGGACCTGGGCCGATCTGGTGCTGCATCGGGAAGAGGGCGTCCGTGGCGTTCCCCGAGCCGGAGTCGAATCCAGCGGGAAGCTCCTTGGCTACTTCTCCGAGATGATCGAGGGCCGCCGTCGAAAACCCGGAGACGACCTCGCCAGCGTCCTACTCGACGTGGAAATCGATGGAGAGCGCCTCGAGGATTCCCAGATCCTGGCGTTCTGTTACCTGATGATCATCGCCGGCAACGAGACCACGACGAAGCTGTTGGCGAACTGCTTCTACTGGCTCGGCCGGAATCCGGCGCAACGGGCCAAGGTCGAAGGGCATCCGGAGCGGATCCCCGACTGGATCGAGGAGACGCTGCGCTACGACAACTCGACCCAACTGCTGGCTCGGACGCTGCTGGTCGATGTCGAGATGCACGGGCAGAGAATGGAGGCAGGCGACAAGGTGCTGCTCCTGGTCGGCTCCGCCAACCGCGACGAGGCCGTCTTCCCGGAACCGGAGCGCTACGATCTCGATCGAGCGACCGTGGAACATCTGTCGTTCGGGCGAGGCGCGCACTTCTGCCTCGGGGCATCGTTGGCGCGGCTCGAGGCACGGGTATCTCTCGAGGAAGCCGTCCGGCGGCTTCCCGAATGGCGTGTGGACGAGGCGGGCGCCGAGCGCGTCCACAACCCCAACGTGCGTGGCTTTTCGAAACTGCCCCTGACATTCGAGCCCGCCTGAGGTCCCCGATGTTCACGATGCGCTTCGACATGCGCGCCAAGGATGGCGCCGGAACGACGGCCGCGCTCTACCAGGCGGCCATCGAGATGGCTGAATGGGGCGAGCAGAACGGCTGCGTCGCCATCCAGGTTTCGGAACATCACGCATCACCTGACGGCTATCTCTCGGCGCCCGTCGTCCTCGCAAGTGCGATCGCGGCGCGAACCAGGACGACGCCCATCCAGGTTGCCGCCGTGCTGGTTCCCCTCCACGATCCGGTGTCGCTCGCCGAGCACATGGCGGTGCTCGACATCGTTTCCAGTGGGCGCGTCAGTTATGTCTGCGCCGTCGGTTATCGCGAGGCCGAGTACGCGATGTTCGGCCGCTCGATGAAGGGTCGCGGCCGGCGCATGGAAGAATGCCTCGCCGTCATCTACCAGTGCTTCGCAGGAGAACCATTCGAATACGAGGGGCGCCCCGTCCATGTGACGCCGCAGCCGCTCACGCCGGGCGGACCGGCGCTCATCATGGGCGGAAACTCGAAAGTCGCGGTGCGTCGGGCAGCCAGGTTCGGGATGTCGATGATGACCCAGGGAGGGGACCCGGGGCTCGAGGCGATCTACCGCGAGGCCTGCGCCGAGTTCGGTACGAAGCCGGCAGACTTCATCAACCCGCTTGGAGATTCGACCCACTCGGCCTTCGTCGCGGAAGATCCCGACGAGGCCTGGGCGACGATCGGGCCCTACCTGCTCCACGACGCACAGATGTATGCCGCATGGATGGGGACGGGTGGTGCGATCACCAAGAGTGTGGCGGCCACGGTGGATGAACTGCGCGCAGAGAACGGCAACTACCGGATCTTCTCAGTGGATGAAGCGATCGCCCAGGTCCAGAAGAACGGGCTCTTGATGACGCAGCCGCTCTCTGGTGGAATCCCGCCGGAGCTGGCGTGGCCGAGTCTGAAGCTGATCGCTGAAACCGTGATTCCCGCGGCGGGAGGTTAGGCGCTTGTCCGGCGCGGCCTTCCGCTTCTCCCTCCTGGTTGCGCTGGTGCTGCTCGCACCGCTCCCGATGGCGGGAATACAGACCGCGTGGATCCCCGTCGCCCGGATGGTTCTGCTGGCCAGCGTCTCTACGCTCGTGACGCTCTCCGAGGGGACGGGCGGCGTTGGCCCGCTGATGATGGCGCTCTTCTGGAGCCAGGCTCTCGTCTGGTTCGCCATCTGTTGGGGCTTCGCATGGGGCTTCGCGCGGGTTCTGGCCGCGGCGCGCCCCGGCTTCCGCCAGCGCATCGCGTTCGTACTCATCGGGATCCTGGCGAGCATCGCGGTTCTCGACCCGATCTACACGACGCCCTACTCGGCCACGAACGCGCACTCGACCCTTATCCAGATCTATCGATGACGCGGCGTTTCCTGCTTGCTGTTGCCGCGCTGTTGCTCGCCTCGGGGGGAGCGGCGGAACCGGCATTCGAACGCACGGAGAAGCGTGCGGACTGCACGCACTACGAGGCCGAGAGGCAGCCGTGGTTCGGTGACGTGCACGTGCACACGACCTATTCGTTCGATGCCTGGGGCCAGGGGACACGCAACGATCCCTTCGACGCCTATCGATTCGCCAAGGGTGAACCCATCGGGATCCAACCCTACGCTGCCAGCGGCGCTCCCCAGCGCAGCGTACGGCTCCGCCGGCCGCTCGATTTTGCGATGGTCAGCGACCACGCCGAGAAGCTTGGCGAGACGCATCTCTGTCGCACGCCCGGCTCGCCCGCATACGACCACTTCACCTGTATCGCCGCCAGGCGCTGGCCCGCCCTCGGCTACGCGCTGATCAATTCATTGTTCGCGGCAGTGCCGCCGGGCTACCTGTCGTTTTGCGGCGAGGATGGTGCGCTGTGCAGAGCGGCGGCGCAGGGTCCATGGCGGAACACCCAGGAAGCGGCCGAGCAACACTACGATCGAAGCGCCGCCTGTCGCTTCACGAGTTTCGTCGGTGTCGAATGGAGCGGCATGCCCGACGGCAACAATCTCCATCGCAACCTCGTGTTCCGGAACGCCGTGGTTCCCGAGACGATCCCGAACTACGTCGAAGACCAGACGCCGGAACGGATGCGCGACCGGCTCGATCGTGATTGCCTCGACGCTGAGACCGGATGTGACGTCCTCGCCATCCCCCACAACTCGAACGTGAGCGGTGGTCTGATGTTCGCGGCGGCGCGCCTTGATGGTAAAAAACTGACGGAAGAATGGGCACGTCAACGGGCGCGGCTCGAACCCCTGGTCGAGATCACCCAGCACAAGGGCGACTCGGAGTGCGCGGTCGGTAACGCCGGCGATGAACTCTGCGGCTTCGAAACCCTGCAGTACGCGACCATGGACCAGATGGCGCCACAGCTTCCCCGCGTCGATCCGAAACCAGGCTCCTTCGTTCGCGAAGCGTTGGCGGACGGGCTCGCGCTCGAGCAGAAGCTGGGCGCGAACCCCTTCGCGTTCGGGATCATCGGTTCGACGGACAATCACCTGGGGACGCCGGGCCTCGTCAACGAGGATCAGTTCGTGGGCCACGCGGCCGGGACGGTGACGGCGCGTCTCGGCATTCCGCCGCTCCCTGATCGCATCGACTTCAACCCGGGGGGGCTGGCCGTGCTGTGGGCCGAGGAGAACTCACGCGACGCACTCTTCGCGGCGATGCGTCGGCGCGAAGCCTACGGCACCAGCGGCCCGCGCATGCAGGTCCGCTTCTTCGGGAGCTTCTCACCCGCGGCGGATTCGTGTGGCACCGAAGGGTTCGTTCCAGAAGGTTATGCGCGAGGCGTTCCCATGGGAGGCGAACTCGCCAGGGCGGCTGAGGGATCGGTGGCGCCGACTTTTTCCGTCTGGGCGCTGAAGGATCCGGGTGTCGAGGCGCGGCCCGGGACCCCGCTCGAACGAATCCAGATCGTCAAGAGCTGGGCCGTCGGGGGCGAGACCGAGACGAAGGTATTCGACGTCGCCGGCCGTGAAGAGCCCGGCGAGGTAGATCTCGCGAGTTGCGCACCGGCGCCCGGAGGCGCCGACGATCTCTGCACGTCGTGGCAGGATCCCGAGTTCGATCCGGCGCACCCGGCTGTCTACTACGCCCGCGTGGTGGAGCGGCCCTCGTGTCGATGGAACCAATGGGCGTGCAACGCCGCCGGCGTCGATTGCAAGGATCGGACGACGATCGCACCCGGCCAGGAGGCTTGTTGCGACCCCGACGTCCCGCGCACGATTCGAGAACGCGCCTGGACTTCGCCGATCTGGTACACGCCATGATCGGCGTTCTCCGCGCAGAAGGAAGAACCGATGACCGATACCCCGCTCCCCGCTGACGCTGCCGTCAGCTATGACCCGTATTCCTACGAAATCGACGAGGATCCGTTCCCGGTCTATCGCTGGATGCGCGATCACGCGCCGGCCTATCACAACGAGAGACTCGATTTCTGGGCTGTGACCCGCTTCGCGGACAACCTCGCCTTCCTGACCGACAGCGCACGGCTCACCTCGACCTTCTCGACGAGCCTCGAGTTCATGGATTCACCCAAGCCGGACTCGGGATTGATGATCTGGATGGACCCTCCGCGACATAACAGATACCGCGGGCTCGTTTCGAAGGCGTTCACGCCTCGGGCGATCCGCGAGCTGGAACCGGCGATCCACCGAATCGCCATCGGGCACCTCGACAAGCTCCGCGATTCATCGAGTTTCGACGTGGTCGAAGCGTTCACCGCGCGGCTGCCGATGGACGTCATCAGCGAGCTGTTGGGAATCCCCGCTGAACAGCGCCGCTGGGTCCAGCTTCGATCGAACGCCATGCTCCACCGCGAGCCTGGCAACCCGATGCCGACGCAGGAGGCCATGGACGCTGTGAAGGAGCTGATGGCCTACTACGATGAACTGATTCGTGAACGCCGCGCGCGCCCCCAGGACGACATGCTGACCCGGCTGACCCAGGTCGAGGTTGCGGACGAATCCGGAGAGACCGCACGATTGAGCGACGAAGACATCCGACAGTTCCTGAGCCTGCTCGGAACCGCCGGGAACGAAACGGTGACGAAGCTGTTGGCGACGGCCTTCCACGAACTCTGGCGGAACCCCGACGAGCGTCGCGCCATCGTCGAGAACCCGGACGTCGCGACGACGGCCGTGGAGGAGACGCTTCGCTTCGATCCGCCGAGCCAGTACCAGGGACGCGTGGCCAACGTCGAGATCGAGCTCCATGGCAAGAGGATCCCGGCTGGCGCCAAGGTGCTCTGTATCAACGGCGCATCGGGTCGCGACGAGCGGAAGTACCCCGAGCCCGATCGCTTCGATGTGCGGCGCGAGATCGATCTGCATCTGGGCTTCGGATACGGCCGGCACATCTGCATCGGCGCCTACCTGGCGCGGATGGAATCGCGCATCGCGATCCAGGAGGTCCTGGCGCGCTGGCCCGAGTACGAAATCCCGGCCGACGGGTTGACGCGGATGCATTCGAGTAACGTTCGTGGTTTCGCAAGCGTGATCTTGGAGGTGGCGTGATGGGTGCAATCGTGGTGACCGGAGCGGCGCGGGGGATCGGAGCCGCCTGTGCGCGTGCCCTGGCCGGGCGTTCGGCCCTGATCCTCTGCGATCTACAGGAGGAAGCGCTGCAAGACATCTGCGCCGAGCTCGAGGCCCAGGGTCACGCGGCCGAACCCTTCGCGGGCGACCTGACCCAGCCTTCGGTCGTCGAGGCGCTCGCAAAGCAGGTGGAAGCCCTTGGCGGTCTCGACGGGCTCGCACACTGTGCGGGATTGTCCGGTGCCCAGGCTCCGGCGGAGAGGATCATCGAGATCAATCTCGTGGCGACGGCCCGGCTGCTGACCGCGCTCCAACCGCAGGTCAATCCGGGAGCGGCGGCCGTGTGCATCGCGTCCCAGGCCGGCCACTTCTCCAAGGCCGGACTCTCGTCGGACGTCGTCGAATTGCTAGGCGACCCGCTCCAGGACGACTTGTTCTCGCGTCTCGAAGAGATGCTCGGCGCCCGCGTGAGCGGAGCGTCCGGTGCCTACGGGCTCTCGAAGCGCGGGGTGCAACTGCTCGCGGTCGCCCACGCTCCCGCCTGGGGCGAGCGCGGGGGGCGTGTGGTCTCGGTTTCGCCGGGAATCATCGAGACGGAAATGGGCCGCGCCGAATACGCGAAGAACACGGCGGCCGTCGACGGCTTGATGGAAAGAACGCCCGCTGGCAAACGTATGGGCCAGGTGGAAGAGGTCGCCGCGGTCGTCGCCTTCCTCTGCTCGGATGCCGCGAGCTTCGTGTCCGGAGTGGACTGGATGGTCGACGGCGGCAGCACCAACCAGATCCTCGGAGGCTAGACGGTGAACACCGGCAACCTGCGCGCAACTCTGAGCGTGGACGCAACGGAGCGAAACCAGCGCGGCGCCCGCTAACGTACTCCTACGAAATGGAGCCCTTTGCATGCACCGATCAGGCTTGATCTCAGTCCTCCTGCTGGCCTTCCTCGGAATGGCCGCCGCCGCTGCTCCGGGCTCGGTCTACGATTTCACGCTCAACCGCATCGACGGTACGCCGCAATCCCTGGGCGACTACCGCGGCAAGGTCGTGTTGCTCGTGAACGTCGCGAGCAAATGCGGCTACACCCCGCAGTACGAGGGGCTCGAGTCGCTCTACGATCGCTACCGCGGCCGCGGGCTCGTCGTGCTCGGCTTCCCCTCCAACGATTTCGGCGCCCAGGAGCCCGGGGAAAACGCCGCCATCGCGGAATTCTGCCGGGCGACCTGGAGCGTGCGCTTCCCGATGTTCGAGAAGATCCACGTGAAGGGCGACGCGCAACATCCTCTGTACGCGTGGCTCACCGCCCCGAGTGCAGCGCTAGGCGGGGAGATCGAGTGGAACTTCCAGAAGTTCCTCGTCGATCGGGACGGGAACGTCGTCGAGCGATTCGCCCCGAGCATCGATCCCGAGGATCCCGGCGTCGTCGCCACGATCGAAGGGTTGTTGGCAACCCCGGCGGGAAGCTAGAACCCATCTCAGAGATCCCCCGCCGAGCGATCGAAGGCGCGCAGGATGGTTTCGAACCGACCCACGACCTGCGCCTGGTGGGGCGGATGCGTGACCCAATGGCTCCAGTTCTCGCGGATCGCCTGAGCCGCGTCTCGCACGGCTCGTTCCGGCGCAACCAGATCGGCGAAGTCGGGTAGCGTTTCGCGAGCGACGATGCGGACGTCGTCCTCGTCGGTCAGGTTCGAAGCGTCTCTCCGGGCATCGCCGCTCGAAGCCAGGTGATTGGTCGCGGTGGGGCCCGGCAACAGCGCCGTTACGCCGATCCCCTCTTCGGCAAGCTCGGCCCGCAAGGCTTCCGTGTAGGAGAGAACGGCCGCTTTGGAGGCGCTGTAGATTCCCAGGCGTTCGACCGGCAACACCGCCTGGGTCGAGGCCGTGACCACGAAGTGTCCGCCAGCGCCGGCGCGTACCTGGGGCAGGAAGAGCTCGACGGTCTGCGCGGTTCCGAGCACGTTGACGCGGAAGACCCATTTCCAGTCGCTCTCGTTCACCCGATCGAGACGGCCCATCTGTACGACACCCACATTGGCGCAGACCACCGACGCGGGCCCCAGCGAATCTTCCACTTCGCCAGCGAAGCGTTCCATCGAGGCGCGGTCGCCCACTTCGACGCCGAAGCCGCGGGCTTCGCCGCCCTCGGCCCGGATAGCATCGGCGACGCAGGAAGCGCCCGAGGCGTCCAGGTCCGCGACGGCTACACGCATGCCTTCTCCAGCCAGCGTGGCCGAGAGCGCGGCGCCGATTCCACTGGCGCCCCCGGTTACCACCGCGATGCGTCCGTCCAGTTCCATCCGGCCCTCCCTTCGGAGCGCGCAGTGTACACTCCGGGGCCCCGCACACGGAGAATCGATGCCGCTGCTCGACCTCGACGACCCTGCTGAGCGGTTGCTCGGCCGCTGCCTGCTGCGACAGGCCGAGGCGGACCCGGACCGGGACTTCATCGTCTGGGATACCGAGCACTTCTCCTACGGCCGCGTGAACGAACTGGCGAACGCGAGCGTGCGCGGGTTCGGCGATCTGGGTGTGAGTGCCGGCGACACGGTCTCGTTCTATCTAGATACGGGTCCCGAGTGGGTCTGGTCGACGCTAGGCCTCAACAAGGCCGGCGCCGTCTGGGTGCCGACGAACGTCGATTACAAGGGCCGCTGGCTGGCTGAATCGTTCGAGGACGGAGCGGCGAAGCTACTGGTGACCGACGCGCATCTGTTGCCACGGATACAGGAGTTGGGCGGCCACCCGTTCGAGAAGATCGTCGTGCGTGGAGACGCCGCCGGCGCAGATCTGGGCGTGCCCCTGATTCCCATCGAGGCGTTATGTGCCAAGCCCGGGCCGGAGCCCGATATCGACGATCTGTCCTACGGCGACACCGCCTCCATCCTTTGGACTTCCGGCACGACCGGACGCTCGAAGGGCGTGATGCAGAGCCATAACGTCTGGATTCGGGCGGCGCTCGACGGCGTCGAGAACTCGGAGGTTCGCTCGGACGACATCATCTATAGCTGTCTACCGATGTATCAGTCTGCCGCCTGGGTGGCGAACGTCTATCGCGCGCTGGTCGCCGGCATTCCCTGCGCGATGGACCCGCGCTTCTCGGCCAGCGAGTTCTGGGATCGCACGCGCCACTACGGCGCCAGCATGGTGTTCACCCTGGGTGCCATGCACATGTTCCTGTGGAACGCGCCGGAACGGGACGACGATGCCGACAACCCGGTGCGTGTCGCCGGTTTCGTACCGCTCCCCGACGCCTTGATCCCGAAGTTCAAGGAGCGTTTCGGGATCGAAGAGATTCCGCAGGGCTACGGCCAGAGCGAAGTGATGTCGCTGATGTCCCGTCGGCCGGGAAAGCCGTACACCGAGAATTCGTTGGGCGAGCCCGCCGCCGGGATCGAAGTGCGGCTGCTCGATGACGGAGACCGGGAAGTTCCGATCGGCGAAGTGGGCGAGTTCAGTATCCGGCCGGAAGTACCCCACGCGATCTTCAATGGCTACTTCCGGAACCCGGAGGCGACGGTCGAGGCGTGGAGCAATCTCTGGTACCACACCGGAGATCTCGGTCGCCGCAACGAGGCCGGCGAGTTCTTCTTCGTCGATCGCAAACAGGATTTCATCCGCTTCAAGGGCCGCAACATCGCATCTTTTGCGGTGGAGGCGGCGGTGGCGGCGCGTCCGGCCGTTGCCCAGTGTGCGGCCCACGGGGTTACCTCCGAGCAACTCGCGGCCGAAGCGGAACTGAAGGTGTGCATCGTGCGCCAGCCGGAGACCGAGCTTTCCGCCGAGGAGATCGCGCGGTTCGTCAACGATACGGCGCCCTACTTCTTCGTGCCGCGTTACATCGAGTTCCTGGACGAACTTCCCCAGACCCCGACGGGTCGGGTGCAGAAGTTCCGGCTGCGCGAGCGCGGATTGACGCCGACAACCTGGGACGCGCGAGTCGTGGGTTTCGAGGTCAAGCGCTAGCAGCCGAGCTACGCTCGTGGCCATGGAACTCCAAGACAAGATCGCCATCGTCACGGGCGGTGCCAGCGGCATCGGTCGCGGCCTCGTACAACGTTTCCACCAGGAGGGTGCCCGCCACGTGGTCGTCGTCGATCGCGACGAGGCAGGTGCCAAGGCCGCCGCCTCCGAGGTCGGCGGGACCGGCGTCGCGGCCGACGTCTCCGACGAGGAGGCGATAAGTCGGTTGGTCGCGCAGACCGAAGCAGCGCACGGCGGCGTCGACCTGTTCGTATCGAACGCCGGTTACGTGACCATCGGCGGCCTCGAAGCTCCTGTCGCGGATCTCGAACGCATGTGGGGCGTGCACGTGCTTGCGCATCTCTATGCGGCACGGGCCGTGTTGCCCGGAATGATCGAACGCGGGAGCGGCTACCTCTTGAGCACGGCTTCTGCGGCGGGCCTGCTCTCCCAGTTCGGCTCGCTCCACTATGCGGTGACCAAGCACGCGGCCGTCGCCCTGGCGGAGTGGATCGCGATCACCCACGGCCACCAGGGGATCGGCGTCTCGGTGTTGTGTCCCCAGGCCGTCGAAACGAACATCGGCCAGAACAGCCCGGACCGCGAGAAGATGAACGCTGGGCCCGGCGCAGGGGTGGCAAGTCAGGATGGTGTGCTGAAGCCCGATGATGTGGCGCAAGTGGTCATCGACGCATTGCGCGAGGAACGCTTCCACGTCCTGCCCCACCCGGACGTTCGCGAGTACGTGAAGCGAAAGGGCGCCGATGTCGATCGCTGGATCGGCGGCATGCAGCGCTGGCAGGGCAGCATGTTCTCGGCGGAAGATCACCCGGCGAACTGGCTCACTCGCAAGAACTAGCCGTCCGCGGGATCAGGCGTCGAAGCGGTCGAGATCTCCGTTCAATCGCTTCGTCCGCTCGTCGAGGTCGCTGGTTCCGGCCGCGAGAAGTTCCGCGTGTTGCAAGCCCGCATCCGCGAGCTCTGCGACCGCCCGAAGTCCACCCAGGACTTCGTCGCCCACTTCGCTCTGGGCCACGGTCGAGCGTCGGATCTCTTCGATGCCTTCGGCCAGGGCAGCGGCCCCTTCGGTGATCTGGCGGCTCTCGCCGGCTTGCTTCGAACAGGTCTCGGCGACGCGCTGCGCCAGATCCCGCATGTCATCGAGCTTGCGCAAGACCAACTGGCTCGACGCCTTCTGCTCGCGGGTGGCCTGGCCGATCTGTTGAACGAGATCGGCGACCTCGTCCATACAAGAACCGACGGCGGTCAGTTCGGCGACCTGCTCTTCGGTGGCGGTCGCGATCTCGCGCGTCATCGCCGTGGCCTGCTCCGAGCCGTCGTGGATCTGTTGCAGGCTCGCGTCGGCGGCGTCGGATAGCACGCGCCCGGCTGCGACGCGGGCGGCACCGATCTCGACCGCCTCCACCGCACCATCGACCTGCTCTCGCACCGCGGCCACGTGGCCGGCGATCTCCTTGGTCGAGTCCGTCGTGAGATTCGCGAGTTCCCGAACCTCGCCGGCAACGACGGAGAAGGACCGGCCCTGTTCCCCAGCCTGGGCCGCGATGATCGAAGCGTTCAGGGCCAACAGATGGGTTCGGGATACGAGCTCATCGATCAGGCCGACGATGTCTTCGATGGAGGCCGAGCGCTCGGCCAGCCGTTCGATCGTTCCCTGGACATCGTGAAAGCTCTCGTCGATGTCTCGCATGCCGCCAGCAAGCTCGCGCACGCGCTCGATTCCGGCGCGCGCATGGTCGAGGGCCTCTTCACTCACGCGATGGGTCGCGGCGGCGTTGGTCTCGACCGAGCGGACCGAATGCTCCATGCGGCCGAGTCGGTCGCGGGTCGTGTCACTGGAAACGCCGAGCCGTTCGGCGCCCTGGGCGATCTGGCCGACCGCCGCGGAGAGTTCCGTGGTGGCGGAGGCGACTTCTTCCATCAACTGGCGAAGCTCGTCGGTATTCTCCGCGATCTCCCAGATCGATCCGTCCAGGGCCGCAACGGACGCGGCGGTTTCGCTGGCATGGGGACTGAGGCGGGTCAGGGTCTCGCCGACCTCGAGCCTCGATGCGCCCACCTGCTCGATGGACCCGATCGATTCCGAGATGGTCGTGTGCTGGCGTTTCGCATCCGCGCCGAACTCCAAGCTGGCCGAGCCGATCTTGGCGCCTGCCTGCCGGACCTTGTCGAGGCTCTCGCGCGCATCGGCCGAGACCGCGACCAGTTCGTCGCGCATGCGCTCGGCGTGGGTCGTTAGTTCAGCGAGCCGCGAGCGCGTGGCAGCGCGTTGCGTTCGTTGTTGTCCGATCCAAAGGCCGGCGAGCAACAGGACGGGAAGGGCGTGCCAGGGGCCGCCGGTCCAGAAGGCCAGGGCAACAGTGCCCGCACAAACACAGGCCGCCGCCATCGCCGTGGCATGATTCCGCAGAAGATCCAATGCAGGTCCGACCGCGGGCATTCTGCCAACGTCCTCCCGAGCCTCTCTTCGGCGTCAAACCACTTCCCCTTGAGGCGGAAGGGGTTGGCTGCAGGATCTGCCGCCCGGGGACTAGTCGAGGCCGAAGCGCTCGCGGATCTCGGCCGGATCATGGAAGAACCAGGGCCGCCGCTCATCCTGGCCGCCCTCGAGTTCGACGAGGCTCCGAGGGGCGGAGTTCATGCCGCGAGCCGGGACCTCCGCCCCGGCACTCCAGACGATGGCGTTGAGCACGAGCCGGCGGAAGCCGTCATTGCCCCAGTTCCAGTGGAAGTGCCCGCCTGAGAAGCCGACGCCGCGTCCGCCATCCTCGCGCTCGACGGCCCAGGCCAACGTTTCCTTCCGTCCACTCGCCGCGAGCACATGCTCCTTGGCGGAGCGTGGCCAGGTGGGGTTGGCACGCGCCTCATCGTCGGGAACGGCACGGACGAGAGGAATGATGCGATCCGCGGAGGGGCGGAAGCGCAACGAGAAATACCATTCGTCGAAGACCGAAAGCGCGCCCACGCCTCTGCTGACGGGGTGGTCGGGTTCGAGTTCGAGTGCAGCCTGCCAGGTCGGGTTGGTCGAATAACCATCCTCGTAGTAGCCGCCGAGAAAGCGCGAGAACGCATCGGCCGGAGCGCCGAGCGGGACCTCGATGGCATAGTGCATGGCCATCAGTCCACCCCCGCCGGCAACGAACCGCTCGATCTCGGTGGGGTGGGCGATCGCTGGATGAGCGCTGCCGCCGTCCATGTAGAGCACCAGCCCGGCCGCCCCGGAAAGATCGATGCCCTCGGCTGGCCAGCCGTTCCGGTAGAGCCGTGCGCGCACCGGGCTCTCCGGGCGGTTGAGAGCGGCCACGAGCAGTTCGCCGCCGGCATTGAACTCGTGGGCGCCGTAGCGATGGCTGGCTTCGCCGGCGACGAAGACGACGAGCGGCTTGCCCCCAGCCGACGCGTCGACGCTCATCCCGAGGATTGCGAAAAGAACCAGAAGGCCTCGTGCGCGCAACTGGAGGCTAGGCGTCCAGCTTGAGCACACGCTCTGCGTTCTCATGCAGGAACTTCGGCCACACGTGGTCGCGGAAGGGGACGTCCTTCATCTCGGTCATGATCCGCTCGAGCGAGAGCCCCATCGGGAAGTAGCCGGCGTAGATGATCTTGTCCGCGCCGCGCGTGTTGGCGTACTTGACGATGGCTTCGGGATAGTGCTTGGGCGCGAAGGCGCTGGTGCAGTAGTGGAGGCCCGGCCACTTGAGCATCAGCTTGACGGCCAGGTCTTCCCACGGTTCGCAGCCGTGGAAGGTGATGATCTTCAGCTCCGGGAAGTGGTAACAGACCTCGTCGAGGTGCTCGACGTGCTGGCAGTGCATGGGCACCCGCGGGCCGGGCACGCCGGCATTCAAGCCGATGGGAATGTCGAGTTCGCAGCACTTCGCATAGATCGGGTAGAACTGCTTGTCGTTGATGTTCACCTGGGGCACCAGGCCAGCGGGGAAGCACGAGACCATCTTCACGCCGTACTCGTCGTGCAGGCGCTGCAGGTGGTAGATCGTCTCCATCCCGTCGAGCGGGTTCACGCCGCCCGTCGGGTAGAAGCGCTCGGGAAACTCCTTCAGCGCACGTGCGCCGATCTCGCTGAGCGGGCTCGTCCCCGTGCGCCGGATGCCCCACTTGTCCATCTCTTCGACGGTAGCTTCGAGCGGGTCGCGATCCTTGCCCCAATCGTAGGGGACGCCCTTGAACATGTACTCGACCGGGAAGGTGCTTTCCTTGGTAGCCTTGTCGTTCGAGGCCTTGCGCAGGAAGTCGTACATGGCGCCGTGGTCGAGGATCGGGAACGAGAGCATCAGGTCGACGATGGGGAGGCCTTCGGGCATCGGCATGGAAGAGTTCCTTTGCTAGTCGAGGGAGAACGGGCCCTTGCCCATCTGCTCGCGGATCGGGGTGAACTCGGGCTGACGCATCGCGCGGCGTTGCCAGTTGACGCCGTCGACCACCAACGTGTGCCCGCTGATGTACGAGGCGTAGGGCGAAGAGAGGAACGTTGCGGCCCAACCGAGTTCGCGGAGGCGGCCAGTGCGTTGCGCCGGGCAGCTGGCTTCCTCGGCTTCGCGGTTGCCGCGTCCTGGCACGCCCTGGATATCGGCGGTTTCGTCTTCGTGCGGGAACAGGCCGGGCACCAGGCCGTTGACGCGAATGCCGTAGGGCGCCCACTCCACCGCCAGTGTCTCGGTCATGTTCTTCACGCCGGCCTTTGCGGCGGCCGAGTGCGCGAAGCCGGGCCCGCCCGTCCAGGCATAGGAAGCGCCGACGTTGATGATGCTTGCCGGGCTCTCGCGAGCGATGCAGCGGCGCCCGAGTTCACGCGAGCAGAAGAAGGTGCCGTTCAACACGATGTCGACCACGGTGCGCCAGCCGTTCGGCGAGAGGTCTTCGGCGGGAACCGGGAAGTTGCCGGCCGCGTTGTTGATCAGGTGGCCGGGCGCGCCGAGCGCTTCGGTGATCGCGTCGAAGGCATCGGCAATCAGCTCGGGCTTGCGGATATCGGCGCCCACGGCGAAGGCCTGTGCCCCGACCGATTCGACCGCTTCGACGCCCGCCTTCCGGTGCTCTTCCTGCCGCGAGACGATCGCGACCTTGGCGCCGAGCCGGCCGAACTCCATGGCGATCGCCTTGCCGAGGCCAGTGCCGCCCCCGGTCACGATCACGGTTTCGCCGTGGTAGCTGCCGTCCGGCAGCGCCTTCGCGCCGAGCGGCGGCGGCTCATGCAAGCCCATCGGGGTGCTCTCCTCTAAGCTCGATGACGGTAGTCGAGCTCGATCACCAGCGCCGCCACGGCTTCCGATGATACCTTCGGCGCCGTCCAAACAAGCGGAATCGCCGGCGAATTCCACCGTGTCCGAAGGAGCGCGCGCCCCATGTCCGAGAGCGTCGATACCGGAACCGAGCAGGTCCTCTGCCAGATCGAGGAACGCGTCGGGCTCGTCACGCTCAACCGGCCCGAGGCGCGCAACGCCCTCACCATCGACATGAAGCAGGCGCTCGATCGGGTGATCCCGCAGCTCGGGGCCAACCCCGAAGTGGGCACGGTGTTGCTGACCGGTGCGGGCGGCGCTTTCTGCGCAGGCGGCGATACCAAGATGATGGCCAGGGACGGGAAGCCCCCGTCGCCCGAAGATCGCAAACGCCAGTTGCGTTGGGAGCACGGCATTCCACGTGCACTGCATCGCTTGGAGAAGCCCACGATCGCGGCCCTGGCCGGCCCGGCTGCCGGTGCCGGCCTCGGCCTCGCACTCGCCTGCGATCTGCGAATCCTTGCCGAGAGCGCCTTCGTCACCACCTCGTACGTGAAGTTGGGCCTGTCTGGCGATTACGGAACGAGCTGGTTCCTGACGCAGTTGGTCGGTACCGCGAAAGCACGCGAGATCATGTTCACGGGAGACCGCCTCTCCGCCGAGGAATGCGAACGCCTCGGCCTGGCCAATCGTGTGGTGCCCGACGCCGAGATTGAAAAGGCTGCACAGGAGTGGGCCGCCGCCATCGCGAACGGCCCGCCGATCGCGCTGCGCATGATGAAGCACAACCTGAACCGCGCGGTCACCGAAGATCTCGAAACGGTGCTCGATGCCGAGGCCGAGCGCATGGTCGCCGGCGCGGGCACAGAGGATTACCTGGAGGCCGTGCAGGCGTTCCAGGAGAAGCGCAAGCCCGTCTTCAAAGGGCGTTAGTTCCGGATACCCGAGAAGGAGAACTTCGATGGCGCAGCCGATGGTCCAGCCGAGCCCCGCCCCTGTCGATCTCTCGAAGCCCGTCGATCTCGGCAGTGCGGACTTCTCGAACAACAAGTACGCCTACTATCCGTGGCTGCTCGAGGAGGCCCCGGTCTTCCAGGCGCGCGTAAGCTTCATGAAGATCATGGCCGTCACCCGCTACGATGATTGCGTCGAGCTGATGCGCGATCCGCGCTTCGTCCGCAACCGCAGCACGGCCACCGGCGGCAGCCGCATGCCGTTCCCGGTGCCGAAGTCCATCTCGCTGATCGCCCAGAGCATGATCATCGAGGACGATCCCGAACATCGCCGCCTGCGAAGCCTCGTGAACAAGGCGTTCAAGCCGGGCGCCGTCGCCGCCGTGCAGGAACCGGTCGAGCGCCTCGCCCACCAACTCATCGACAAGATGGAGAAGCAAGGCACGGTCGACCTCCTTCCCGCCTACTCCCTCCCCATTCCGGTCGCCGTCATCAGCCAGCTGATGGGCTGTGACGAGGAAGACACCGTGGCATTCCAGGGGCTGATGAAGAACCTCTCCACGGGCCTCACCGGTTGGAACATGCTGCGCACCTTCGTGTTCCAGATGCCCGGCACCATCCGCTTCGTCCGCGACCTCATCGCGCGAAAGCGAAAGAACCCGGGCGACGACATCCTCACCGGCCTCATCGAAGCCGAAGAAGATGGCGAACACCTCACCGAGGACGAGATCGTCGCGATGACCTTCCTGCTCGTCGTTGCCGGCTTCGAGACCACCGTCCACGCCATCGCCAACGGCGTCCTGGCGCTCCTCGACACGCCGGACCAGTTGAAGCGCCTCCGCGAAGACCCCGCATTGATCGACCCGGCCGTCGAAGAAATGCTCCGCCACCGCGGCCCCATCCACGGCACCAAGATGAACTATGCCACCGAAGACGTAGAACTCCACGGCGTGACGATCCCGAAGGGAACGCCCGTCATCCCCATGCTAGGCGCCGCCAACCACGACCCGAGAGTCTTCGACGACCCCGAGACCTTCGACATCGGCCGCACCCCGAACCACCACCTTGCGTTCGGCCAAGGCGCCCACTTCTGCCTCGGCGCCCAACTCGCGCGCATGGAAATCAAGGTGGCAGTCCAGGCGCTGCTCGAGCGCAGCCCGAACCTGCGACTGGCGGTGCCGAGGGAAGAGATCGAGATGCATGCGATGCCGTTCTGGCATCGGTTGCAGGGGTTGCCGGTCAGGTTGGGTTAGGCACGCCAGACGACGCTTGACCGGGCGCTAGGGCCGAGGGGAATAGGTGCGCGATCCGACTTGTGCGCTCAGCTCGCCATGAACTTCCCACGCCCACTCGCATAGCAACGGCCGGGTCTTCCGTGGGTCGATCAGCTCGTGCATACCGAACTCCTCCGCCCGCGGAAACACCGACTGCGCGGCGAACATCTCGTCCTCGAGTTCCGTGCGCCGCGCGTCCGGATCGTCCGCCGCCGCGATCTCCTTGCCGAATGCCAGGTGCACGCCGCTCTCCACCGGGAGGGCACCGCTCTGCATCGAGGGCCATGCGACGACGGTGCCGTCGGGGCCATAGTGGATGCCTTGGGCCACCCCGAAGCTCTTGCGCAGGACTACCGAGAACCAGGGCACGCGCGTCTGCAGGACCGCGAACATCGCCTCCATCCCGTACCGGATCGTCCCGGCGGCTTCGGCTTCGGGGCCGATCTGGAAGCCGGGTTCGTCGACCAACGAGAGGATGGGGAGGTTGAAGGTGTCGCAGAGTTCGACGAAGCGACGGACCTTCTGGGCGCCGTCGGCCGACATGCCGCCACCGTAGATGGTGCAATCGTTGGCGAGGACACCTACGGGGTGGCCGTTCACGCGGGCGAGGCCGGTGACCTGGGAGCGGCCGTAGCGGGGGGCGATCTCGAAGAAGGAATCGCGGTCGACGATGTGGGCGATGACCTTTCGCACCTTGTAGGTCTTGCGGCGGTCGCGGGGGATGATCGAGAGGAGATCTTGTTCTTCGCGGCCGGGCGGATCGTCGCATTCGGCGACGGGCGCGAGCTCCCAGGCGTTCGCGGGGAGGTAGGAGAGGAAGGCGCGGACCTGGGCGAGGGCGTCGGCTTCGTCTTCGGCGACGTTGTTCACGACGCCGGACTTCAGGTGCACCTTCCATCCCCCCAGTTCTTCCTTTGTCAGTTTCTTGCCCGTCGCGCGTTCGACCAACGCGGGGCCACCTGTGAGGACGACGGCCGTATCCTTGGTCATCACCGAGAAGTGGGAGGCGGCAAGGCGTGCCGCGGGAAAGCCCGCGCACGGGCCGAGTGCGGCGCAGGCGACCGGGATCTTGGCGAGCGCTTCCATCGCGAGCAGGTTCATAGGCGGCGGCTGCGTGAGGTCGTAGCCGGACTGGCCGCGGCGGCCGTAGCCGCCCGAGATGCTGGCGCCGCCGCCTTCGAGGAGCCGCACCAACGGAATGCGGCGGCGGATGGCGAGGCTTTCGGCGTATTGGCTCTTCTTCAGGCTGGCCGGGGTGTAGGCGCCGCCGCGCACGGTGAAATCGTCGCCGCCCACGACCACGGGGCGGTCGGCGATGCGGCCGGTTCCGCCGACCAGGTTCGAAGGGCCGAACGAAACCGTGTTGCCGGCTTCGTCCACCTCGGCGTGGCCCGCGGTCGCGCCGAACTCGCGGAAGCTCTCGGCATCGAGCAATGCGTCGATGCGTTCGCGCACGGTGAGCCGGCCGAGGGCGTGATGTTTGTCGACGGCCGCGCTCCCGCCGAGTTCCTGGGCCCGGCGCCGGCGCGCCTCGATCTCCTCGACCTCGTCCTTCCAGCTCATGGCGGGAACGTTAGCGGAACGCTCGCAGCGGCCGAAGCGCTCCTATAGAGTGGGCGGCATGGCGACCCTCGAGGAGTTGGAGCAGCAGATCACGGCGTTGCGCACGCGTGTCGATGCGGCGGAGTCGGTGCAGGCGATCCAATCGTTGAAGGCCAACTACGCAATGCTCGTGGATGCGCGCTTCGTGAAGGGTGCCCAGGTCGAGGCGGCGCGCATGGCCGAAGTCGCCGATCAGATCGCCGCGCTCTTCACCGAGGACGGTGTCTGGGACGGCGGCCCCGCCCTCGGTCTGGCGACCGGGCGCGAAGAGATCGCCGCGCGGATGCGCGAACCCACGCTCGTCTTCTCCTGGCACTTCTTCCTGAAGCCGCGCATCGAAGTCGAAGGCGACACAGCCCGCGCACGCTGGGACATCCTCTCGCCGTGCACGACCAGGGACGGCACCCCGCATTGGATGGTCGGCTTCGAGGACGACGAGTACCGCCGTGTCGACGGCGCCTGGCTCCACGCCCGCATGAAGCTCACCTCGGTATTCATGTCCCCGCACGAGACCGGTTGGCAGAAGGTCTGGTTCTGACCCGCCGATCTGCCCGCTCCTAGCCCGGAAGGAGATCCGCGAACACGAACCCGTCCCGCTCCTCGATCGGCCCGGGCCGAACGGCAATCGGCGACGAGAAGGTCGGCCCGTCCCAGGCGAAGCTGTGGAACTCGCCGTTCTCTCCACAAGGATCGACGCCCTCGGGCAGGTCGGCCACGAACGAGGCATCCCACTCGCGGCCCGCGAACGCTTTCGGAAGCAGCTTCGGATCGATGCAGGTGACCCGCGCGCGTAGACCGCCCGACTGCATTTCTTGCGCGAGCGCCTTCGTGTCGGGAACCCAGATCGGGAAAAGCGGCTCGAAGCCGGTTCCCTCGAGAAGCTTCAATCGGTAGTCGCGAATCTCCTCGAGGAACAGATCGCCGAACGCCATCGCGTTCACGTTCTCGCTGGCCGCCTGTTCGAGTAGCCCGCCGACCGCACGCTCATAGATCTCGTTCGTGCACGGATACGGAATGCGCACGATTCGCAGTGGAAGCCCGGCGGCATTGGCCTGCCGCCGCAGAAGCTCGGTCCTCACCGCATGCACCGAGACGCGGTCGAACGTCTCCGTCACCGTCGTGACGAGCGCCGTCACGTCGGTTCCGTTCTCGCGCAACGTGTGCAGCGCCCAGGCGCTGTCCTTGCCGCTACTCCACCAGAGCCAGGTCGACATCAGTCGAAGAACCCGAGCAGGCCACCGCTGTTCGCGTTGTTTTCGAAGAAGTCGAAGTCGATGCTGAGCGCGGCTGCGAACAGGATCGCCTGCTCCATGTCGGTCCAGTCCCATTCCTGGAAGTCGATTCCGAAGGTGTCGGCGTCGGCGAAGATCTCTCGGGCGAGGCCGCCCCACTTCTTGCTGATGGTGGCTTCGCGGCGGCCCTCGTCGCCCTTCACGGGGAAGGTCCAGATGCGCCAGAGCGGGCTTCGCACGCGGGCGAAGGTGTGGCCGTGGACGTCGCGCAGATCGTACTTGCGGAAGATGATGCCGAAGCGTCGGTGCACGGAGCCGATCTCGTTGCCGTCCGGGGTCGTGATGCTCAGGTCGGAGAAAATGAAGAAGAATTTGCGGGAGAGCCGCAACAGGGTTTCGCCATGGACGTCGAACACGCCGACATCGAGCGGGCGATGGCTCCGCAGCAGGAAGCGCTTCACGTGGGCCATGAAACCGCCGCCCTGCTCGGCGACGCTGCCGAGCGAATCGCCGTCGTCCCCCAGGATTTCGTACCGGTTCTTCGTTTCCCAATCGATCAGGATCTCGGTCCACTCCTTCTTCTGGCGCATGAAGACGCGTTGGCGGCCATCGAGAAACGGAAGCGGATTCATGGGGTTTCCTCTCCGGACAAGACGTTGGCGAGATCCCGCGGGAGGGTTCGCGCGCAAAGTATGAAGAATGCGGCGGCCGAGGCACCAACGAGGGCGGCCACCGTGAGGGCCACGCGCAAGCCATAGGCCTCACTGACATAGCCAGCGACCAGCGGCCCTCCCCCCATTCCCACGATATTGAGGATTGCGAGTTGTGTCGCTGAAGCGGTTGCCCTCATTCGAGGCGGTACGAGGTTCTGGACGAGCGTCCAGAGGGAGCTCACGTAGACGTTGTTCAATAGATAGAAGATGGCGAAGCTCGCGATCGACGCGACCGGGCTCGGGGCCCACGCAAAGCCCAGGGCGAAGGGAAGTGCCGCTGCGGATGAAATGGCGGAAAGCCAGCCGTACCAGCGCGCGTCCTTCGTCGCGAATCGGTCTGCGAGGAAGCCACCTAGCGTGATTCCGATGGCTCCGGCGATTGCGGCGGTGACGCCGAACTGGAATCCGGCTTCAGCGGGCGACATCTCGAAGGTGCGACGCAGGAAAGAGACGCCCCAGGTCAAGACGGTGTACCCGAGGAAGGCCTGGCAGAGCGCCGCCAACATCAACGTCACGAACGACGGAGTTCTCGTGAGCCTTCGCAGGATATCGCCGATACTGGGCGCCGCGGTATCTGTTCTTCCTTCGGAGGATCCGTGCGGCGGCTCCTTGACGGTTGCCATCAGCAGGAGCGCGACCGGAATGCCGAGCGCACCGGCGGCGTAGAAGGCAGTCCGCCAATCGAACGCTTCGACGATCATTCCTCCGAACACGAAACCGAAACCTGTCCCGAAGAAGATCCCCCAACCGTAGATTGCGAGCGCTGTTGCTCGCCTCTCGGGAGGGAAGTAGTCCGAAATCAGGGAGTGGGATGGTGGGGTGCCGCCTGCCTCTCCGACCGCAACGCCGAACCTGGCGACGACCATCTGCAGGTACGAGGTGGTCGCGCCACTTACGACGGTCATCGCACTCCACGCGGTAAGACAAACCGCGAGTACGCCCTTCCTGGACCAGACGTCTGCCAGGCGAGCGATGGGAAGGCCGGCGATCGTGTAGAAGGCAGCGAATGCCGTTGCCAGCCAACCCAGGTCCGAATCCGTGATGCCGAATTCCAGCTTCACGTCATCCTGCACCAACGCGAGCACCTGGCGATCGACGAAGTTCAGGATGTAGGCGAGCAGCAGGACGCCGAGGACGAAGGCCGAGTACGTGGGCTTCGGCTCGAACGCGCCTTCATTCGTTGCGTTGTCGCTCACGAAACCCTCTCACTCCCCGGCCGGCGTCCGACTTCGCGGCGGACCAGGACGAGCGAGCCTAGCATTGCCATTGTCGCGATCGCATAGAGCGTGTACGCGGATTCGTAGCTGCCCGTCCGGTCGTAGATGGCCTGGGTCAGTTGGGAGCCGAGGGGGCCCGCGAACATCAACGAGATCGACATGGCGCCGTAGATACGGGGCACGGTGCGCTCGCCGAACACGTCGCCAACGACGAGGGGGAAAACGACGTCACGCGCTGCGACACCGAGCCCGTAGCTCAACAGGAAGAGGGCCAGGAACGGTTGCGCTGGCAGGAAGAACAGCAGGAGCGAACTCGCCGCGAGCAGCGCGAAGTCGAAGCGGAGCGCCAGTTGCGGCGCAACGCGATCGGCGACGAGACCGACCCCGATCTTGCTGAGGCCGCCGGCACCCACCGCCAGGGAATAGAGCGCGGCGGCGTCGCCCCGCGACATCCCCGCATCGAGGAACGTCGCGACGAAGGCATCGTTCATGCCGACGAAGAAGAAGAAGTATGCGGACAGCCCCGCCAGCAAGACCCAGAAGGACCGGGTGCGCACGGCCTCACCGAACTCGAGTGCCGCACCCTCGCTGACGACTCCCCCCGCCTGCCGCGAAGGCGGGGCCGCGCCCGCGAACCAGGCGAACGGCAGGATGATGACCGGGCCCACGAAGGCGAGGGTGAACAATGCGCTTCGCCAATCGCCGGCATCGGTCAGTGCCGCGAACGCGCGCGGCATGAACAGCCCGGCGACGTTCGATGCCGCGAATGCGAAGCCGAAACCGAGCCCACGGCTCTCTCTCAACCAGTTGGTGACGATGCCCGCGATCACCACGTCTCCGAGCCCGGCCATGGCGACGCCGAACAAGGCGTTCGCTGCATAGAGGTGCCAGAGTTCGGAGATCTGGGCGAGCAGCAGGAAGCTCACGGCGATGAGTAGCGTGCCGGCCAACAACACCGCGCGTTCGCCGACCCGCGCGGTGACGTGCCCGACCACGGCCAGGCCACCACCGAGGATGCCGAAGTAGAACCAGCGCGCCGCGGCGAACTGGGCGCGGCTCCAACCGAGATCTGTGGTGACTTCCGGGAGCAGCGGGCCGAACAGGTACATGTACCCGAGGCCGAGCTGGCAAACGAAACACGCGAAGACGATACCGGCGGCGCGGCCGCGCAGATCGCCGAGCCACGCCGTCATGCGGCGCTGGCTTCGCTCGGGGCTTCGGCGGCGGCCGGCCCGTTCCCGCCAGCGCCCCGCGGCAACCGGCGGGAAGTCAGGGTCATGGCGAGCATCAGGACGGCGCCGAACTGGAAGGGGAGGCTATGCGAGAAATCGTAGAGGATGCCGGCGAGGGCCGGTCCGAAGATCCGCGCCAGGGAGGCCGCCGACTGGAACGTGCCCATCACCGAGCCGCGGTCGCCGGAATCGGCCTGGAACGAGGCTAGTGCCATCAGCGAAGGCTGCGAAACGCCCCTGCCGACGGCCAACAGAAAGAGTGGCAACAACAACCACGCGACGGAGCCCGGCACCGGCACGAAGAAGAAGCCGACCACCATGATCGCGCCGCCGACGCTCACCAGGGTTCTTTCGGGGTAGCGCTCGGCGAGGCGTTTCATGCCGCCGCCCTGGATCCCGCCCATCACGACCGCCATGCCGAACAGGATCCACGAAACCTCGAACACGTCCCACGCGAAGGCGTCGATCATGTAGTACTGGAACATGTTCTCGAGTTGGGTGACCCCGAGCGAGAACAGCAGGTAGGCGAGGAAGAGACGACGGACGATCGGTTCCTTGAGCAACGCGAAGCGCCCGCGGGGTGCGGCTTCCTCGCTGGTGGGCTCGGCGTGTGCTTCGGGCTCCTTCAACACGAAGAAGGCGACCGTCAGGTTGATCGCTGCGAGGCCCGCAGCGAAGAACATCGGTACGTCGTATCCGAAGGTGCCGAGGAAGCCGCCGATGACCGGGCCGAGCGTGAAACCCACTGCGAAGCTCGCGCCGATCATTCCCATCCATCGCGTGCGCTCTTCTTCGGCGGTGACGTCGGCGACGTAGGCGGTGGCCACGCTCACGTTGGCGGCAAAGCCACCGGCCAACATACGAGCCGCGAACAAGCCGAGCAGCGAGTCGGCGAAGCCGAGCCAAGCGAGGGAGGCCGCGGTTCCCGCGATCGTGAACAACATGACGGGGCGTCGGCCGACGCGGTCCGAGAGCTTCCCCCAGAGCGGCGCGGCGACGAACTGGGCCACGGCGTAGGAGGACTGGACCAACCCTAGTTCGAGCCCACTCGCACCGAACTCGCGCGCCCAATAGGGCAACACGGGAACCACGATCCCGAATCCGATCAGGTCGACGATGACGACACTGAAGAGGACGGGGAGTGCCGCCTTCGAGCGTTCGGTCGGAATGGTGGCTCCGGTGGTACCGGCGGCGGTTGCTCGCCAGTGGGCTGGGTGTTAGGCAGTACCGATCAGGGCTTCATCACGACGGGCATGGTTTCCCAGCCCTGGACGAACTCCGTCTGGATGCGGGAGAGCTCGGCCGATTTCACTTCGTAGTCGGGGGCTTGGGAGAGCAGCTTCTCGAGGCATAGCTTGCCTTCCATCTTTGCGTAGTGCCGTCCGATGCAGGCGTGGGTGCCGTGCCCGAAGGTCAGGATGCGGGCCGGCCGGCGATGGATGTCGAACTTTCCCGGGTTCTCGAACTCGTCCTCGTCGCGGTTGGCCGACGGGTACAGGAACATCACCGAGTGGCCGGCCTCGAGGGTCTTGCCACCGATCTGGTGTTCCTTGGTCACGAGACGCATCAGGAACTGCGTCGGCATGTCGTAGCGGAGCACCTCGTCGTAGGCACCCGGGATGAGAGAAGGATCGGCTGCGGCCTCGGCGCGTTGATCCTTGTGCTCCCACAAGCGGTGGGCACTGCTCGCGAAGGTCTTCGGGAAGGTCTCGGCGCCCCCGATCATGAACATCGAAAGGTGGGAGCCGGCCTCTTCGTCGCTGAACTTGCGCCCACCGACCTCGGCGCCGCAGGTGATGTCCACCACGCTCTCTTCGTTCGCACCCTGGGCGCGTCGCTTCTGCACCAACTCGGCGAAGTACGCGGTCAGCTCACCCATGGCGGCGAGGCCGTCCGGTGTCATTCCTTCGCCTTGCTCCGGATCGCGTCGGAAGAAGCGCCAGACGAGATCGTTGCAGAAGTCTGCGTCTTCGAGCGGGAAGCCATTGGCGAGACACGCCACCTTCACCGAAACGCTGGTTGCGAAATCGTTGTAGAGATCGGCTTCGGGTTTGTCGGCGACGGCGGCCCAGGCGTCGTCCACGAACTTCTGGATCTCGGGCTGGTGCTTGCGCACGCGTCCCGGCGTAAAGTAGCCCATGATCTTGGCGCGGAATTCCGTGTGGGTGGGCGGATCCATCAGGTTGATCATCGGCGTCGCCGGCTGCACCTTGGTCAGGAGGTGGGCCGAGGTGGTGCCCGCCGTCGCGGTGTAGTGGTCGTTGTCCATCGACGCGGCCCAGATGTCCTCGAACCGGGCCAGCGCCCAGGCGCCGAAGCGCTCGATGAAATAGACGGGCTCCTCCGCGCGAAGCCGCCGGTAGATGGGCTGCGGGTCCTCGATCACTTCCGGCATGTAGGGGTCGTAGTCGATGGCCATCTGTTCTCCTGGGATCGCGCCGGTGCCGCGATAGGCGGCGGATTCTACAGACCCGGGCTCGTCTGGCGCTCGCTCCAGGTCCGGCTGGATCGGCTGCGGATCGGCGCGAGGCTCGGCGTCGGGTCGGCCCCACGGGGCGGGGTGATTGGAATCGAGACGTATAGTATCGTAATCCCCAGCATCGGTAGGCCCGACCCCGGAGACGCGAACCCTCCGATTTTATTCGGGAAACCGACTTCACCCCGGTTGGTGCGAGAGGGCGACATGGCCGCAAGCGAGCGCACAGGCAACGGAGGACGCCCCCGCAACGGTGGCTCCGCCAGCGCCGGCCGACCCCGTAGCGAAGAGGCGCATCAAGCGATCCTGGACGCCACCCTCGTCTTGCTGTCCGAGGTGGGCTTCTCGGCCCTGACCGTCGAGGGCGTGGCCAGCCGTGCGGGCGTCGGCAAAGCGACCATCTACCGACGCTGGCCCAGCAAGCTCCCGCTCGTGGTCGACGCCTTCGGCCAGTTGCCGGCCTTCGAAGACGCCGACACCGGCAGCCTCGAAGGCGACTTGAAGGCCATGCTGCGCCAGTACCTCGAGAACTTCCTCGCGACCCCGCTCGCCACCGTCTACCCGAGCCTGGCCGCCGAGCGCGCCCACAACCCGGCACTCGGCGAGCTGATGGATCCGCTCCTGAAGGGCCGCCGCCGCCCCCTCGACGCAGCCTTCCGCCGTGCCCAGGCCCGCGGCGAACTCGCCTCCGGCATCGACATCGAGATGGCCAGCGACCTCATCGTCGGCCCCATCGCCGTCCGCCTCTTCTTCCGCGGCACCACCATCCACCCCGACATGGTCGACGGCATGGTCGAGCTCGCCCTGCGAGGCGTCCGAGGCGGGAGTTAGGCGCCAGCGCACCAACCGCTGCTCCGCCCTCTCGATCCAGCCCCAGACGTATGCGTATTGCCAATACACATACACGCTGTAGGTCCTATTGATATGACCTACAGGCGACGAAGAAGAACCCGAACGATTTCAACGACATCCGCCGCGAGCGGATGTTGGTACTATTGAATCGCACTCCACGCGGGCGATGGGCGCTCGGGGGTTAATAAGTAGTTGAACTAAACCGCTTCGCGGCAGGGCACTTGCGTGCTCTTGACTCGGTCCAGCGGGGCACTCTTCCAGCAGCTCGCTCGCTTTCCCCACACTGATCTCCTGTACGCACCGACGCGTACGTCACGCGCCGCCGGGTGCG
>JAJDAP010000105.1 GCA_029261795.1 Deltaproteobacteria bacterium
CCGCCACCCGGGCGATCCGCGAGCGCCCCACCACAATCCCCAGCACTGTCTACATGGGAACTCCTGAGCGGGGCCGGACTCCCCAATTTTCAACTCCGCACGTTTCCCTGTGGGGAAACTTGCAGAGTTGAAACTTGAGGAGTCCGTCCCCGCTCTGAGGCCTACTCGGCGTCGTGGAAGATGATTCCCAGCGTTGTTCGCTTGCCGTGCGAGACTTCCGAAACGCCGTGTCGGATGTTGGCGCGGGTGTCGCCACGGGGTCCACGGAGGGGACGGATCGCGTTTGGGAAGATGAGCGCTTGACCGCGCTCGAGCGAGACGGCCCAGCCCCGCGATTGCATCCTGAAGCGCTGCTCCGTCAACAAGAACTCGCCGCCGCCGAAGCTGCGCGGGTCGGAGAGCAGCACGACCACCTGGAACGGAAAAGCGACGGCACCATAGACATCCTGATGGAGCCGGTTGTAGCCGCCGGCACCGTAGCGAAGCAGCAGCGGCGTTGGGCGTTCTTGTCCAGCGCGGCGGCAACGTGCAAGGAACTCAGCCAGCCCCGGCTCGAAGCGTTCCTCGAAGCCGAGCCGTTCCCACCAACGGTTGGCGAGTCGGGCCAGGGGCGGATAGAGGACTTCGCGAAGGTGGCAGACGATCTCGGGCAACGGGTTCGCGAAATAGCGGTAGCGCCCGCTTCCGTAGCGCTTGGCTTCCATGTCGATCGTGGAACGGAAGCGAGCATCGTCGTCGAAGTACCTCGCGAGTGCGCCGCACTCCCGAGCCGTTAGCAGCCGGCCCGGGAGCGCATGACCGCGGGTCTCGAGCTGCTCCTCGAGGGCGGTCCAATCCCAGCGCGCGATTCTCTGGTCGATGGCTCCGGTGTCGGCGGATCGCACGCGCCCCCCACGTCGACGCGGCGATCGCTAGCCGTGGAAGATGAACCCGAAGACGTTGCCCAACACCGAGTCGACGATGACGAAGGGTAGCCGCCAGATCGGGATGTGGTGCACACGGTGGACGTGGCCCGAGAGCGCATCGTAGTCCGAGAAGCGCTGGTTGCAGGGCCCGCAATAGTAGGCAGGCTCGCTGTGGCGGTAGTGGCCGCGGCTGTAGCTGTTGTGCGCGTAGACCGGGTAGCCGCGGTGGTGGCGATAGGCCTTGCGCCGGTGGTGGCGGCGTTTGTTATGACGCCGGTGGTCATCGTGGCCGTTGTGACGTTGGCCGTAGCCATCGTGTCGGTCATGTCGGCGGTTCCGTTGGTGGTCCGCCAGGGCGGGGCCGGCCGCGAAGGTCGCGGTCAGCAGCACGGCCAGGGCCGCGGCCCACTGGCGTCTGCGGTTGCGTCGGTCGGTTTTGAGCGTCATCTGAGCTCCTCCTCGCCTTCTTCGACGGTCGCCATCCGCATCTATTCGCGAGGCTAGAACCTGCTGATATCACTCGGGAATCGCCTATTGACCCGATTCGAAAGGTCCCGGATCCTCCATTGTTCTGCGGTATCCCTGCCGCATCGAGGAAGCCCATGAACTTCGGATTCAGCGAAGAGCAGGATCTGCTCCGCTCGGAAGCGCGCAAATTCCTCGACGAGAGCTGTCCCCTCGATGAGGTTCGCAAGATCAGTGAGGACGCGGCGGGTCCCGGATATTCGCCCGAGCTCTGGCGTCAGATCGCCGAACTCGGCTGGGTTGGCCTAACGATTCCCGAGGCCCACGGCGGCGCGGGCCTCGGTTGGGTGGACTGGGTGGTCGTGCTGGAGGAGGCCGGCCGCAGCCTGTTCCCCGCGCCGCTGATCCCGACGGCGCTGGCAGCGCACGCGATCGAGCGCTTCGGGAACGAGGCGCAGCACGCCGTCTGGCTGCCGAGCCTGGCCGACGGCTCGGCGATTGGCACGGTCGCGATCGTGGAAGCGGGCCAGGCGCCGGGGCCAGCGGGAATCGGACTCGTTGCGTCGCGGGACGGAGAGTCGCTCGTACTCAGTGGTGAGAAGGTCTTCGTTTCCGACATCGCTGCCGCCGATCTCTTCGTCGTCGCGTATCGCTTCGGAGATTCGCCCGGCCTAGCCCTGGTCGAGCGCGTTGCGGAAGGCCTGACGCTAGAGAGCCAGCCAGGCATCGATCTGACGAAGCGGATCGGCAAGATTTCGCTCGATGCCGTCCGTGTCGCTCCGGAGAATGTCCTGGATGGTGCGAATGGCGAGGCGGTTTCGGCCCTGTTGGATGCGGGCGCTGTGGCGGTGACGGCCGAGGCGATCGGCGCCGCCGAAGCCGCCCTCGCGCTCACCGCGAGTTATGCGAAGGATCGCATCCAGTTCGGGAAGCCCATCGCGCAGTTCCAGGGCGTGAAGCACCCGTTGGCCGAGATGTACGTCGATATCGAGTCCTTCAAGTCGCTCGTCTACTACGCGGCGTGGTGCATCGATGAAGGGCACGAAGATGCCCCGATCGCGGCCGCGCGCGCGAAAGCCTACGCCAGCGATACCTTTCCGAAGATCGGCATCGACGCGGTCGGCCTCCACGGTGGCATCGGATACACCTGGGAGTACGACGCCCACCTCTTTCTCAAGCGGGCGAAGTGGGTACGCCCGGCATTCGGCGACGCCGACTGGCATTACGAGCGCGTCGCTCAACTGGGAGGCCTCTAGTCATGGACTTCGATTTCAGCCCCGCAGAAGAGGCATTCCGGAGCGAGGTGCAGGCCTTCATTCGCGACCACAAGCCTGCGCCGAACGATCCCGAAGGCGTCGCGAACTGGCACAAGCAGATCCGCGAGAAGCGTTGGGTCGGCTTCTCCTGGCCACGTGAGGTCGGTGGTGGCGGTGGCACCATCTCCCAGCAGGTCATCCTCAAGGAGGAGATGTCGAAGGCGAAGGCGCCTTCGCTCGGCACCTGCTTCATGGGTCTCGCCTGGGTCGGCCCGGCGTTGATCGAGTACGGAACCGAAGAACAGAAGCAGAAGTTCATTCCCGAAATTCTCGACGGCGCCTACCAATGGTGCACGGGCTACTCCGAACCGGATTCGGGATCGGACCTGGCGTCGCTTTCGTGCAAGGGCGTTCGCGAGGGGGAGGCGTACCTCGTGAACGGTCAGAAGATCTGGACTTCGATCGCGATGTGGTCGAAGTGGATCATCCTGTTGGTTCGCACGAGCGGCGATGGCACCAAGCACGAGGGTATCACCTGCCTGCTGGTGCCGATGGATTCCGACGGGATCGAAGTGCGGCCGATCAAGAACATGAGCGGCGGTGCCATGTTCGCCGAGGTGTTCTTCAACGACGTTCGGGTTCCGCTCGGCAATCGGCTCGGCGCCGAGGGCGAGGGTTGGAAGGTGACGGTTTCCGCCCTGGCGCACGAGCGCTCTTCGATTGCCGAGGTCACCGGGCTCCAGCGCACCGTCGAAGCCGTCAAGGAACTGGCGAAACGCTGTACGCGGAACGGGGTGCCTTCACATCTCGATCCCGGCATTCGTGCTCGGATCGCTCGCGCGGACGCGAAGGTCGAGGCGATGCGACTGAACGGCATGCGCGCGCTGACCCGTCAGCTCAAGGGGGAGACCCTGGCCGGCGAGACCTCGGTGAACAAGCTGCATCGCGCCAACCTGGAGATCGAACTGGGAGAGCTCGCACTCGAGATTCAGGGGGATCGGGGGCCCCTCGATGGCGCTGCGACCGAGGAGGATGGGCGTTGGCAGAGGCTCGCGCTCAACTGGCCTGAAGTGGTGATCGGAGGCGGGACGCCTAACATCCAACGCAACATCATTGCGGAGCGGATCCTTGGGCTTCCGAAGGATTGAGGTGGGCCATTCGGCCGGGGGCGTTTCGGGATGAGCGAACGATCGGAGCGGATTGCTCGGGTTCTGCGGGAGGGGCTCTCGGCTTCATACGTCGAGGTGGAGGATGAATCGCACCTGCATGCGGGGCATGCTGGGGCGAAGTCGGGTGGGGGACATTTTCGGGCCGTGATCGTGTCCGAGCGGTTCGAGGGTCTTTCTCGGGTGGCGGCACAGCGCGTCGTGTTCGGCGTGCTCGGCGAACTGATGACTTCGGAGATCCACGCGTTCGCAATGTCGACCTTCACGCCGTCGAGTTGGTCGGAGCGAGGCGCGGGCTGAGCGCGCTATGCTCGGAATCCTGATGCCCTACGAAGTCCTGCGCTTTCCTCACGATGGCACCGTGGATGCCGATGGTCAGTTCGTTGCACCCCTCAGCGCACAGACCCGGGCGAAGGTTCTCGGCGAGAACGTCCGCCGGATCTACGGGCTCGACTGACGTGGATATCCTGGGGCCGGCGCTTGTGACGGGTGCTAGTCGGGGCTTGGGCCGGGCTCTGGCGCTTGCGCTTTCGCGTTCGGGATTCGAAGTTGTCGCCACCATGAGGGAACCGGCAGACGGGGAGTCCTTGCCAGTACAGGCCGCGAGGGCGGGGGGGCGACTGCGCGTCGAGCGGCTCGATCTCGACGAGCCCGAATCGATTTCGATTCCGCCCGGGCTCCAGGTTCTCGTCAACAACGCTGGCATCGAGACTTCCTACCTTCCCGCCGAGCACACACCAGCCGAAGCATGGTGGAGCGTATTCAAGACGAACGTCTTCGGGTTGGCCGAGACGGTGCGGCTTGCGATTCCGGAACTTCGAAGTAATCGAAGCGCGGTCATCTGCAATGTCACCTCCGCATCGCTGTTGTTTCCGATGCCGTTGTTCGGCGTCTATCGCGCGAGCAAGGCCGCAGTCCAGGCCTACGGGGAGTCTCTGCAGGCGGAACTCCTGCCTTTCGGAATTCGTGTGATCGAGGTGATGCCGGGTCCCATCGAAACCGACTTGTTGGCCGGGTCGGATCGCGTCCCCGAAGCTGCGCAGTGCCCTGGCTATGAGGGGCTGGCAGCCTGGGCGCATGCTGGCCGACAGGCGTCGGAGGCGCTGAAGACCTCGCCCGAGATCGCCGCCCAGCGGATCGTGGCAGCCATCCTCGACGACGAAGCGCCGCACCGCGTCGCCTGTGACCCGATGGGGGACGCCATGATCCCGGGAGCCGACGCCGGGGGGTATCAGGACCGTTTGCAGGGCGCGCTCACGGCGATGAAGCCCCCCAGGTCCTAGGCTGCCCATGCAAGAGCATCGCTACCAGCTCGATCTGCCCCACCCGCCGGAACGCCTCTGGGCCTTGATGCAGGACTACGAGCGCTGGACCGAGTACGCGCCGATGGTGAAGCGCGTCGATGTGCTCCACCCCGGCGATGCAACCGGGAGCGGACTACTGCGGCGCGTGATCTACAAGATGCCATTCGGCCGCGAAGGCAGCGCGCTCGAGCTGGTCACCGAGGTCGAGGCGACGCGCGGCTACACCTACAAGATGATCTCGCGCGCGCCGGGTAACGACCAGACAGGGCGCGTTCGTCTCGAGCCCCGCCCCGGACGCGCAGCGCGCCTGCACTTCGAAGAGCGCTACCACCTCACGGCGATTCCCTGGCGCTGGTTCGAAGCCCCGATCTATCGCTTCATCAACCGGCAGAACGAAGCGTCGATGCGGGCCATGTCGGATTGGCTGGTTGCGCATCCCGAGTACCGGTCGGATCTCGCCTAGCAGGGGCCGCTAAAGCGCGGCCGCAGGCGCGCCGATAAGAACCGGATGGTGCGCGGACTCCTGATTCTCGTCTTGTTGGCTGGCTTCAATACCGGCTGCTTCGTCATCGAGGAGCTCGATAGCGGGCTGAAGATTCTCGAAGACCATGCGCCTCTCGCGGAGAGGGAAGAAGAGAGCGATACCAAGGCAGCCGCGGCGCCCGCGAAGGCGGACAAGGATTTCTGGAAGAACTCCCGGACGATCGCCCCGGGCAGTGGTGGTGGCGCCGACGTGGTGAGCTGCAAGATTCGTGGACAGCTGCAGTTCATGAAGCGCACGGATTGCGTCAATCGCGGAGGGCAGCCGAAGTAGCCCGGCGCCTGCCAGCAACCTACGCGAAGCGGGCAGTCCAATCTTCGAGCGGAACCGAGAAGCCGGCGGCGTTGCGGTGGCCGCCGCCGCCGAACTGGCCTGCGACTTCGGCGACGTCGTAATCGCCTACCGAGTAGATCGAAACGTCGACGCGCGTTCCGGTCATCCGGTACACGGCTCCGCAAGGGAGACCGAACGCTGAACGTGAGGCCAGTTCGTGGCCGATCTCGGCACGCTGGAAGCGCGCGTTCACGGCTTCGACGCGCAGGTCTCCGATGGCGATGGGGTGGGCGCTATTCATCGCGCGTTCGACCTCGATGCGATTCGAGCGAACGATCGGAGCGCCCTCCTCGGCGAGTTCGGCGATGGGCCGGGCGGCAAGGGCGTCCCAGGCCTCGAAGGTTCGCGGCGCCGCACAGATCGTGGCGTTGATTTCGTGCGTATCCGGCAACGCCCAGTTCCAGAGATCCTGGTCCTCGACGTAGCTGAGCATCGGCGGGGGCGCTTCTTCGCGGAACATCCAGCGCCAGGCCAACATGGCACCGGAGTGGGTGAGGTCGAAGTGGATCTCGTGACCGTCCGCGGCCAGCTGTTCGGCCAGACCGTCGCGCGCGTACAAGCGCTCCTGGGCCGAGATGTGGTGGTCGAGGACGACGAGTTGGGAGGCACTGCGCGAGAGTGGAAGGTAGGCGTCCGGGGGAGGTGCAATGTCGACGAACAGCACCCGGTTGCCTTCGAAGCGTTCGAGCACCACCGCGTCGTCGTGGCCCCGCGGCACGAAGTCGACCTCATCTCCCCAGCCGGCTCGGATTGCCCAGGCGGCGCCGAAACCATCCGGGCAGCCGGCATGGAACACACACACCTTCTTCAATGGGCGGGTGTCCGACGTTGCATGGTCTCGGGTCTCCTGGCCTTCAGTGGCGACGGGTCGCGCGGAGTATACCCACGACGTAGCCGAGTGACTTCGGTAGCCTGCGCGAGATGACGGCTGTTTCTCACGCCGGATTGCGCAGTGCATGCGCTGTGCAGGAACTCCGGCCGCTCGATCCGACCGGCGAACGCGATTGGTTGCGTCTCGTCGGTGGGCTGCAAGGAAGGCACGGCTTCTTCTGGTTGGACAGCGCGAGCAGCGGCACCCGAACCGGTCGCTACTCGTTCGCCGGCGCCGAGCCCTGGGCCGAGGCGCGTGTTCGCGGGGCGCGAATCGAGACGCGGATCCAGCGCGAGACGGGTGTCCTGGCCGACACCGCGGGGGCCGGCTCAACCGTGTTCGGCGACCCACTCGACGCCGTCCGCAGCCTGCTCCCGCCGCCACCGAGCCTGGGTGCGTCCATTCCCGTCCCGTTCCTGGGCGGCGTCGTCGGTTTCATGGGATACGAAGCCGGGGATGGCTGGGAAGCGATGCCGGACCCCGGGCCCGGTGTTCTCGATCTGCCGGATGCGATCTGGCTAGGCGTCGATCGCGTCTACGCCATCGATCATCTCGAGGGCCGTATCTGGGCCATCGCGGTCGGTGTCGGCGCAAAGGACGCGCTCGCCGAGGAAGGGGCCGCGAGTGGCCTACGCGAGATGGTCGATCCGGTTCCCGACGGAGCGCCACCGCCGGGCTGGCCCGGCAACCCGCCGGACGGGCCGCCGGCTCGCTTCGGCGATTTGGACCTCCTGGTCGGCGGCTTCGATGCCGAGAGCCACGGCAAGGCCGTCGAGCGGATTCGCGAGCGAATCGCCGCCGGTGATGTCTACCAGGCCTGCCTCACCCATCGCATCGAACTGCAGTTCACGGGCGACCCCTGGGCGCTCCACGGGGCGCTGCGCGCCCACAACCCGGCACCCTTTGCGGCCTATCTGGAACTGCCCGAACTGACCTGGGTCGGCAGCTCGCCGGAGCGCTTCCTGTCCGCGACGCCTCAGGGCTGGCTCGAAAGCCGTCCGATCAAGGGAACCCGACCGCGCGGGGTCGGGCCCGACGAAGATCGGGCGCTGCGCGCCTCGCTCCAGAACTCGGCCAAGGACCGTGCCGAGAACCTGATGATCGTGGATCTGGTCCGCAACGATCTGGGCCGGGTGGCCGAAATCGGTAGCGTCCACGTTCCCGAGTTGTTCCACCTCGAACCACACCCGACGGTTTTCCAGTCGGTCTCGACGGTGCGTGCTCGACTGCGGGAGGGCGCGGACGTCCTCGATGCGGTGCGCGCCTCCTTCCCGCCGGGCTCGATGACGGGTGCGCCCAAGATCGCGGCGATGCAGATCCTGCGGGCCCTGGAACCGGATCGGCGCGGACCCTATGCGGGGGTGCTGGGCTATTTCGATGCGCGCGGCGGCGCCGATCTCTCGGTGGTAATTCGCACCGCATTCATTCGCGAAGGCCGTGCCTGGCTCCACGCGGGTGGCGGGATCGTTCACGACAGCGATGCCAGGGAGGAGTGGGACGAGGCCGAGACGAAGGCGCGCGCGCTCCTCGAAGCGATCGCGGCCGTCGAGGCATGCGTCGCGGGATGAACGGAGTCCAGCTACTTGCCCTCGATATCGACGGAACCCTCGCCTTCCGAGGGCACGAGGTGCTCCCGCGTACGCGTGAGGCGCTGCACCGCGCGAGTGGCGAGGGCATCGAGGTCGTGATCGCCACTGGCCGCCGCTATCGAACCACACGTTATGTGATCGATGCCGTCGGGCTCGACCTGCGTTGTGTCTGTCTCGGCGGTGCGCTCGTCAAGCAGGCCGATGGCGAGACGCTGGCCGAACATCGATACGACAGCGAGCGGGCTCGCGCCGTGATCGAGATTCTCCGCGAAGCAGGGCAGGCGGCCATCGTGCAAAGGGACTCGGTCGCCGGCGGGGCCGATTTCGTGATCGACGGGGGCCCTGTCTGGAACGGCTGGACCTCGACCTACATGGAGGGGAATCAGCAGTTCTCCGACTGGCGTCGCGATCTTCCCGCGGACAAGATCGCCGAAGCGCTCGTGATCGGGGCCTTTGCCACGAAGGCCGAACTCGACCAGGCAGCCGCCGAAATGCACCGCCGCTTCCCCGCTGCGCTGGCGACGGTGATCACCCCGGTCCCCGCTCATGTCGGGCCACCCGGTGGCTTCTACCTCGAGGTCGCGAACGCCTCAGCGTGCAAGTGGAAGGGCCTGCGCAAGCTCGCTGCGCATCTCGATATCGCGCATTCGAAGATCTGCGCGGTTGGCGACGAGGTCAATGATCTGACCATGATTCAAGGCGCGGGCTTCGGCGTGGCGATGGCCAATGGGCATCCTGACGTCATCGACGCAGCCGATCACGTGACCGGTCGCCACGATGCGGACGGGGTCGCTGACCTGATCGACGGGATCCTGTCCGCACGTTAGTGCGCTTCTAACCTCCGCGGCGTTGCTCGAGTTCCTCCAGGGTTCGCGGCCAGTCCTTCTTGAGCAGGCGCGAAAGTGCCCGGTCGGCCAGCAGCTTGCCACCGGTCTGACAGCGCGGGCAGTAGTTGCACTCGTTTGACGTGTACTCGATGCGCTGCACCTTCGACCCGCAGTCGGGGCAGGGCTTGCCGTAGCGGCCGTGCACGGCCATCCCCGCCTGGAAGGCGGTGACCTTCTCGGGGAATCCGTCACCGACATCCTCGCGAAGCTGATCCGTCCACTGTCGCAGCACCGCTTCGATGGCAACGTGCAGACGCGCCAGCCCTTCGTCACCGAGGTGCGCCGTGGTCTTGAACGGCGAGAGCCGCGCGCGGTGCAGGATCTCGTCTGAGTAGGCATTGCCGATGCCACTGAGAATGCGCGGATCGGTGAGCGCCCGCTTGAGCGTGTGGTTCTCGCGCCGCAAGGCAACCCCGAGCGCCGCGGGCGAGGCGCCGATCACTTCGAGTCCGCCGCGATCGTGCTCCGCCAGCCCGGCCGCCCCCTGCACCACGAACAGTGAGGCGCGCTTGTGACTGCCCTCCTCGGTCAACAGCAGCGTGGCGGGCTCGAAGTCGAAAGCCGCCAGCCCACGCTTGCCTGGCAGCTTCGCCCCGACACCCCGCCAACGCAGCCGCCCCGCGACCATCAGGTGCAGGACGAGGAACAACTCGTCCTGCAACTCGAACACGAGCCGCTTGCCCAACCGGCGCACACCAACCAACCGGCGTCCATGCGCCGCGCTGAGCGGCGGCTCCACACTGCGCAGCAGGAACGCGTGGCGGACACGAACACGCCGCAACTCAAAGCCGACCAGCAGCGCCTCGATCCGTTCGAGGTACACGGTCACGTCGGGGAGCTCGGGCACACCGTGTTTCCATGGAAGAAGATCAGAACGGACAGCGTCATCCATCTTGATGCTCGGAGCTTCCGTGCGAAAGTGCGACAAGGCTCGGCTCGAGGGAGAGCTTGCCGGCCCATCGGCGCAACGCGCCGAGTCGCGAGGGAGAGCAGCCGGTGTTCCGGGTCGTTGCAGGGGCCCTGATCTTCGTCAGGAGGTCAGGGCCCCTGGCTTGTCCTGGGGACGGCTGGCACCGACCGCAACGGGGCCGTCCAGGACGGCCAACAGAGGCCGGACGCGAGCAGATCCTGGGGCGGATCACTGCGGCCCGGAGAATCGACACCAAGCGTGACCGTCAGCCCTGGTGGCGCCAAGCTCGGAACGATGGAACGTGAAGCTCACAAGGCTCGCTCCTTCGAAGAAGCGGATCGCTGGGACCGCGCCCAGCAGCTTGCGATGACTCCCGACGAGCGCTTCGATATCGCGAGAACCCTGCGCGAGCGCGTCTACGGGAGCGACGCCCCGGATGTGCGCGAGGCCGAGCGCGGACGGTGAGAGCCGCCCTTTTCTCGGAAGACGTACGACAGTTCCTGCACCTGCTCTCGAAGCACTCTGTTCGTTACCTGCTCATCGGTGGCACTGCCGTCATCTACCACGGGTACGCTCGCCTGACTGGTGATGTCGACTTCTTCTAGACCGGATTGACCTCATCAGCACGGTTGGCTCACTCCCTTTCGAGGACGCCTGGAGCCGTCGGATCGAGGAATCGATCGAGGTGCAGACTGCCGTGGTACCGA
>JAJDAP010000106.1 GCA_029261795.1 Deltaproteobacteria bacterium
AAGAGATGTTCAGCAAGACCCACACGACCTACAGCCCATGGACCCTCGTGCGTGCGAACGACAAGCAACGCGCTCGTCTCGAGAGCATGCGCCACGTGCTGAACCGGCTGCCGTACGACGCAAAGCGGGACGCCGGTACCAGCCTGCACCCCGATCCCGACATCGTCCGCCGCTTCCACCGGTCCAACAAGCAGATCGACTGAGTCCGGCGCAATGAGGACGTGCTGGGGCGTCACCAAGAGGTTCTGGACACACTTGGCCCGCGGTCGGCCGGGGCGTGCGTGCACACCCAGTTCCCCAGCAACTTCAGCAGGTTGCCTGGTGGGGCGTACTGGATTCGAACCAGTGACCTCCGCGGTGTGAACACGGCGCTCTAACCAACTGAGCTAACGCCCCAGGCGGTGTGGTCGGACGGCTTCGAGCCGCCAACCCCGCACGGGACAAGGGGTTTAGGGAAGCCCCCCCATGCGTGCAAGCAGAGGGAGCGCGCCCGCCCCTATGCTTCGCCAGCCTCGTGCTTGATCGCGGCCGCGATGAAGGCCGTGAACAGCGGGTGCGGCTCGAACGGGGTCGACTTGAACTCCGGGTGGTACTGGGAGGCCACGAACCAGGGGTGGTCGGCCAGTTCGACCACCTCGACCAGACGCCCGTCCGGAGAGGTGCCCGAGAGCACCAGACCGGCCGCTTCGAGGCGTTCCTTGTACTCGGGGTTGAACTCGTCGCGGTGGCGGTGGCGTTCGGAGATCTCGATCTGCTGGTAGGCGGCGTGGGCGGCGGTGCCTTCCTTCAACTCGCAGGGCCAGGCGCCGAGGCGCATCGTGCCGCCCTTTTCGTCGACCTCTTCCTGGCTCTCCATCAGGCAGATCACCGGATGCGGCGTATCGGGGTCGACCTCGGTGGAGTTGGCGCCGACCAGGCCCGCCACGTTGCGCGCGAACTCGATCACGGCCATCTGCATGCCGTAGCAGACGCCGAAGTACGGGATGCGATTCTCGCGCGCATACTTGACCGCCGAGATCTTGCCCTCAACACCCCGGGCGCCGAAGCCGTGGGGCACGAGGATGCCGTGGCAGTGCGAGAGCACGGCCGGGTCGTCGAGCTTCTCGCTATCGAAGTACTCGATCTCGACCTGGGTCTGGTTGGCAATGCCGCCGTGATGCAGCGCCTCGTTCAGGCTCTTGTAACTGTCCGAAAGGTCGACGTACTTGCCGACCATGGCGATGTGCACGGTACCCAGCGGATTCTTGAGCGCAGCGACCACGCGCGCCCAATCGTCGAGCCGCGGCTCGCCGGTCCAGATGCCGAGCACCCGCGTGATCTTCTCGTCGAGGCCCTCGTCGTGGAAGACCAGGGGAAGTTCGTAGATGTGGGCCACGTCGCGTGCCGAGATCACGGCGGCATCGTCCACATTGCAGAAGAGCGCGATCTTCTTCTTCACAGCGCGCGGGATGTCGCGGTCGGTGCGGCAGAGCAGCACGTCCGGCGCAATGCCGAGGGCCTGGAGTTCCTTCACCGAGTGCTGGAGCGGCTTCGTCTTCAGCTCACCCACACTCGGGATGAACGGCACCAGCGCCAGGTGGACATAACAAACGTTGTCGCGGCCGACTTCGGCGCGGAATTGCCGCACGGCCTCGAGGAAGGGCAGCGCCTCGATGTCGCCCACGGTGCCGCCGACTTCGCAGATCAGGATGTCGGCGCCATCAGCGGCCAGGTGGATGCGGCGCTTGATCTCGTCGGTGATGTGCGGGATGACCTGGACGGTGCCGCCCAGGTAGTCGCCACGGCGCTCCTTGTTGATCACCTCGTTGTAGACCCGGCCGGCCGTGACGTTGTTGACCTGGCCCATCGTGCCGCGCGAGTAGCGCTCGTAATGACCCAGATCGAGGTCCGTCTCGGCGCCGTCGTCGGTCACGTAGACCTCGCCGTGCTGGACCGGATTCATCGTGCCCGGGTCCACGTTCAGGTAGGGATCGAGCTTCAGGAACGTGACCCGCAGGCCCCGGGCCTCGAGCAGCGAGCCGATCGCGGCGGCCGAAAGGCCCTTGCCAAGGCCCGAAAGGACCCCGCCGGTGACGAAGATGAATTTCTTGGGGCGCGACGTCATGAATTCTCCAAAAGGCCTTGGTTTGACTGGGGTTTCCGGTTTCGGCCGGATCTAACGAACCGCCGTGGCGGGGGCATCCGCCAAGGCGTCCTGGATTCGGATCTGGTGGATCGGGACGAGCGGTTCAGGCAACGCGCCGCTCGAAAAATAGCCGCTGGCCAGCGTTTCTTCCGGTGTGGTGGGCTCGCCCTGGCCGGTCGGGCGCGCTTCGAAGCACAGGTTGACCGCCTGCACCCGGTTGCCGTCCGGATACGCGATCACCTGGCGAGCGGGGTCCGAGTAGACGCCGATCAACCGCCCGACGGCGATCTCGACACCGGTCTCTTCGAAGACTTCCCGCGCCGCGGCCTCCGTCACCGTTTCGCCTGCCTCGACGTAGCCCCCGGGGAGGCCCCAATGACCATTGTCGGAACGCTGCATCAGCAGCAATTCCGCACCGCGTTCGCTGCCCCAGACCACGGCCGACACCGAGAGGCGGATCTCCGTCGGATCCGACGCGTAATAGGAAGTGGCGTGCGGATCCTCGCCCGGCTTCGTTTGACTTGCCGGGTCGCGATCGATGTCGTGGGGCTGCTGGATGGTCTCTCACCCGTCCGCAGGTTTGAGCCGTTATAGGGCTCCGATGCCCGAGGTGTCAAACGGAAGCGGCCAGGAACTGACGAGACGTCGTTCCATTGCTCCGCTACGTCTTGTCAGCGTGACGCGCCGGCGGCCCCAGATGCTCTTGATTCCGCTTCTCTGCGCGCTCGGCTGCGCACCCGCAGAGCCCGACCCGACGGCCCCCGACGTCGTGCTGATCGTGGTCGACACGCTGCGTGCAGATTACCTGGGGCTCTACGGGTTCCCCGGCGAGACCAGTCCCCGCCTCGACGCGCTCGCTACCGACGCGGCCATCTTCGAACGTGCCATCGCTGCCAGCAGCCTGACTGCGCCCTCCCACGCCTCGATGATGACTTCGCGCTTCGTCCGCTCGCACTCGATCGGCTACCAGAACGGCACGACCCGCCTCGCAGGAGGCACCACCCTGGCCGAGGCTTTCGAAGCCGCCGGCTACGACACCGCAGCCTTCATCGGCAACACCGTGATCGGCCGTCAGACCGGGCTCGACCGCGGCTTCGCCTTGTACGATGACAAGTTGCCCGAGCGTGAGCGCAATCGCCCCGACTACTTCGAACGCACGGCCCTGCCCACCACCGAGCGTGCCCTCGCCTGGCTCGAACGACCGCGCAGCGCTCCCTACTTCTTGTGGGTCCATTACCAGGATCCCCACGGCCCGTACACGCCGCCGGCACCCTGGAGCGAGGGCCTCGAGGTGCCCGCGGTGCCGGGCGAGGCGCCGCTTCGGCTGCTGCCGCAGAACAGTGGCAAACGCGGCCTGCCGGCCTACCAGTATCTGCCGGGGATACGCGAGCCGCAGCGCTACCGCGAGCGCTATGCCGGGGAGATCCGACACTTCGACACGCAACTCGGACGCCTGATGGCGGCCGTCGAAGCCGCCTCGCCGGAGCGCGAAACCGTCTGGTTGTTCACGGCCGACCACGGCGAAAGCCTCGGTGAGGACGAGTTCTGGTTCGCTCATGGTCATGCAACGACGCCGGACCTGGCTCGCGTGCCCTTCATCGTGCGCGGGCCCGGCGTCACCCCCGGCCGCTACCACGACCTCGTCCACCACGTCGACGTCATGCCCACGCTGCTGGCACTCGCCGGCCTCGAGCCGAGGGCCGGAGCGCAAGGGATCGACCTGAGCCAGCGGCTACAAGGCGGCCCGGCACTCGCGCCCCGGGTCGTCTTCAGTGACATCGGCAACGACACCAGTGCCTATTCCGGCGACCACTTCTTCCGGGTCAGCGGTCCGCGCGAAGCGCTGGCCGACGACTGGAAGCGCTACCGCTGGAGCGACGCCGGGCAGCCGTTGCCGCGCACCGACGGCCGCGCCGGCGCGGACTGGCGACCCGAACCTTCCGCCGAGACGACGCTCCGCACCGCCCTCGAGCAGTACCGGGCCGCCGAAGCGCCGCTGGTTCCCGCCCAATCGCCAGACGAAGCCCAGCGCGAGCGCCTGCACGCGCTCGGCTACATCGATGACGACGGCGCGCCGCAGGATCCCTGAGGCCGCTCAGGGCGAGAACGGCGCCTCTTCCAGTCCCTCGGTCTCCCCCCAGCCCTGGCTCAGGTTGAGACACTGGACGCCCTGCCCCACGGCCCCTTTCACCAGGTTGTCGATGGCCGCGAGTCCGATCAGGGTCCCGGCGTGTTCGTCCACCACGACGCCCACATCGCAGAAGTTGCTGCCGCGCACATGGGCGAGCTTGGGGGTCTCGCCCTCGGGCAACACGCGCACGAACGGGGCCGCGCCGTAGGCGTCGAGCAGGATCTCGCGAGCCTCGGCGGTCGTCAGCGGCGCCTTCAGGCGCAGGTAGACGGACGTTCCAATGCCGCGAATCGTCGGCAGCAGATGCGGCACGAAGGTCACGCGCACCGGCTCGCCGGCCACGAGGCTGGCCTCCTGTTCGATCTCGGGGATGTGGCGATGCGCGGCCACCTTGTAGGCGTAGAAGTTGTCGTCGAGCTCGGTCAGCAGGTAACCCTCGGCCACGGTGCGGCCGGCCCCGGAGGCGCCGGATTTGGCGTCGATGATGATGGGATCGGTCTCCACCACCCCAGCGCGCAAGAACGGCAGCATCGGCAGTAGCGCGCTGGTCGGGTAGCAGCCGGGAGCGGCGACCAGCTTGGCGCCGACCAGGGCCTCTGCGTAGAACTCGGGCAGGCCGTAGACACCCTGGCCGAAGATCTCGGGCGCCTTGTGGGGGCCATACCAGGTCTCGTAGACGGCGCGGTCCCGTAAGCGGAAGTCGGCGGAGATGTCGATCACGGTCACGCCTCCGGCACGCAGCGCGGCCACCGCGGGTGCCGCGGTCGAATGCGGCAGACACACGAATGCCGCGTCGACCCGGGTCGCGAGATCGGCCGCGTCGAGCGCTTCGAACTTCAGATCGACGATTTCCCGCAGCGCTGGGAACGACTCCCCGATCACCAGGCCCGCGCGCTGTTCCGAAGTCGCCGCCGCCAGTTCGAGACGCGGGTGCCGGTGCACGATGCGAAGCAGTTCGACACCCGTGTATCCACTGGCTCCGATGACGGCGACCTTCATGTCGAACTCCTCTTTCCCTTTTGACCCTGAAACAGAAAACGCGAGGCCAGCTTGCGCTGGCCCCGCGTTGTCGAATTGGCGACTGAGCTTGGCTTAGCGCTTGGAGAACTGGAAACGCGCACGTGCGCCGCGCTGTCCGTACTTCTTTCGCTCGACCTTGCGCGCGTCTCGCGTCAGGAAGCCGGCCTTCTTGAGCGTGGGCCGCTGGTCGGGATCCATCTTCTCGAGCGCACGCGAGATCGCGTGGCGCAGGGCGCCGGCCTGGCCGGAGCTGCCGCCGCCCTTCAGGCTCACCTTCACGTCGTAGCGGCCGACCGCGGCGGTGGTCTCGAGGGGCTGGTGGATCAGGGTGCGCAGGCTCTCGCGCGGAAAGTAGTCCTCGAGCGACCGGCCTCCGTTGATGTTGAACTGGCCGGTGCCCAGCGTCACCCACACGTGGGCGACCGAACTCTTGCGGCGCCCGGTGGCTTCGGCGTTGGTCAAGATCTCGGTCACAGGGTCAGCTCCTGGGGCATCTGCGCCTGGTGAGGATGTTTGGGGCCGGCGTAGACCTTCAGCTTCGTGAGCATCTGCCGACCCAGCGAATTCTTGGGGAGCATTCCCCGGACCGCGGTTTCGACGACGCGATCCGCAAAGGGACCGTCGAGTACCTTGGCTGCGGTGGTTTCCTTGAGACCGCCCGGCCAACCCGAGTGCCGGTAGTAGGTCTTCGTCTCGCGCTTACGCCCGGTCAGCTTGACCTTGTCGGCGTTGATCACGATCACGAAATCGCCGGTATCCACGTGGGGCGTGAAGATCGGCTTGTGCTTCCCGCGCAGGACCGAAGCCACCCGCGTCGAGAGACGACCGAGCACGACATCCTGGGCGTCGATGACGTACCAGCTCCGCACGATGTCGGCGGGCTTGGCGGGCTGGGTGGCCTTGTGAGCGACAGCTCCCATCGGTGGGGCTCCTTGCGTACGGGAATCCGGCGGAGCGCAAAAGCCCCGCGGCGGAGCGAAGGGATATAGCCAACGGTTGCCCCTACCGTCAAGCGCCCGGGCTCGCGGGTGGAGGGCGTAACCCCTTGAGTTCGCGTGTTTTCTGGCTCAATCCGGCACGGCGCAACCCGCGTAGCGGACGGAAACCAGGGTAAGCCCCTGGGCCGCTGCCGTGGGCCCCGCCCCGCCGCGATCCTGGGCCTCCAGCAGTGCCGGCATGCCGTCCGGCGGACGCCGCCCGTGCCCCACCTCGACCAGGGTGCCGGCGATATTCCGGACCATGTGGCGCAGGAAGCCGTCGCCCTCGAGATCGAGCGCGACCTCGCCGCCCGTTTCGCCCGAGATCTCTGCCCGGGTCAACGTCCGCACCGTGTGGGGCACTTCGGAGCCCGTGGCCTGGAAGCAGGCGAAATCGTGCCGGCCCACCAGGGCTTTCGCGGCCTGAGCCATCGCGAGGAGGTCCAGGGGCTCTCGCACGTGGAGAGCGCGGGCAGCCCGCAGCGGCGAGCGCAGCCGGCCGTTCCAGATGCAGTATCGGTAGTGCTTGCCGAGGGAATCGCTGCGCGCGTCGAAGCCCGAGGCCACCGGTTCGAGGCGTCGGATCACGACCTCGCGCGGCAACTTGGCGTTGAGGGCGCGCCGCAGGGTCTCGGCGTCGTGCGGCGTGTCGATGCGGACGCTCGCGACCTGGCCCTCGGCGTGGACGCCGGCATCGGTGCGGCCCGCGCCCATCAGACGCAGATCCCGGCCGAGTTCGGCGAACGCGGCTTCGAGTTCCCCCTGGACCGTGCGCTGTCCTTCCCGTTGGATCTGCCAGCCCGCGAAGCCAGCGCCGTCATATTCGAGGACGAGTTTGAAGTGAGCGACGGGCATGGCGCGGAACTCAGTCGCTGTCTCGCGGCTCCGCCGCCCGCACGGCCGCCACGGTCGCCAGTCGGATTGGATCTGCCGCCAGCCACATCCGCAAGCCGCCCGCGTCCGAAACAACCCGTGCCACGTGCACGTCGTCGCTACCGAGGGCGTCCCGCGTACTCGAGGCCGGGTTCGCGAGTTCGACGCCGTCGGCCTTCGCCAGGCAGGCGAGTGCGGTGGCGGTATCCAGCGGGCGTTCGAACTGGATCGTGACCTGTAGGCCCAGGCCCGCGAAGACAGGCACCTGGACGGCCGAGATCGCCGCGAAAATACCCGGTAGCGTTCGCGTGAGCGCGGCCACGACGCCGCGTTCGCTGGGCGTCGCGCCGGTCTCGTCGGCTTCGCCGGGCCCGGGCCAGGCATCGAATGCGATCTCGCGACCGAACACGTCCGTGTCGGGCGTGTCCGCCTGGTTGAACAACGCGATGGTCTCGGCCTGGAGCGAATCGACACCCGGTCGTCCGGCAGTGGCAGCGGAGACCAGCCAGGTCGCGTTCACCCGGGCCACCGGGCATTCCTGCGCGAGTGCGGCGACGACACGCGTCAGTGCGATCGCGGCCGGAGGTGCAACGGCCGCGAACGGGGCGCCCTCGGCTTCGCTCGTGCCGAGCAGGGGAACTTCGGCGTGCGCCACCATGCCGGTGGAGAGATCGATGCAGCGCACCTCTTCGCGCAGACAGCGACGCACCCAATCGAGTGCCACGTCCGGTGGCGCGCAGACGAACACCAGATCGAGGCCCGAAAGCGAGGCGAGCTCGGTCTCTACGGCAATGTCGGAATCGAGGACATCGACACCCTCGCCTAGCGAGCGCTCGCTCGCTACGAGGCGGAGTTCCTGGAGCGGGAAGCGACGCTCTTCCAGTAGCGAGATCAGTTCGCCACCGACCGCGCCAGTGGCCCCGACGATGGCAACGCGCAACAGCGGATTCATGCTCCCAGTTTCTCCAGCACGCAATCACCCATGGCGACACAGCCGATCGTCTCGCGCTTTTCGCCTTCCAGGATGATGTCGCCGGTTCGGTGTCCGGCTGCAAGAACCGCGGTGACCGCGTCGCGCACCTCGGCGGCCGCGTCCGGCCGGTCGAGGGTGTGCTCGAATAGCATCGCGACGGACAGGATCGCGGCCAGCGGATTCGCCAGATCCTGCCCGGCGATGTCGGGCGCAGAGCCGTGAACGGGCTCGTAGAGGCCGATTCCGCCATCTCCGAGACTCGCCGAGGGCAACATTCCGAGGGAGCCGGTGAGCATCGCCGCCTCGTCGGAGAGAATGTCGCCGAACAGGTTGCCGGTCACGATCACGTCGAAACGCGCCGGATCGGAGAGCAGGAGCATGGCGCAGGAATCCACCAGTTGATGCTGGAGTTCGACGTCGTCGTAACCCTTGGCGACCTCGTCGACCACTTCGATCCAGAGTTGCGAAACGTCGAGCACGTTGGCCTTGTGCACGTGGGTCACGTGTCGGCGACGGCGGCGCGCGGAATCGAAGGCGACGCGGCTGATCCGCTCGATCTCGACCTCGTCATACACCATGGTGTTTCGTGCTTCCCGGCGGCCGTCCACGATGGCGCGGCCGCGGGGCTCGCCGAAGTAGATTCCCCCGGTCAACTCGCGCACCACCAGCAGATCGATTCCGTCCACCACCTCCGGGCGCAGTGTCGAGGCCTGGGCGAGCGCCGGGAAGACCGCGGCCGGGCGCAGGTTGGCATACAGGCCGAGCTCCTTGCGAATCCGGAGCAAGCCCTTCTCCGGGCGCGTATCGACGGGCATCGCGTCCCATTTCGGACCGCCGACGGCGCCCAACAATACGGCGCGGCTCGTGCGCGCTGCTTCCACCACATCGTCGGTCAGCGGTATGCCGTGGGCATCGATCGACGCACCGCCAATCAAGGCCTCGCTGCACTCGAAACCGATGCCCGCGCGCTTGCCGGCCGCCTCGAGGACGCGCACGGCCTGCTGCGTCACTTCGGGGCCGATGCCGTCGCCCGGCAGGACCAATACCCGCTCCATCTCTACCCTTTCTCCGTCTGACGCGCCGTCAGGACATCGCGCCGAGCGCGTTGGCGCTGGCAGCGAGCCTCGAGAACGTCCGAGTCGGTTCGCTAGATCCCGCGCGGACCGTCCGCGGCCTTACGGCCGACGGTCCACTCGAGCTTGTTGATTGCATTCACGTAGGCGCGCCCGGACGCCACGATGATGTCCGTGTGTGCGCCGTGGCCGATCACGCGTCGGTTGTCTTCGGTGATGATCACGGTGACCTCGCCCTGGGCGTCGAGCCCGCCAGTAATGGCCTTCACCTGATAGGTCAGCAGCTCGGCCTTGGTCTCGGTGATCGCCGCGATGGCCTTGAACACCGCGTCCACCGGACCGCTGCCCTGGGCCGTCTGCTTCTGGGCCTCGCCATCGACGATGAGTTCGACCGTGGCATTCGGCGTCGCGAAGGTGCCGCTCTGGATCACCAGATTGCCGAGCCGGAAGCGCCCTTCATGGGTCACGACGCTCTCGCCCACGATCGATTCGAGGTCCTCGTTGTAGATGACCTTCTTGCGGTCGGCGAGATCCTTGAACTGCTTGAAGGCGCGCTGGAACTCGTCGTCGCCGAGCTCGTAGCCGAGCTCGAGCAGGCGGTCCTTGAAAGCGTGACGGCCCGAGTGCTTGCCCAGCACGAGTTCGTTCGACGCCCGACCGATCGACTGCGGCGTCATGATCTCGTAGGTGAGTGCGTTCTCGAGCACCCCGTGTTGATGGATGCCCGCCTCGTGGGCGAAGGCATTGTCGCCCACGATCGCCTTGTTGGGCTGCACCGGTACGCCGATGATCGATGACAGCAAACGGCTCGTCGGATAGATCTCGGTGGTATTCACCCGGGTATCGAGGCCCTCGAAAGCGTCGGGCCGAGTTTTCAGTGCCATCACGACTTCTTCCATGGCCGTGTTGCCCGCACGCTCGCCGATGCCGTTGACCGTGCACTCGACCTGTCGCGCACCCGCCTGGATCGCGGCGAGGCTATTCGCAACGGCGAGCCCGAGATCGTTGTGGCAGTGGAGACTGAAGATCAGGTCCTCACTGCCCGGGATGTTCGCGCGCAGGTAGCGGATCAGGTCGTGGTACTCGACCGGCGTGGTGTAGCCCACGGTATCCGGCACATTCAGCGTCGTGGCACCGGCATCGACGGCGCAGCGGAAGACCTGGACCAGATAGTCCGAATCGGTCCGGGTGGCGTCCTCGGCCGAGAATTCGACGTCGTCGGTAAACTGACGCGCCCGCCGCACCGCGGCGTCGACCTCTTCCAGCACCTGCTCGCGGCCCATCTTCAGTTTGTGCTCGAGGTGGATCTCGCTGGTCGCAATGAAGGTGTGGATGCGGGAGTGCCTGGCCTGTTCGAGGGCCTGGCCGGCGCGGTCGATATCGCCGATTCCCGTGCGCGCGAGACTCGCGATCGTGGTGTCGCCGATCTCGGCGGCGACGGCGCGAATCGCCTCATAGTCGCCTTCGCTCGCGATGGCGAAGCCTGCCTCGATGACATCGACGCCCAGCCGCGCGAGTTGACGCGCGAGCGTGAGCTTCTCCGGGAGGTTCATGCTGCAGCCCGGCGACTGTTCGCCGTCGCGCAGGGTCGTATCGAAGATGCGGATTCGATCGTCACTCATGCGTCACTCCCCGAACCGCCTGGCATCGCGGCTTCTTCCTGTACGCCGGACGGCGCCATTTCTTCGAGCTGATGTCCGGTCCGCCTGCGCCAGAACATCCCGAGCGGACCGGAAGCGACGTAACCGAGGCCGAACACGAAGAACGTGAGCTGCGGCTCCAGGATCAGGCCGATCAGCGTGAAGACCATCAAGACCGTGCTTCCGTAGTTCCCGCGCAGGTTCACTTCCTTGAACGAGAAATAGGGAATCGGGCTGACCATCAGCGCACCCAGCGCGGCGATACCGAGCCCGGCCAAGAGCGGCGGAAAGTCGATCGGGATCCCCCAGCCACGCATCAGCGCACCGAACCAGACCGTCGAAAGCACCATGCCGGCACCGGCGGGCGATGCGAGCCCGTCGAAACGCCCCCGGTAGCGGCCCGGTGTCACGTTGAAGCGTGCCAGCCGCAGCGCGGCGCCGGCGGTGTAGCTGAAGGCGAGCACCCAGCCGGTCCAGCCGAGTTCGGTCAGACCGCCAGCACCGTAGGCCAACAATGCGGGCGCCACGCCGAATGAGACGGTGTCGGAGATCGAATCGTATTCGGCGCCGAAGCGGCTGGTCGCACGGGCCATTCGGGCGACCCGACCGTCGGCAATATCGAACAGCGCTGCCACGAAGATGGCGAGTGCGGCAGCCTCGTAGCGCTCGCTCACGGTCAGTGTGATCGAGAAGAAGCCCGCGCCCAGATTCGCCGTGGTCAGAATCTGCGGCAACAGCGTCACGAAGCCGCGGCGCCTTTCGGCGCGCGTGCGACGGCGGCGACGGCGCTTGGGCCGCTGCCCCTCGGCGTCCTGGGTGTCGGTGGTCGGAGGCTCGGCCTCGCTCATGGTGAAGCCTCGGGCAGCATTGCCAGGATCGTCTTGCCTCCGCGCACCACGTCACCCACGGCGACCTTGGCCATGCTGCCCTGCGGCAGATGCACGTCCGTCCGCGATCCGAACCGGATCAGGCCGTATCGCACGCCGCGGTCGAGCCAGTCCCCGACTTCTGGCTGGAAGACGATGCGTCGCGCGATCAAGCCCGTGATCTGGACGACATCGATGCGCCCCCAGGCGGTCTCGAGCCCCATCGCGAGTTGGACGTTGCGGGCTTCGCCATCGGGATTGAACGCGGCGAGGTAGGCGTCGCCGGAGCGGTCGATCGAAACCACCCGGCCCGGTACCGGCGCGCGGTTCACGTGCACGTCGAAGACCGACAGGAAGATCCCGATGCGCAGCACTTTGCGGCCATCGCGTTCCAGCTCGTCGACCCACATCACCTTGCCGTCGGCCGGTGCGATGACGAGGTCGTCTCCCGGCGGAAGCGCGCGCTCGGGATTGCGGAAGAACGCCACCACGAAGAGCCCGAGCCCGCTCAGCACGAGGCTCGGGATCGTCCATGACAGCCCCCAGGCAATGCCCCCGAGCAACAACAGCGGAAACGCGAAACGGTACACGTCCGGGGCAAAGAGCCCGCTGAGGCGCTCCTCGAAAACGTTCTCGTCGTTCGGTCGTTCGCTCAAGTTCCGGATCCTGTCTGGCTCCACGACGGCAGCGCGGCCAAGGCCGGCGCGACGCTAGTTCTTGGAGCGATCGACCAGTTGATTGTCCTTCAGCCACGGCATCAGGCCACGCAGCCGGCCGCCGACTTCTTCCATCGGATGCTCGGCCGCGCGCCGCCGCATCGCGTTGAACGACACGTTGCCGGACAGGTTCTCGACGATGAACTCGCGCGCGAACTCGCCGCGCTGGATCTCACCGAGGATTTCCTTCATGCGCGCCTTCGTGTCGGCGTCGATCACGCGCGGCCCGCGGGTGAAGTCGCCGTACTCGGCCGTGTTCGAAACCGAGTAGCGCATGTTCGCCATGCCGTTCTCGTAGATCAGGTCGACGATCAGCTTCACCTCGTGGATCGTCTCGAAATAGGCCATCTCCGGCGCATAACCCGCTTCGACGAGGGTCTCGTAGCCGGCCTGCATCATCGCGGTCAATCCCCCGCATAGCACCGCCTGCTCGCCGAAGAGATCCGTCTCGGTCTCTTCCTTGAAGGTCGTCTCGATGATGCCAGCACGACCACCGCCGATGCCCTTGGCATAGGCGAGTGCCATCTGGAGCGAATCGCCGCTCGGATCCTGATGGACGGCGACCAGGCACGGAACGCCCTTGCCCTCTTCGTAGTGGCCCCGCACGGTGTGGCCCGGGCCCTTCGGCGCGCACATGATCACGTTGACGTTGTCCGGAGGCTGGATCGCCTGGAAGTGAAGATTGAAGCCGTGCGCCACGGCAAGGTAGTTGCCGGGTTCGAGCCCGGGCGCGATCTCGTCGCTGTAGATCTTGGCCGCGGTTTCGTCCGGAACCGTCAGCATTACTACCTCGGCCTCGGCCGCAGCCTCGGCCGGCGTCGCGACACGCAAGCCAGCGCCCTCGGCCTTGGCCCAGGAGCCCGAGTCCTTGCGGAGCCCGACGACGACGGACACGCCGGAATTGTGCAGGTTGAGCGCATGGGCATGGCCCTGGCTGCCGTAACCGATGACGGCCACGGTCTTGCCTTCGAGGCGACCGAGGTCGGCGTCCTTGTCGTAGTAGATGTTCAGCGGCATGGGGATTCTCCTGGGGCTCCGCCTACGGGGGACCGCTTGCGGGCCGGCTCGGGCGGTGGATTCATCGATGAGAGCCAGGGAACTCGCGCTGGCCGAGTGCTCCCTGGACCGGGTTTCTTTGGGAAACCGCGAGGTTACCGGGGGGCCGCTGGAGCGTCAAAGCAAGTTTCGAGGGATCTATTCGAGGGCCTCGCCGGTTCGCTGTACCTCGGCCTCGGCCCGCCGCAGGTAGCGGGGCACGAGATCCTCGGCTGCGACGCCCTCGCCGGCCGCCAGGCGTGGCATCGAAAGCCGAGCGACGGCTGCGGCGCGGGCGCGCAACACCGGAGGCCCCCATCGGACCAGATCCGGGCGCTGGGCCAGAAGCGCTTCGGCCACCGCGCCAGCCCCTTCTCCGACCACCAGGCCGATTCCCTCTGGAAGCCCGTCAGCGAGCTCCGTGGCCGAACAGACGGACTCGGGCAGCAGGTCGGCCGCGGCCCGGTGTGGGTCGGACCAACCGCCGGCGTAGACCTCACCGCGACGCGCGTCGAGGAGCGCGGCCACGGGTTGTCCCAGGCGGGAGGCTTCCCGGCCGCCCTGCTCGGCGAGGGCCGCCAGGGTCGGCACGGCGACAACGAGCGGTTTACCACCGAACGCGATGCCCTTGACCGTGGCCAGGCCCACCCTCAGCCCCGTGAACGAACCCGGTCCGATCGAGATGCCGATCCCGTCGATCGCGTCCGGGCGCCAATCGAGTGCCTTCAGCAAGGCATCGAGTTCGGGCAGCAAACGTTCCGCATGGCGTCCGCCGACATCGCGCGCGATCTCGGCCCGGAGCTGACCATCCTCGAAGAGAGCGAGGCCCAGAATCCCGGTCGCGGACTCGATGGCAAGAATACGCGGGCCGCTGGCGGGCGCCGCTGCACCGCGCTCGCGGCCCTCGCGCGTCGTCTGTCGCCCGGCCGGCGGCCTGTTCCGAGCCGACATGGTGAGCGGGCTAGCCCACGAGCCATTCGAAGACGGACGACCAGTACTTCGACAGGTCATTCCAGAACGCGACGCCCATCAGCATCAGGATGGCCGCCAGGCCCGCCACCTGGGCGAACTCGCGAGCGCGCAATGAAATGGCACCCCGCTTGACGCCCTCGATCAGGTAGATCAACGCCTGACCCCCATCGAGAACCGGGATGGGCAACAGGTTGAGCACCGCCAGGTTCACGCTGATCAGCATGAGCAGGTAGAGGAAGGCATCCCAACCGGCCTGGAGTGCGCGGTGGGACTGACGCGCGATCTCGATCGGGCCACCGATCTGCTTGCGCGAAACCTCTCCGGTCAGGATGCGTCGGAAACCTTCGAACAGGATCCCCGTGAAGTCGGCGACCTTGGCAACCGCTCGGGGAACCGAGACGCGCGGATCCGTATGGCGTTCGAGGGCCATCACCGGCATCAGCGGACTGCGCCCCTGGATACCGATCAGGAGCTGCTCGACGCCGCTGTCTTCGTCGGTCTTGGGCAGCGCGCTCATGCGGCTATGCCGGATCTCGCCGTCACGCGCATACTCGAGATCCAGCGGACGACCGCCGGAGACCATCACGGTTTCCCGGAAGGTCCCCCAGCTGCCCACCCGCTCACCGTCGAGGGACAGGATCAGGTCACCGGCCTGGAGGCCGGCAGCCTTGGCGGCACCGTCGTCCGTGACGGCCGCGATCAGGACGACGGCCGGGATCAGGCCCAGGTCGCTGACGTCGCCGAGCGCGGGCACCGTTTCCTCGCGGGTCTCGGCTTCCGGCCCTTCTCCTCTGGAAAGGCGCAGCACGACCGGGGCCGAGGCGGCCTCGTAGGCGCGCACGAAGACGCGCCACTCTTCGACCTCGACGCCCGCGATCGCGAGCACCCGGTCGCCGGAGCGAAGCCCTGCCGCGGCCGCCGGACTGTCCTCGGAGGGCACACCGACGATCGCCGGCTGGCGCATCGCCTGGATGCCGATCCAGGCCTGCTCCGTGCCAGCCTGGAATACGTCGAGGCGCTTTCTCTCGGCGACCGGAACGGAGACGTCGAAGGAAGCGCCATCGCGTTCGATCGCGAACGCCAACGAACGGCCACGGGCGGGCTCGATGCGGGAAACGACATCCGACCACCAGGTGACCGGCTCATCATCGATCGCCAGGATCTTGTCGCCGGCCAGCAGCCCGACCTCGGCCGCGGGCGAAGCCGGATCGACGGTTCCGATCTGCGCGATCGGCTGCTGAGAGCCAACCCACATGAAGCCGACCAAAACGATGACGGGCAGGATCAGGTTCATGGCCGGCCCTGCGAGCACGATCGCGAGCTTCTTCCAGACGGGCTGGGCCCCCATCGAGCGGTCCCATTCGGCCTGGGTTTCCGGCGTCGCTTCTTCGCCGGGAATCTCGCCTAACATTTTCACGAAACCACCCAGCGGAAGCCAGGCGATCACGTACTCGGTTTCGCCCCGGGTCCAGGCCAATCGATAGCGGCCGAAGCCGATCGCCGAACCGAAGCCGATCGAGAACTTCAGCACCTTGACGCCGCACCACTTGGCAACGATGAAGTGCCCGAACTCGTGGACCGTCACGAGGACGCCCAACATCAGGACGAATGCCCAGATGAACTCGAGGCCGGTCGCGACTTCGCTCACGCCGATGCCTCGATGAGCTTGGCGGCCGCCAGCCGCGCGTCCGAATCTGCGGCGATGACGTCATCGAGCGTGGATGCCTGATCCTTGGGCGCGCGATCGAGGTGCTCAGACAACACCCGCGAATTTAAGCTCGCGATGCGCGGGAACGAGATGTGGCCGTCCAGGAACGCGGCCACGGCGATTTCGTTGGCCGCGTTCAACACCGCCGGCGCCGTCTCCGGGCCGGCCAACGCTCGCCAGGCGAGGTCGAGGCAGGGGAAGCGCTTGGTATCCGGTGCCTCGAAATCGAGTTGGCCGATCGCGGCCAGATCGAGTCGCGGCGTCGTCACGGGCAACCGCTCGGGGTAGGAAAGCGCCAGCGCGATCGGCATCTTCATGTCGGGCATGCCGAGCTGGGCGATGACCGAACCGTCGACGAATTCGACCAGCGAGTGGATGATCGACTGGGGATGAACCACGACGGTGACCCGCTCAGGCGGAACGTCGAAGAGCCAACGCGCCTCGATCACCTCGAGCGCCTTGTTCATCAGCGTAGCGGAATCGATGCTGATCTTCGGACCCATGTCCCAGTTCGGATGCGCCAATGCCTGTTCGATGCTGGCCTCGGCGATGCGTTCCGCCGGCCAGGTGCGGAAGGGCCCGCCGGAAGCCGTCAGTAGCAGCCGATCGACGTCTTCGTGGCGTTGTCCGGCCAGCGCCTGGAAGATGGCGCTGTGCTCGCTATCGACCGGCAGCAATGCCACGCCAGCGTCCTTCACCGCGCGCTGGAAGAAGGCGCCGGCCATCACCAGCACCTCCTTGTTCGCAAGCCCGATGTCTCGCCCCGCGCGAACCGCCGCCAGCGTTGGCTGCAGCCCGACGGCACCGACCAGGCCGGCGATCACGAGATCGGCGGGATGTTCGGCAACCGCGATCAAGCCTTCGTCGCCGACCACGATGCGCGGCGCATCCGCGCCCAGGCGCTCGCTGAGTTCGCGGGCGCCGGCTTCGCTACCGATCGACACGAGCTCGGGCCGATGGGCTTTCACCTGTGCCGCCAGCTTCCCGACATTGCGACCCGCAGCCATCGCCACGACCCGGAAACGCCCGGGAAACTCGGCAACCACATCGAGGGTCTGTTCCCCGATGCTGCCGGTGCTCCCGAGGAGCGAGACCCGACGCGTCACGCCGAGGCCCTGGCGGCGCGCTGGGCGCTCACGAACCGCGTACCTGGGCACTCGTCAGGCCGAAGCGCCGCTCCCGGGACCGGAAGGTGGCAATGGCCTCCTCGAGGTGGTCGCGCCGGAACTCGGGCCACATGCATTCGGTCGTGACGATTTCGGCATACGCGATCTGCCAGAGCAGGAAATTGGAGACCCGTTGCTCGCCGCCGGTTCGGATCAACAGATCGACGTCGGGCATCTCGGGCTGATCGAGATAGGCGGCGAACGTCTTCTCATCGATGGCCTCGGGATCGATGGCCCCGATCTCGTGGTCCTTGAGCAGGCGGCTCACCGCATCGACGATCTCGCCGCGACTACCGTAGGAGAGCGCGAAGACCAGGCGCATGCCGCTGTTCATCGCGGTCTGCTCGCGGGCATGGCCGAGCGACTTGCGGACGCCCGGCGGCAAACGGTCGTCGCGCCCGATCGACAGGATGCGCACGTTCTTCTCGATCGCCTCGGGAAGCTCCTGCTCGAAGTACGCCTCGGGGAGCGACATCAGCAGCTCGACTTCGTGCTTCGGCCGGCTCCAGTTCTCCGATGAGAAGGCGTAGAGCGTCAGCCAGCCGACGCCGAGATCATTGGCGGCGCGCACGATCTGGCGCACGGACTCGACACCGGCGCGGTGCCCGTCGGTTCGCTCGAGACCCTGACGCTCGGCCCAGCGGCCATTGCCATCCATGATGACGGCAACGTGGTTCGGGATCCGGTCGTTGCGGAGCGCATCCATGTTAGGGCTCGAGGTCTAGACCTCGAGAACCTCCTCTTCCTTGGCCCCGGTCATCTCGTCGACCTGCGCCACGTGCTGATCGGTCAGCTCCTGGATCTTCTTCTCGGCGCGCTTCCGATCGTCGGCTGGAAGCGAGCCGTCGCTCTCCAGGTCCTTGAGCATCGCGATCGCGGCACGCCGTGCATCGCGGATCCCGATCTTGTGTTCCTCGGCCACTTTCTTCATCTGCTTGACGAGTTCCTTGCGCCGCTCTTCGGTGAGCGGCGGGATCGGAATTCGCACGATCTTGCCGTCGTTGCCCGGTGTGAGCCCGAGATCGGCCGCCTGGATCGCGCGCTCGATTCCCGCGAGGGCTCCGGCGTCGAACGGCGATACCACGAGCATCCTGGGATCTGGGACACCCACGTTGGCCAGTTGGTTCAGCGGCGTGAGCGCGCCGTAGTAGTCGACCTGGATGCCGTCCAAGATGCTCGGGTTGGCGCGCCCGGTGCGGACCTTCTGGAGCTCGGACCGGAAGCTGCGAATGGCCTTGTCCATCCCATCGGTCGTCTCCTCGAGGACCAGCTGGACATCTTCATCGGACATGTGGCTTGACTCCTCGCGTTCGCTAGCCGCTGACGGTCGTCCCCACCGACTCGCCGGCGACGACCCGCTGGATGTTGCCCGGTACCGCCATGTCGAAGACGACGATCGGCAGCGCGTTTTCCATGCACAACGCGATCGCGGCTTGATCCATGAAGCCGAGGCCCTTCTGAATAACATCAGCGTAGGTCAGCGTCTCGAACCGCGTCGCTTTCGGGTCCTTCTCCGGATCGGCGGAGTAGACACCGTCGACCTTGGTGGCCTTGAGCACGGCACCGGCGCCGATCTCGGCGGCTCGCAGGGCAGCGGCCGTATCGGTAGTGAAATACGGGTTTCCGGTTCCGCCAGCGAAGATCACGATGCGACCCTTCTCGAGGTGACGCACGGCGCGGCGCCGGATGTAGGGCTCGGCGATCTCGCGCATCGCGAAGGCGGTCAAGACGCGCGTCGGCAGCGATTGCTTCTCGAGGGCGTCCTGGACCGCCAGGCCGTTCATGACCGAAGCCAGCATGCCCATGTAGTCGCCGGTCGCGCGGTCCATCCCCTCGCCCGCAGCGGTGACACCGCGAATGAAGTTGCCGCCGCCGATCACGATTCCGATCTGGGCGCCCAAGGCATGCGCCGCGCGAAGTTCCTCGGCGAGAGCATCGATCACGGGCGGATCGATCCCGAAATCGTGTGATCCGGCGAGGACCTCACCCGAGAGCTTCAACACGATGCGACCGTATTGGGCCTTCATTCTGCGGCAGTTTCTCCAAGCCGGAAGCGCACGAAGCCCGCCACCGAGACCGGGCTCCCGAACTGATCCGACGCCCCGGCGAGCAGCTGTTGTATCGTCTGATCCGAGTCTTTCACGAACGCCTGCTCGAGCAAACAGATTTCCGAGTAGAACTTCCTGATGCGCCCCTCGACGATCTTCTCGATCACCTTCTCGGGCTTGCCTTCCTGCTCGGCCTGCTTGCGGAACAGCCCCGCTTCGCGATCGATGAGATCCTTGGCGACGCCGTCGCGATCGATCGCCACCGGGAACGGGTCCGCGGCCGCCACGTGCATGGCGAGATCCTTCGCCAACGCCGGCACTCCTTCACCCTGTGCCGAAGTCTCGAGTGCCACCACGACGCCGAGCTTGCCGCCGGCGTGAACGTAGCCGCCGGCACATCCGCTCGCGTCCACGGCGATACGCCCCGCGCGCTTCAGCACGATATTTTCGCCTAGCTTGCTGACCGAGCTCTGGATGGTCTGGCCCAGCTTTTCGCCGGCGACTTCGACCTCGAGCAATGATTCCGCGCTCGTCGCCGACGGGTTCGCCGCGGCGGCGCTGGCGCAGGCGGTCGCCAGCGCCTGGAAATCGTCGGTCTTTGCCACGAAGTCGGTTTCACAACCGAGTTCTACGATCCCGGCCACGCCACCCTCGAGGGCCATCGCCACGGTGCCCTCGCTGGTCTCCCGTCCGCTGCGCTTCACGGCCTTGGCAAGCCCACGCTCGCGGAGCAATTCGACGGCCCTGGCCGCATTGCCCTCCGCATCGGTGAGCGCGCGTTTACAGTCCATCATCCCAGCCCCGGTCGTTTCGCGGAGTTCCATTACTGCTGCTGCACTGATCGCCACGGGTCTCTCTCCTAACTCTCGGCCGGCTTGTCGCCGGCGTCTGCGGCCGGGCTCGCATTCTCGGCGGCGGCCGCAGTCTCTTCGGTGGGTGCTGCTTCAGCAGGCGGGGCTGTCTCAACAGCCGGAGCCGTCTCAGCGGCCGGAGCTGCCTCAGCAGCCGGGGGCTTCGGGCCGCGGCCCGGGGTCGGCGCGTCTTCGCCACCGCCCGCAGAGAACGAACCGCCAGCCTGGCGCGGCCGTCGCCCGCCGCGCGTTTCGCGCCGCGCACCACCCGCGCCACCCCCTTGTGCCGGGGACTGCTGGATCTCGACCACGCGTCGGCCGCCGGTCGTCTCGGTTCCGCCAGCGCCCGTGGGCTCCTGCGAAGTGACGCGCTCGTTGAAGAGCTCGGCGCCCTCCTGGCAGGCGTCGGAGACGAGCGCGCAGTAGAGCTGGATCGCGCGAATCGCATCATCGTTGGCCGGAATCGGGAAGTCGATGCCCAGGGGGCTGCAGTTCGAATCCACGATCGCGACCACGGGAATGCCAAGTCGCCTGGCCTCGGCAATCGCGAGATGCTCCTTGTTGACATCGATGACGAACATCACGTCCGGGAGCTTCTGCATTTCCTTCAAGCCATCGAGCGATTTCTCGTACTTGGCGATGGAGCGGTTCAGCCGGGACAGGTCCTTCTTGGACAACTCGGCGGTCTGCTCCTCGTCAGCGACGGTGGCGAGCTGCTCCTTGAACACCTCGATCGAGCGCTTCACGGTGCGGAAGTTCGTCAGCATGCCGCCTAACCAGCGGTTGTTCACGTAGTACTGCCCGGAGCGGATCGCTTCGTCGCGGACCGGTTCCTGGGCTTGGCGCTTGGTGGCGACCATCAGGATCTTGCCGCCCTGGGCGACCATCTCGCGAATGAACTCGAGGGCTTCGATCAGCCGGGGCATGGTCTGATCGAGGTCGATGATGTGGATGCCGTTGCGCTCGCCGAAGATGAAGTTCTTCATCTTCGGGTTCCAACGACGGGTCTGGTGACCGAAGTGGGCACCGGCCTCCAGCATTTCCTGGAGCGTTCCCTTCGGACGGGGGCGGGCGGCCTCTTCGGGGGCAGCCTCGGCTTCGGGCGTGGTCGGGGTTTCCGACATGCGAATCTCCTTTGCGGTTGAACCTCCGATCCGGGCCCGATGCCGACGTGTCGTCGCCGGCTTCGAAACGCCCCACCCCGCTAAGCGGGACCGCTGGGACGACCCGTAATCGTGAGAAGTGGTGAGGATTTAGCAGAGTGCGACGAAGCGAGGTAGCCATCGCGCTGCCACCGAGTGAGGGTCGGCCCCTTGGGGCATCCGTCAGACCTGGCCGCGAAGCGGCCCTATCCTCCGCTGGATCCCCAATCAAGCACCCAAACAAGGCGATCCGGGCCCCGCCAGGCCAATAAGCCTCAACGCTAGCCTCAGCCCCCCATGCCCACCCACCTCGACCGCACACGCCAAGAATTCACCGCCCAGGCCCCCACCCTCTCGAATTCCAGCGCCTTCCACGCCGAACCCGCCATCGAACCCTTCATCCGCCTGCTCGGCGAGCCACTCCCGACCCCCGTCCTGGATCTCGCCTGCGGCCCCGGCATCGTCAGTGCCGCCCTCGCCAGGGCCGGAGCCAGCGTCACCGGTCTCGACGCCACTCCGGCCATGATCTCGGCGGCCCAGGAGCGATGCGCCGCCGAAGGCCTGGAAACAGTCCAGTTCCGCGAGGGCGTCGCCGAGGCCCTGCCCTTCGATGACGGTGTGTTCCGCGCTGCCGTGACCCGGCTCTCGCTCCATCACCTGATCGAGCCCCGGCCGGGCACTTGCCGAACTGGAACGGGTCCTCACCCCGGGCGCACCGCTCATCGTCGGCGACATCGTCTCGTCGGCCGTCCCCGAGGAGGCCGCACTTCACGATGCCCTCGAGCAGTTGAGAGACCCCTCGCACGTCCACTGCCTGAGCGAAGCGGAGCTCCTCGGCTCGATCGCGGCTGCGGGATTCGCGGTCGAGCACGTGGAAAGCTGGGACAACCCGCGCAGCTTCGACGAGTGGGCCGCCATCGTCGAACAAGCCCGCTCGATCGAGCCACTACGCCTGGTGATGCGCGCACTCGCGGACGCCGGCGCCGACGCCGGCATCGATCTCCGAAATGACGCAGAGCAGCTCGGCTTCGTCCATCACTGGCGTTTCGTCAAGGCAACAGCGGGAGTCTGAGCGGGGACGGACTCCTCAAGTTTCAACTTTTCAAGTTTGCCTGGGGGGGAACGTGGAAAGGTGATAAGTGTGGAGTCCGGCCCCGG
>JAJDAP010000107.1 GCA_029261795.1 Deltaproteobacteria bacterium
AGCCCGGTGCGCAGATTTTCGGTCCAATCAAGGCGCGGAGCCGCCGCTGGGGCGAGCCCCAGCAAGGCTTCGCAACGCAGAGTGGGCCGGAAAGATGCGTGCCTGGCGACGGGAGTGGGTTTTTCCGCAGCCTGCTAGGCCCGCAGCCCTCCCGGGGACGCCCGCGCATGGGGGAACTCATGGCACGCCGAGAGGGATTCGAACCCCCGACCCTGCGCGTGGGGACACGCGAAGAGGCCGGCAGGAGTCGGCTTCGCGCGCCAGGCGCGTTCAGGTTCGAAGCCTGAACGGAGGTCCAGGAAATCCAGATAGTTGCGCGATTCCAAGCGGGAATGAGGGGGTATGGGAGGGAATACGGGCACACTTTTGGTCACACTCGAGGATCCGTCAGATTGAAACTCCTACTTTGAATTAGCCGATTCGGCTGATAGGCTCTCGGCATGACGATCGAACGCGATCTGACCCCTTGGCTGCGCAAAGCCGCCCGCCAGTTTCCTGCCGTGACGCTGACGGGGCCGCGTCAGAGCGGCAAGTCCACCCTCTGTCGCGCCGTGTTCCCAAGGCTCCCGTATGTGAACCTGGAAGCGCCCGATGTTCGAGGGTTTGCGCTCGAGGACCCCCGCGCCTTCCTGGCGCAGTTTCCAAAGGGCGCGGTCATCGATGAGGTGCAGCGAGCCCCGGAACTGCCCTCCTATCTCGAAGGCATCATCGACGCTGATCCGAGACCAGGGCGGTGGATCCTCACCGGGTCGCAGAACCTCGCACTGCTAGAGTCCGTGAGTCAGTCCCTCGCGGGCCGGTCGGCGGTGCTTCACCTGCTTCCGCTCGCGCGGAGCGAGGTCCTCCGCTTCAAGCGTCATCCAAAGAGCCTCGACAAGACCCTCATCGCCGGCGGCTACCCGAGGATCTTCGATCAGAAGCTCGACCCGAGCGACTGGCTCGGCTCTTACGTCGCGACCTACATCGAGCGCGATGTGCGCACGATCAGCAACGTCGGCGACCTCGTGACATTTCAGCGCTTCGTCGAGCTGTGCGCGGGCCGGACAGCGCAGCTGCTCAACTATTCCTCGCTGGCGGCCGACTGCGGGATCTCGCAGCCGAGCGCAAAGGCCTGGCTGAGCATCCTCGAGACCAGCTTCATCGCCTTCCGTTTGCCGACGTTTCGCTCGAACCTCCGCAAGCGGCTCGTGAAGATGCCGAAGCTCCACTTCTATGACAGCGGTCTCGCCTGTTGGCTACTGGGAATCCGCACGCCTGAGCAGCTCCGTTCGCATCCGCTTCGCGGGGCAATCTTCGAGAGCTGGGTCGTCTCGGAAATCGCCAAGCATCGAGTGAACTGCGGTGAGTCGGGCGGGCTTTCCTTTTACCGCGACCGCGACGCTGCCGAGGCCGATCTCGTGATCGAACACGCGGATCGACTGACGCTGGTGGAAGCCAAGTCCGCGCAGACGCCTTCGATCAGCCTCTTCGATGGCGCGAATCGTGTGCGAGGTCATCTCGACGATCCGTCCCGGCCGTGCGAAGTCGTCGTCGCCTACGGCGGCGACGCCAGCCAGCCGCGCGCGGGCGCGAAGCTGGTCTCTTGGGCGCGGCTGCACGACGAAACCTGGAGGTAGGGGGCGGCCGAGGTTAGGCCGGTCTCGAAACCGGGCACTTCGCGTCCTTTCGTTCCCGACTCCCCCCAGCGCGGGGCCGCTAAGTTGAAGCCCTCGTGCTGGATCTCGTAGACGAATTTCGCGCCATGGTGGAGGCCCTGGAACCAGCCAGGATCGAGTTCGCGGTTTGTGGTGGCCTCGCAGTCGCGATCCACGCGCAGCCTCGTGCGACAATGGACATCGACCTGCTGCTTCGATCCGAAGCTGTCGAGGCGACCCGGAACGTTATTCGCGAGCTCGGATACATCCTCCTCGTCACTGCCGAGCTCGAATCGGTCTGGGCGGGAAGGGAACGGCTCGGCTGGGAGCACGGCGAGCTACCGGTCGTGTCGCGGGAGGGGCCTGATCCAGATCAAGCGATTGCGCGGGAGCGGTCAGGATCTCGATGACATCCGAGTGCTAGAGGCGGGTGGCGATGACGAAGCCTGGACGGGGGTCTAGGAAGTCCAAGTAGTTGCGCGATCCCGAGAGGGAACGAGGGGGAATGCGTGGGAATACGGGCACGATCTGGTCACAATGCGATGGTCCTGAAAGTCGCTAGTATGTACATAATCATGTACATCTAAGGAGGCCGTGATGGGAGCTGACAAGGTGTCCGTCGCCGAGGCGAGACAGAGCTTTGCGCGACTGATCGACCGGGCTCAACAAGGACGGGCGATCGAGATCACGAGGCGGGGCGAGCCGGTCGCCGTACTGCTCTCGGCTGCCGAGTACTTGAAGTTGACGGGCGAGCGGCCCTCGTTCATCGAGGCTGTCGAGCGGGTTCGAGAACAGCTCGATGTCGAATCACTCGGAATCGGCGATGAGGACTTCGACGGCCTCCGGGACGACTCACAGGGTCGAGAGGTCGCGTTCTGAGCGTCCGATTTCTTCTCGACACGAACGTTCTGTCCGAGCCGATCAAATCGCGCCCGAGCCGGCGAGTACTCGACGCGCTCGCCGACCATGACGGCGAACTAGCGACCTGCTCGGTCGTCTGGCACGAGCTTCGCTTCGGCGCGTCACGCTTGGCTGCCTCGAAGAAGCGCACCGCGATCGAAACCTATCTCGAGGAGGTCGTCCGAAACGCGCTGCCGATCCTGCCCTACGACGAGGAGGCCGCCAGCTGGCACGCGAGCGAGCGAGCCCGGTTGGGTCGGCGAGGGCGGCCACCGACCTTCGCGGACGGACAGATTGCCGCCATCGCACGCGTCAACGAGCTGGTGGTCGTGACAGCCAACATGAGGGACTTTCGGCGCTTCGAAGGGCTCGAGCTGGAAAACTGGTTCCGCTGAGTCCGGGGTGTGATGCGAGGTCTCCTCGAGAGCGGGGTAGCCACGCAGGTGAGATTCTCGCCGGTGGGAGGCGGTCTCGAAAACGCACACCAAGGCTTGGGAATGTCGTGTGGCACGCCGGGAGGGACTCGAACCCCCGACCCCGCGCGCCGGGCGCGTTCAGGTTCGAAGACTTCGACGGGGAGATTCCGCCAACGTTCGTGGACGTACATAGTCGTTCAGGGACGAGGGGTTGGGCGAGGTTCGAGATTCCGCTGGGGTCCGCTGAAGTACGTCAATGTCCGTCGCCATTGCTACATCGCTGCTACACGGCGGGAAATGGGGGCGGGGAGGTCTCGGAGCACGACCACGTTCTAGAGCCAACCGACCCGTCGGAAGAGAGCAATTTCTCCCAGGGCCAGCAGAACCAGCGAGGCAGAAACGGCGGCGAACCCCCATCCCGTGTCCGCCCCGGGAATGCCTCCCACGTTGATTCCAAGGAGGCCGGTGACGAAGCTCAGCGGAAGGAAGACACCGGCAACGACCGACAGCGCATACATCCTGCGGTTGAGTTGCTCGGAGAGCCGGCTGGCCAGTTCGTCCTGGGCCACGGCGGCGCGCTCGCGCGTCGCCTCCAAGTCCTCCACGTATCGTGTGGTGCGGTCCAACGCCTCTCGCAGCGCGAGCCGCGCGAGATCGCCTAGCCAGGGCAGGCGTTCCGTGCAGAGTCTCGCGAGTGCGTCGCGCTGCGGTGCGAGGTGGCGTCTCAACGCGATGGACTCCCGGCGGAGCCCTGCCAGCTTGCGGCGAGTCTCGCGCTCGTCGCCAGATTGGTCCCCCTCCTCTAGGTGGTCCAAGCGTTCGTCGAGACCCCCGATCACACCGGACATGCGTTCGACCAGTCGGTCGGCCAGCTCGGACACGAACTCACCCACGTTGCTGGCGCCCCGACCTTCCGCGAAGCGCTCGCGGACATCCTCAAGCGCGAGCAAGCGTCGCCGCCGGACCGTGATGACCCGGTCGGCCTCGACCCACATGCGGACGGACACCATGTCCTCGGGGTCGGCCCCTGGATTCAGGTTGACGCCACGGAGGATCAGGACGAGTCCGTCCCGCATGAGCGTTGCGCGAGGACGCGTCTCCTCGGCGAGGAGCGCGCTGCACTCGATCTCGGAGAGTCCGCTCTTCTCGCGGAGCCAACGGGTAGCGGGTGCTGCCTCCAGGTCCAGATGCGCCCAACAGAAGCCGGTTTCGGGCGCGTCGAGGGAGTCCCACTCGACGGCTCGAGCTTGGCCCCCGTCGTCCACCCGATACGCCCAGATCAATCCGTCGTTTCCACTCACCAAGATTGGCTCCTCTCGAGAGTGCTACTAGCGCATCGCTAGGCGCCGCTTGCTTGCGGAGCTGCAGCTTTGCTGGATGCACCCGTCGGTAGAGGAGCCGAAGTCGCACCTCGTCGTCCTTCCGGTTCTCGGCCGCCGAGTCTGCGCCGACGCACGGACCGCCACCATCGCTAGCGGATCACTCCATCACCTTGGACGAGTACAGCCAGCGGCACGTTGAGTGAGTCTCAGTCTACGAGTCGTCGTGCCCAGCGCGCGGAGCTGGCTTCTCGGCCGGTTTCTCCGCGATCGCGACCGCGGTGGTCAGCAGTAGCCCCGCAACACTCGCCGCGTTCTGGAGGGCTGTGCGCACCACCTGAGTTGGGTCGAGGACGCCAGCTTCCAGGAGATCCTCGTAGATCTCCGTGGCCGCGTTGTACCCCCAGGCCCGCTTTCCGCTCCGGACCTTGTCCACCACGATGGCACCCTCGACACCCGCGTTGTTTGCGATCCAACGCAGTGGCGCCTCGATTGCCCGACGCACAATTGCGATGCCGGCACGCTGGTCTGGATCACTGGTCGCTTCCTCGAGTCCCACGAGTGACTTTTGAGCGCGTAGGAGCGCTACTCCACCGCCGGGTACAATGCCTTCCTCGACTGCGGCGCGGGTCGCGTGAAGCGCGTCTTCGACGCGCGCCTTCTTCTCCTTCATCTCCGCCTCGGTCGGAGCGCCCACCTGCACGACAGCGACTCCGCCCGCGAGCTTCGCGAGCCGCTCCTGCAGCTTCTCGCGATCGTAGTCGCTCGTGCTGTTCTCGATCTGCTGCCGGACCTCGCTACAACGCGCCTCGATGTCCTTCTTCGTGCCAGTGCCCTCGATGATCGTCGTGTCGTCCTTGTCAATGACGACCTTCTTCGCCTTCCCCAGATCTTGGAGTGCGACGTTCTCGAGCTTGAGTCCGAGTTCCTCACTGATCACCTGGCCGCCCGTCAGCGTCGCGATGTCCTGAAGCATGGCCTTGCGCCGATCGCCGAAGCCGGGCGCCTTGACGGCTGCGCACTGCAGCGTGCCCCGGAGTTTGTTGACCACAAACGTGGCGAGCGCCTCGCCGTCCACGTCCTCCGCGATCAACAGGAGGGGCTTGGCCTGTCGAGCTGCCTGCTCGAGCACAGGGAGCAGGTCCTTCATGCTCGAGACCTTCTTTTCGTGCAGGAGAATGAACGGCTCCTCGAGGACCACCTCCATCCGATCCGGGTCGGTGACGAAGTACGGCGACAGGTATCCCCGATCGAACTGCATCCCCTCCACGAACTCGAGGGTGGTGTCGGTAGACTTGGCCTCTTCGACTGTGATGACGCCCTCACGCCCGACACGCTGCATCGCGTCCGCGAGCATTTTTCCGATCGCCTCGTCACCATTCGCCGAGATGGTTCCCACTTGAGCGATCTCGTCGCTGTCGCGGGTCGGCTTCGACATCTTCTGAAGCTCCTCGACTAGCGTGCCCACGGCCTGGTCGATGCCTCGCTTGAGGTCCATCGGGTTCATTCCGGCGGCGACGGCCTTTGCGCCCTCGTGGACGATCGCCTGGGCTAGAACGGTGGCCGTGGTCGTGCCGTCGCCGGCGACGTCCGATGTCTTGCTGGCGACCTCCTTCAGCAGCTGGGCGCCCAGGTTCTCGAAAGGGTCGGCGAGCTCGATCTCCTTGGCGACCGTGACGCCGTCCTTCGTCACGGTGGGTGTTCCCCAGCTCTTTTCGATGAGCACGTTTCGGCCACGCGGACCCAGGGTCACGCGAACTGCGTTCGCGAGCTTGTCGATGCCTGCGAGCAGGCGTTCCCGAGCCTGAGCGTCGAACTGGATTTGCTTGGCCATGTCGTTACTCCAGGACTGCGAGGACGTCGTCATCGCGAATGATGAGGTGCTCGTTGCCATCGAGCGTGATCTCGGTGCCGGCAAACTTGCCGAACAGCACCCGGTCACCTCTCTTGACGTCGGGGGTTGTCCGCTGGCCATCGTCGTTGAACTTTCCCGGTCCAACAGCGATCACACGGCCTTCCATGGGCTTCTCCTTCGCGGCGTCGGGGATGATGATTCCCCCCTTCGTGGTCTCTGCCTCGTCGATTCGTTTGACGAGCACACGGTCGTTCAGGGGTCGGATCTTCATCGCGTTTCCGTTCTAGGGTTGGAGAAGTATGTCCGTGCTGCACGCATCACAGGTCGCTTCCGTCAGACACGACCTCGAGCTGGCGCACGTGAGTGTCAAGCTCATCGATCTCGACTAGAAGCGCAGCGATCTCCGGGGCCTCGAGTGGGTGCATACGAGCCGGATCCGCGGCGCTCCCATGCCGGGAGACCTCGAGAATCTTGCCACCCAGCTCAGCGAGCTTGAGCTGCAGGTCGCGTTCGAGTCGAGATTTCAGGAATCGCAGCCTCGTGGTGCCACCGAGTTCCTCGAAGGAATCGACGACACGCTCAGTGGCCTTCTGACCCCGGTCGGCGAGTTCGTCCCAGGTGTTCCGGGCGCGATCCCAGATCCCGATTCGCGAGCCGTTGCTCGCAGCATCATCTGACAACTCGTTTCGGATCTTCTCAGTGTCTTGTTGCATCTTTCGCTCCTTGCCTGGCTATAAGCAACCAACGTGCCAACTCTGGATGGGCATGTTCGGGCCGCGCGGCACCAACGGGCGCTCTTCTAGAATTCGGCGGAGCCGATCGGAGCCAGCAGCTCCGGATGCAAGCGCACGGATCGGTTCTTACCGGCGAGGGAGCGGTGGCGATTCGACGAGGGGGGTAGGCCGGCGCCGGGGCGGACGGAGTTTCTTCGGTGGGTCGGTCTCCGTCGATGCATTCGCACTCTCGCGAGGGGAAGCCGTCGCTGCCGGGTCCGTCGACGAAGTCGAGTCGCGTGTCCTCGGATTCCTGGTGCTCTGCCGTCGCGAGCGGCGCGTCACGCGTTGGCCTCCCGTACAACATGGGGCGTGCCTTGCGAGTCGATGTAGAGCTCTCCCTTGCGAGTCTGGATGTGCCGCCCGTGTGTAAAGCGCCCCCTTCGCAGTTCGCCGGAAGGATCCAGCCAGATCACCTGCCCGGGTTGCCAGACCCAGCCCGCGTCCTCGAGTCGGGACCGTTCGGTTTCCGAGAGTAGGGCGAGCAAGGGCCCGACCTCGGCGGCGTCGAGCCGCGTGCGCGTCCACTCGATCCATGTATTTCTGTCCATTGGCGTAACCTCCACAGCGGGCCCCACTCAACTTCGCAGTGACACCCAGCTGCTGATTCAAGTGTTGTGCCAACCGAACTCGTCCCACGAGGTAGCTCGGCCGCCCGAGGCCGGGCTTGACTCTCGCGATCGGAAGCGGAGATTCCGATGTCGGTCGGTCGCACCCGACGAATCTAGAGGAGGCCGAACGTGCTGTTGCGAACGCTGGTAGCGGCCGAGCCCGGTATGGTGGCGAAGCGGGTCGCTCGAACACTTGACGAGGCGGACGCGATCACTCGCACGGCGTCTTCGATCGATGAGCTTCGGCAGCGAGTCGCAGCGGAGCCGTTCGACCTCGTGATCCTTGACGTCGCGTGGACGAGTGGCAGCGAGCTGGCTCTGATAGCCGAGCTGCGCGAGCTGCCCGATGCACCCGAGATCGTCGTGCTCCTCGAAGAGGAGGGGCGGACCCTCCGCGCGGAGCTACTCGCGGCGGGCGCATACGCGGTGCTTCTTGCCGAACCGCCGGATGAGTTGTTTCGGGACGCGCTTTCCACAATCACCGTCCGCCGGCTCGAGGAGAGCCGCGCGCGGCTCCGAGCGGTACCTGATGAGGAGTATCGCCTGGGCGACTACGTCACTCGCAGCCCTGCCATGAGAGCGGTGCTCCGTTCGGCGCGACGGATTGCCGATCGAAATACGACAATCCTCATGCTCGGCGAGACGGGTGTGGGGAAGGGCCTGCTGGCGAGATCGCTTCACAACGAGGGCCCACGTTCCAGCGGCCCGTTCGTGGCCGTCAATTGTGGGGCGTTGACGGAGACGCTCCTGGAAGCAGAGCTGTTCGGGCACGAACGTGGTGCCTTTACGGGTGCCGATCGGGCGCGTCGAGGTTATTTCGAGCTCGCGCACAATGGGACGCTCTTTCTTGACGAGATCGCCGAGATGCCCGTGCACCTCCAGGTGAAGCTGCTCCAGGTTCTAGAGGAACGCCGGGTTCGCCCGGTCGGCTCCGAGAAGAAGGTGGACGTGGATATCCGGCTCATCGCGGCGACCAATCGCGACCTGCCGATGGAGGTCAAGGAAGGCCGGTTCCGAGAAGATCTTTACTTCCGATTGAACGTCGTGACGCTGACGCTGCCCCCGCTCCGGGAGCGAGTGGAGGACATCCCCGAAATCGCACAGAGCTACGTCGAGCATTTCACGGCTCAGATGGCGGCGATTGCGCAACGACTCTCGGGGGATGCACTGGCGACGCTCCGAGCTCACTCATGGCCTGGCAACGTCAGAGAGCTTGCAAACGCGATCGAGCGGGCCGTGATCATGGCACTGGACGAGGAGATCGCAGTCGAGGATCTCCCGCTTGAGATGCAGACACTGGCACCAGAGCCCGTGGGCGGTCGGGCACGTGATGTCTACGCAAGCGAGCCCGATCCCGCATGGCTCGATCGTCCCTGGGCCGAGGTTCGGCGCCAAGTGCTCGAGGAGAGTGAGCTCCGCTATTTGCGCGGGCTCCTCGAGGAGACTCAAGGACGGGTCGGCGATACCGCGAGGCGCGCAGGGATGGATCCGCGTTCTCTTCACCAGAAGATGAAACGGTACGGGCTTCGGAAGGAAGACTTTCGGAGTTAGCGAAAGGGCGGGGACGCCAGGCGGACTCGACCGTTGGAAGGCGCTGTTGAGGCGTCTCTGGTTTTCTTTTCAGAGTTCGCAAGATCCGCCGAGGCCAAACCAATTGCTGAGGGGCGCCGCGGCACAGCGAATGGCTACCGGCATATTCGAACTGGAACCTTCAATCCATTCCGGCCTAGTGCAAACAGGCGATACATCCTCTGTGCGTTCTTGGAGCGTTGGACATAGTGTTATGTCCAGTGTTGAGGAACGGGGGCCAACCAATCAAACGGGGTTGGCGTCAATCGCTTGAGGTGACTCCCCGGGCGTAGCCGTCACTCGACGGGCACCACCATGGGTTGCCCCTCTTCTACCACTCGGAAGACGACCGTTCTGGCGCCCCCGGCGTGGGTTCTTACTACATGCCATTCCCCGCGCGGTTGATAGAAGCTGGAGCCAGCCTTCAAGGTCACCCCCGGCTCGCCTTCGGTCGTGACGGTTACCGCGCCCTCGAGAACGAAGCCGAACTCACCATGCGGGTGGTAGTGCTTCGGGCTGACCGATTCCCCGGGTCGGTCAATGAGGCCCATTACGACGTCCAGATTGCTCGCATCGCCTATTTCGGCTCGATGCAGCACGGCGAACCCACCGCCTTCGGGCTTAGGTTGCCCCCCGGCCACCAACGCGAAACTGGTGGCCAAGATCACGAGCAGGATTGTTGCCCGAGTACGACTCATCACACTACCTCCAGGCGTCGTTCGTGCGTCGCCGCACCGTCGAACGCAGAAGCCTCAGTCATGTGCGACCTCGATGCCACCGAAGGCACCCGTTGCAGTCCACCCCTCGGTGGGCTTCAACTTGTCGCCTCGCCCACTCCCGGCGTCGGGTTCGGAATCGTCAGGACCGGTCGATCGGTCAGTTTGAGGATCCGGTGGGTCGTGCTCCCGATCAGGAAGGATGCGAGGGCGGTTCGTCCTTGCACCCCGAGTGCGATCCAGTGGCAGTCTTCGGCGTTCGCGAGTGCGACCAGGCCATCCTCTGCGGTCCCCTCGATGATCCGCGCTTCGACGGAATCGCCCGGGTCGAGGCGCGCAAGCGCCCAGCGCTGCAAGAGGTCCCGATCGAGGTGGCGCGAATAGTCCGCCGAGCGCGCGGATGGAGTCGCCAGCCAGAGAGCCCGCTCGTTCTCGTGGGCGTGTGCGACCAGCAGCTCATGCTTGATCTTCATCTCGTGATGTAGTGCCGCAACCCGACGAAGCGCAGTGCCGCTCGCAGCCGAGTAGTCCACACCCACCAGGATTCGCTCCGGGATGAGCGGGCATTGGGACCGCTGGGGAACCGTCAAGACTGGGCATGACGCCCCTGTTACAACCCGTTCGCAGACGCTTCCGAGCAGGACGTGAGCGATCTCGGCGCGCCCTCGCCGGCCGAGCACGATGACGTCTGCGGACCGCGAGAGGTCGAGGAGGGCGGCCGATGCTCCGTCTTCGACGAACAGCGCGCTTGCGTTCGCGCCGCGATCGGTGGCCAGCTGGACCCACGCATCGAGCATTTGTTTGGCCGCCTTGCGCGCCTCATCGATCCAGTCGATCCAGTGGGCCTCCTCCGGAAGCGCCGCGCCGGCCCAACTCGAAGGATTCCAGGCATGCACCGCGGTAAGCGGACAGTCGAGATGAAGGGCGAGGGCGATCCCCTGTTCGAGCGCGCGCCGCGAGGGATCTGAGAAGTCGATTCCTATGACGATGCCGTGGTTCAATTCCGCTCCTCCAGCTCCGCTACGAGCAAGAGGCGTGCCAGTCGTTTTCCCGGCCAGGGATCGCCCGCTCAGCGAAAGCGGAGGCGCTGGTTCCTGCTCGCTCGAGTATTCGGGGCGCGAAGTTCCGAAATAGCCGTTGCTGCGCACACGCGGTTTCGCGAAGTCACACCGGGTGCTCTGTCCAGCTGAACTACCGTACCTTGCGTTCTGGTCGGCCGCTCTCGCACATGGACGTTGGCAGTGAGCTCGGTGTTTGGTTCTGCCGATATCCGACGGGAGCACGGGCCCAGGTGCATCGTGGCCTTGGACGCTCGGCGCTTCTGCCTCCTTCTAGACCCGGCTTGTCTTCTCCATTGGATAGGGTCCCGTGTCGGTTGGCACAGTGTCGGGATCGCCCAGTTCCTTCGGTGGGCCAGGATCCATGCGAGGATCGAGCTCGTTGATGGCGAAGGTGGTTCGCGGAACCGCCAGGAAGTGTTCCTGGGAGACGGGTGCGAAACGGATGAGTCGCACGGACACGCCGAGGGCCAACGCTGCCATCAGCAGGCCGTCCACCGCGTAGAAGGCGCTGGGGCCAAACTGCGTCGACGCCACGGCCGCGACGATCGGTCCAGCGATGGCGCCGACCGAGGATGCCAACAACATCTGCCCGGCGGCGGGAAGCGATCGATGATCGCCGACCCGGTCCAAAGTGTGAGCGACCGCGAGTGGATAGATCGAGAAGGCGAGGGCACCGAACACGAACGCCAGGGCGACACGGACGCCCTGGTCAGCCGCTTCGACCGCGAAGAACGCACCACAACAGATTCCCAGCAGCACGGCGACGAACAGCAGTACCCGGCGGCGATCCATCCGGTCCGAGAGCAAGCCGATGGGCCACTGGCCAGCGAGCCCGCCGAGCACGAAGCCAGCCATGAGCTGTGACAGATCGGTGGAGGACAGGCCCGCTGCGCGGGAAGCGAGCGGAACGTTCGAGTGGATCGTGCCGGCGACGAAGCCTGAAACGGCGGCCGCCCACCAGCCGACGGGCGCCATCCGGAGCAGTTCGATCGCGGAGAGCCGTTCCGACCGTTCGAGGTTGGGCTGGGCCGCCCGGGTCAGCGAGACCGGAATGGCCGCCAAGCTCGCGGCAAGTGCTGCGAAGGCGAAGGCTTCGAAGCCGGTCTCGGGCCAGATCGGTAACAGGAGCTGACCAAGCCCATTGCCCAGGTAGAGCGCGACAAGGTAGGCGGCCATCACCCGACCGCGATGCGCGGGCAGCGCTTCTGCGTTGAGCCACGACTCCACCGTCATGTAGATGCCGGCCATCGACAGGCCCGTCAGCCCGCGAAGCGGAACCCAACCCCATCCGGGGGGAATGAACCCATGGGCGAGAGCGGCGGCGACACCGAGTGCCGTGAACGCCGTGAACGCGCGGATGTTGCCGACGCGGCGAACGGTTGGTCCAAGCAGCAGGGTTCCCGCGGTCAGGCCCGCGAAGTACCCGGCCAGGATCCAGCCACTCACCGAGTCTGCGACGCCGGCATCTGCGAGCCGGATCGCGACGACGGTCGCGAGCAAGCCATTCCCCACGAGGGCGATGGCAGTGGCAAGGAGCAGGGAGAGCGAGACGGAACCGATGCGCATGACACACCGCCGCCCGGATGGGTTCCACGTTGACTTCCCGACCGTGGCCAGGAGTTCGCCTGAACGTCACACGCGCCGCACCGAAAGGTGAGAACGCAAAGTACACACCCGCGATCCGGGCGAACACTCCTATGCGCGGTGCCCGCAAAAGGTCACTGGGACTGCGCCGACCTGGCCTCGTTCCCGGTGACCTCGCGTGCAAAGCGATGGCTTGGAGATAGCGAAGCGGAAACGGCTCCGACAGGCGTCCCGCGGATTCGGCCTCGCGGAGAGCGGGCTACCATGCGTGCCCGCCAAAACGGCGGTACCCCGCGGAATCGCACCTCCGCAGAGGATCACTCTTGAAGATCGCCATTCTCTCTCGCGGTCCGCGGCTCTACAGCACCCGTCGTCTAAAGGAGGCAGCACTCGCCGGCGGCCACAAGGCGAAGGTATTGAACACGCTGTCCTTCTCGATCGAAGTGGAGCAGGGCCACCCGAGCCTCTACTACAAGAACAAGAGGCTGAGTGACTACGACGCCGTGATTCCCCGGATCGGGGCGTCAGTCACGTTCTTTGGGACCGCGGTGATTCGGCAGTTCGAGCAGATGGGCGTGTTCTGTGTGAACCCGTCCCACGCGATCTCGGTCTCGCGGGACAAGCTGCGCGCCTTGCAGGTCCTCTCACGGCATCGGGTCGGGATGCCCAAGACGTTGTTTGTCCGCCACAGCAGCGAAATCCTGCCAGGCATCGAACGGATGGGCGGCCCCCCGGTCGTCGTGAAACTCCTCGAAGGGACGCAGGGGATCGGCGTGATTCTTGCGGAATCGACGAGCGTCGCGGAAGCGATCATCGAGACCCTGTCGGGGCCGGCGAAATTGAGCGTCCTGCTCCAGAAGTTCGTCAAGGAGAGCAAGGGCAAGGACATTCGCGCGTTCGTGGTCGGTGATCGCGTCGTAGCCGCGATGCGGCGCACCGCGCAGGGCGACGAATTCCGCAGCAACATCCACCGCGGTGGCTCCGCCGAGATCGTCGAACTCGACCCTGAGTACGAACGCACCGCTGTCCATGCGGCGCAGATCATGGGCTTGCGCGTCGCCGGCGTCGACATGCTCGAGGGTGAGAAGGGTCCCGTGCTGATGGAGGTCAACTCGTCGCCCGGCCTCGAGGGCATCGAGGCGGCAACGGGAATTGACGTGGCCGGTGAGATCGTGGAGTTGATCGAACAGGAAGTACTGTTCCCGGATATCGATATTCGTCAACGCCTCACACTGCAGAGCGGGTACGGCGTGATGGAGATCCCAATCGACGAGACTTCGGAGCTCTGTCACAAGACGATATTCGAATCGAAGCTCCGCGATCGGGATGTCCTGGTGCTGACCATCCATCGTGAGAGCATCGCGATCCCGAACCCCAAGAATTCGCGGGAGATCCTGCCTGGAGACACGTTGCTCTGTTTCGGCAAGACCCTCACGTTGCGGGGTCTCGCGCCCAAGCCGAAACCCAAACAACGCCGCCGAGCGAAGCCGCCGACAGATCTGGTGCCGCACATCGATGAGTGAGCCCATCCGGATCGGCGGAGTCGAGGTGCCGCCGGGAACGCGCCAGTCGATCCAGATTCCCGTGAGTCGCAGGGCGTCGGGCGCCGAAGTCTCGTTGCCGGTCGAGGTCGTCAACGGCCGCTCGCCGGGCCCGCGGCTCTTCGTCTGCGCGGCCGTCCACGGAGACGAGATCAACGGCGTGGAGATCATCCGCCGCATCCTGAAGCGTGGTGCACTCCGGAGCCTCAAAGGCACCTTGATCGCGGTTCCCGTCGTGAACGTCTTCGGCTTCGTCTCGCTCAGTCGTTACCTGCCGGACCGCCGGGACCTGAACCGTTCGTTCCCGGGTTCACCGCGCGGATCGCTGGCGGCACGGCTCGCAGATACGTTCATGACCGAGATCGTTGAGAAGTCGACCCACGGGATCGATCTCCACACCGGGGCGCTTCACCGGACCAACCTTCCCCAGGTGAGGGCCTGCCTCGACGATCCCGAGACGGATCGCGTAGCGCGCGCGTTCGGGGTTCCCGTCATCTTGAACTCCAATCTGCGCGATGGTTCCCTGCGCCAGGAAGTCCTCGAACGCAAGGTTCCGATGCTGCTCTACGAAGGGGGCGAGGCACTCCGCTTCGATGAATGGGCGATCCGAGCCGGCGAACGCGGCGTCCTGGGCGTGATGCGTGCACTGGGAATGCTGCCGCAGCGGGCATCGACTCGTGCGTTGCCCGAGCCGATGATCGCGGAGGGAAGTCGCTGGGTGAGGGCGCCGCAAGGTGGGATCGTCCGAGGGAGCGTCAAGTTAGGCGACCGGGTAGCAGCTGGGCAGGTCCTCGCGCGCGTCGCAGATCCGTTGGGAACGGAAGAGTCCGAGGTGCTCGCGCCTGGTGCAGGCCTCGTGATCGGACGCTCCGCACTTCCCGTCGTGAACGAAGGCGACGCGATCTATCACATCGCCACCTTCGAGCGGCTGGCAGACGCGGCGAGCACGATCGAGGAATTCCAGGCCGGCCTGACCTGATGCCTCAGGGGCAACGCCTCGCCTTGGGAACGACCTTGGGCCGCTTGTACGCGGACCGCCGCTTGTTCGGGTCGACCACGAACGCGCCCGCGAGGGCGGTGCGGCCGATGAGCATGCGAAACCGCATCTTCTCGCGATCCACGAGACTGATCTCGATCTTGCGTTCGACCCCGCCGAGGCGGAGCGTTGTCGCAACGAAGTAGCGGTTCTCGTAGTGGCCGGTGCTCGACCGGACGCGGCTGCGCCGAACGACGCGGGCTTCGACGTGCAAGTGCCGATCCCGCTTCTCCTTGTGGACGACGACGACGAATCGCACGCGGCCGCCCCGGAGCGGCTCGATGTCTTCCACGTGGAGGGCGCTGCTCCGGGCGCCCGTGTCGATCTTGGCCTTGAGCCCGCGCACGCCCCACTCAGGAAGGTCGACGTACTCGCTCCAGCCGATGAGCGTCTTCGATTTCACGACCGGATGCTTCGCGGGAGCGGGCGGCCTGTCAATGGCTGGAATGCCAGGACGAAGGGCCGGCGGCGCGAGCCACGAGCCGGCTGGAGGTGTGGGTCTTGCACGAACTAGTGAAATCCTGCATTACAAGATCGGCACGGAACGGCCAGGCCCGGCTCCAGCCTTGGAGCTCCGATTGACCCCTGAACTCCTCGATCCGCCCTCCCGTCCCATCGGGATCACGCTCTTCGTCGCCATCGACTCCGAGAGCGCCGTTACGTGCCAGCGCGGGCTGCGCAGTATTCCTGTCGGCGTGCGAACCGCGATCCAACCTCCTCGAGCAGTACGACCTCGCGCGCCGACTGCGGAACCTTCGCACGACGAGTGGTCCCGTCACTAGGGGAAAGCCGCCCAATGGAACAAAGCCTAGAACAGAACCCGAGCCGGCCCTGGGTCGAGATCGCGGAACTCGCGAGCGCGGGGAATTGGTCCGCCGTCCGTCGGCGCCTGCGCGCGATGTCCGAGGCCGATCGGCTGTATGCGGTCTCGCATCTCGACACCGAAGCTCTCGCTGATCTCCTCGAAGGCCTCCGTCGCGAGGATGCGGCTGACCTGCTCGACTGGCTTCCTGACGCGCAGGCTGCGAACGCTCTTGATGAGGTAGATCCGCAGACGGCCGCAGAAATCCTCGACCGCATGGCGAGTGATGATCAGGTCGACCTGCTCGCGCGCATGGACGAGTCCGAAGCGGTGTTGGCCGAAGTTGCGCCCGAATCCGCAGAGCAGGTGCGCGAGCTGTTGCGCCATGCTCCCGAGACCGCCGGCGGTCTGATGGCATCCGAGGTGTTTACGATCGAGGAGGGAGCGGACGTTGGCACCGTGATCGACCGGATCCGGCAGCATCCGACCTTCGCCAGCTTCCCGATCCAATACGTCTACGTCGTTTCGGCGTCCGGTGTGCTGCGCGGCCTCGTCCAGCTCCGTTCGTTGATCGTCTCGCAACCCGCACAGCACATCGCGGAGTTGATGATCGTGGATCCGGCCTCTGCGCTCGCGACGGCGTCGCTCGCGGAGCTTGAAGACCTCTTTAACCGCTTCGAGTTTCTTGGGGCTCCCGTAGTCGATGAGAAGGGCGAATTGTTAGGCGTAGTACACCGGTCGGCGGTCGAGGAGGCCCTAGCCGAGAGCGCGCAGTCCGACCACATGAAGTCCCTCGGCGTGGTGCGCGAGGAATTGCGCTCGATGCCCGTCTGGTTTCGCTCGCGGCGGCGGCTTTCGTGGCTTTCCGTAAACATCGTCCTGAACATGGTCGCGGCCAGCGTCATCGCGGCCTATCAAGAGACGCTCGAAGCCGCGATCGCGCTGGCGATCTTCCTGCCGATGATCTCGGACATGAGCGGCTGCTCAGGCAACCAGGCCGTGGCTGTGAGCATGCGCGAACTCTCGCTGGGCGTCCTCCGCCCGAACGAGATGCTCCGGGTCTGGGGCCAGGAAGTCTCGCTGGGAGTGATCAACGGGCTCGCGCTAGGGATCCTGATCGGTGGCGTCGCGTTTCTTTGGCAAGGCAGCGTGGCCCTTGGCCTCGTCGTCGGCGGCGCGCTCGCCGTGAACACCGTCGTGGCGGTTTCGATCGGTGGCGTGATCCCGCTGCTGCTGCGTCGCGTCGGCCAGGATCCAGCCTTGGCGTCCGGCCCGGTGCTTACGACGATCACCGATATGTGCGGCTTCTTCTTCGCGCTCAGCTTCGCGACGCTCGCGCTCGGGCGGCTCTAGTCTCCGTCCCTTGGCGGCATGTCAGGGGCGGGCGGGAGACCCGCTGCAGGAAGGTCGGAGCTGCGAAGGTGCAGATCGCGCTGCGGGAACGGAATCTCGATGCCGGCTTCCGCCAGGCCCCGATTGATCGCAGTGTTGAGTTCGGACTCGACCACGTACCAGTCATCGAAGTTCGCGATCCAGAGCCGCAACTCGAAGTCGAGCGAGCTCTCGCCGTGCGTACGAAAGAGCGCCGCGGGCGCCGGATAGCGGAGCGCTCGCCCGCTGGCTTCGGCGACACTGAGCAGGATCCGGATCACCTCGTCGGGGTCGCTGCCGTACTTGACGCCGATAGGAATGTCGACGCGCCGCGTCTTGTCGGAGAGGGTCCAGTTGATGACTCGTTGCGAGATCAGATCGGCATTCGGGACGATCACTTCAGACCCAGTGAACGTGCGCACCGTGCTGGAACGGATCCCGATGCGCTTCACCTGTCCCATCAGGTCGCCCATGTCGATGGTGTCGCCCACCTGGATTGGCCGCTCGTAGAGGAGGATGATTCCGCTCACGAAGTTGTTGACGACGTTCTGGAGTCCGAAACCGATACCCACCCCGAATGCACCGGCGAGCAGCGTGAAGCGGCTGAAGTCGAGCCCCGCGGCCGCCATCGCCAGCAGGAAGCCGCCGAATAGAATCGCGTACTGAACCGTTGCGCTCACCGCATGGGGGATACCGCGGCCGGTGCGGACGCGGGGGAAGAAGTCCTCCATCAAGACGAAGCGAATGAATCGCGCCAGAAAGATCGCCACGGCGATGGTCAGCCCAAAACCGAGGACATCGCCTAATGAAATGGAAACCGTCCCCATCGCGAGAGGTGAGGTCAGGGCGGAAGAGAGTCCACCGAGCACCGTATCCCTGACGGCGAAGGCCGCCAGACTCCAATAGAGCCAGAGCACGAACGCGGCCACTGAGAATGCCGACCGGACCCGTTTGACTGCCTGCACGCGGCGAACCCGCAGGAAATTGATCTGCTGGGCCCATGCCGTCTTGGTCGTGACATCGAGGACGACGCCGAAGACACGAGCCGCGCCGTAGAGCCCGACGGCGACATAGATGCTCGTGAGCAGTCCGTCGCCTAGCACGCCGGCCAGCGAAACGTAGCCGAGAAGGTTCGCGGCGAAGGCTGCAGTGAAGCCCACCAATCCGATTTGGACGACGCGTCCAGGCCAGCTGGGGAACCGCTCCGGGTCAGGAATTTTCGCCAGGCGTGCGGGGCGGAGTAGCGCGAGGCAGAAGATCACGGCGCCCAAGCACTCGAGCGCAAGCACGACTCGCGACTCCAAGGGCGCGCGCTCGAAGACGTCGCGGAGGCGATCCAGCAGGTAGAACCCGGCGAGCCCGTAGAGAATGGGACGGAAGCCCGGATGCATGAGCTTCGGCAGCAACCGGAGCATCGGGATGAGCAGCAACAGTCCGACGATGTCGAGGAGCGCCTCGGGCGCAAACGGAAAGAGCCAGAACACGCTGAGCAGCGAGGAGAGCAATGCAAGTGCGATCGGCCTGCGGAAGACCCTCGACGAGTCCTCGATCTCACCCCCCGCCGCACGCCTGCCAGCGACGCTGCGCTTCAGCCCAAGGGCCGCAAGCCACGCTGCCAGGAAGACGGCAGCAAATGCGACGAGGCGCCCACGGCGCTGGAGGAGGAAATCCTGGATCGTCGCCCAGCTCGCCTCGAAGGCCTCGATGATGCGCTCGCCGGTGGCTGTCTCGTCAGCGGCGAGTGCGGACCAGATGGGCACGTCGTCCGGCTCGAGCAGGCGGCTCCGAAGATTCACCCGAGCGGCCTGAACAGCTGCGAGGGTCTCGGCAATCAGCAGTTCCCGCTGTGAAATCCGATTCTGGAGCGCGAGAACTTCACTGCGCCGCTCGGACGCGGCCCTTCTGACAGTTTTGATGTCTGCAAGCGCGCGGCGCACCGCTTCCTGGACTTCGGGCGGCGCGGCCCCCGCCGCCGCACCCTCTAGCGTAGCCGTCCAGATCGACTGCGTGTCCCGCAGCTCCGAGACATCGGCTTCGAGGGAGGCAGCCCGCTTCGTGAGTGATCTGCGCCAGCCCGCGAGCTCGACTTCGAGACGCGACCATTCCCGTTCCAGTTCGCCCAACCTCGCGAGCGTCGGCGAGGTTGTCAGTGTGTCGATCGCATCGTCTCGCCGTTGTGCGAGCGTCTCTGCACGCACCTCGAGGGTGGCAGCGATTGCTTCGACCTCCTGGGCTGGCGCGAGTTTCTCGCGCATCTGTCGGAGTTCGCGCGCGAGCGAATCGCCGCGATCCGCGATATCGGGCGTCGCGATGGGAATCGGTCGCGCGGGCAGTGCGATCGGCTCGAGACCCGCCTCCTCGGCGAACGACGGGACGGCATGGAGGGCCACCCCGAGTAGCAGGACGCTGTACCAGCACCTACGCGAGCGCTGCGTGGGACCCCTCACCGATCGCCCCGTTCGAGCGTATGGCCGAAGGATGTACCCTTCGTCTCTTCCGAGATTTCGAGCCACCCCCGTTCCCGTTCTCCTCGAACGCGCACGACCACGGCGGTGGCGTCGAGTGCGGGGTCGAGTCGACGTGCGGCGCTCACGATCCGGCTCGCCAGGATGCGTGGTGACAAGCTGGCCGCAGTCCTCGCAATGGTCGCATCGTCGACGGTCTGTTCTGCGCCGTCCGTACACAGGACGATTGTATCTCCCGGCACCAGTTCGACTGTAAACACGTCGAACTCCTCTGCCGTCTTGCCCACGTTCTCCAGGGCCTCGGTGAGCTCGTGATCGACGGTCAGCTGCCGCGATCGTGCGTTGCGGATCAAGTACGCGCGGCTGTCGCCGCGATGACCGATGATTCCTGTGTCGCGATGTGCCAGGAGCAGGGTGAGTGTCGTCGAGAGCCCGCGGAGCGCCGGGTCGGTCTGCTCCGCCGAGGTGAGCTCGCGGATCGCCATGCCCATGGCCTTCTCCACCACGAATCGCGCCACGCGGGCATGCCGGACGTCGAGTTCGTGCTCGGAATTCCGAACGGATGCAGCGACGGCATCCCGCGCGATCCGAGCCGCAAGCTCCCCGGCCGGGCTTTCACTGGCGCCATCGCAGACGACGTAGAGACCGAGGCCCTCTTCGACGAGGAAGGCGTCCTCGTTGTGGAATCCGTCCCCACCCGCACTGGACGCACCGGAACCTTCCGTGCTCATCCGCTACTCCGCGCAGGGCCTTCGGGTGTTGGCCGTTGCAACGAGGCGTCTCGACCCTTCTGGGACGCCGCAGCGAAACTCGCTGCGGTACCAGGCGAGAACTCTATCCTCTGTTCGATGGTCTCGAACCAATGGCGGTAAGTCTACTGGTGGCCTCGGTTGCCGGCGACAAGTCGGCGGGGCTTCTGGCGGCAGCCGGTCGCGCGAGGGATCTCTCCGTCACGGAGCTGTCGTACGACGTGGCGGCTTCCCAACCGATCGGTCCCGCCTGGATCGCGGCCGGCACACGAGCCATCCTGCGCGACCCCTGGCGAAAGGGTGCTCGTCACCAGGAAACCCAGCAGCGGCTGCTCGCGGCTCTGTCGCCCGCCTCTGTCCTCGATGCGCGGACACTGCGCCAACTTCCCGATCATGAGGACAAGGGTTTCCAGTTCAACGCGCTGGAGGGCAAGGTGCCGACGTTGGCGTCCTGGCCTGCGACGTTGGACCACGAGGGTCGGTATCCGGTCGTCCTGAAGCGACGGATCGCGAGCGGTGGAAGAGGCACGTTCCTGGTGCGCTCCTCCGACGAACTCCAAGCCCGACTTCGAAGCGAAACGGCAGAGGATTGCATCCTCCAGGAGTACGCGGAACTCGACGCCGACTACCGGATCCTGATCCTCGGTTCCCGAGTGGTCGCGACCGTCTCGCGGCGGATACGCGTACACGAAGAAACGGATGGCGTGCGGCTCGCGGTCAAGGTCGACTCGCCGGTGGCGCTCTCACCCGAGATCATTCGCGACGCCATCCGAGCAGCCGAAATCTTCCGGTGCGATTTCTGCGGCATCGACATCGTCGAATCGCGCGGACGCCACTTCGTGATCGAGTGCAACGTGTCGCCGCAATTTCGCAGCACACAGGAACTCGTCGGGCAGGACATCGCGGGCGATGTCGTCGACTTCGTGTTCGCCAAGAGCGCGGAATGATCGACCTTCCGGCCATCGTTCGAAAGGTCGACGCCGAGCTGGTGCGGCTGGATCGCTCGATCGGCTTTCTCCGACTCGTCACGCCGACGAATACCGAGCAAGCGTGGAGCGACTTCGAACGATCGACCTTCGCCCGCGAACCGCGGTTCGTCGTGCCACCGCTAGACATCGAGCCCGCCCAAGTGATCGAGACGCTGGAGGCGATTCCCGTTTCCGCGGTCGAGCACCCCAGCCTCCGGCGGGTCTTCGAAGAGCACCGCGACCAGTCGCATCGCAAACTTCGCATGCTCGAAGCGCGGCACACACCCGGATTCCTGGAGGGAAGCATCGAGGTGTTCGGTGGCGCCGATTCGTCACTGCTCCGCACCGCCGAAGACGTGCTCGAACGCGTTCCGCCGCGATCCGACACTCTGCCAGACGACCTCGTGACTGCCGATGCATTCGCGAAGATCGCAGAGCAGGAGTTGGCGTACTACCGGGCGCACTGTCCCGAATTCCGTTCTGGTGTCGACATCGACCCGAACGGTTCAGGACTGCTGGTCTCGCACGGGCGCCTCCGGATCGGGGCGGCCGCGCGGATTCCGAGACGCCGATGCGAAGCGCTCCTCGCCCACGAGATCGGCACGCACATCCTCACCTATGTCAACGGCAGCGTGCAGCCGATCCAGTTGTTGTCGTCGGGGCTTGCTGGCTACGACGAACTCCAGGAGGGCCTGGCGTCCTTCGCGGAGTTCCTGGTCGGCGGGCTCGAAGCGGAGCGCGTCCGACAACTCGCCGCGCGGGTGGTGGCGGTTCACCAGATGATCGACGGCGCCGGTTTTGTCGACATCTTTCGAACCCTTCACGAAGTGCTCGCGTTTCCGCCGCATGCCGCCTTCCTCATCTCGATGCGGGTCCTTCGAGGCGGAGGCCTGACCAAGGATGCCGTCTACCTCCGCGGGCTATCGGAGCTGCTGGGCTACCTGCGCGAAGGCGGCGACTTCGAGGTTTTGCTCCTCGGGAAGTACGGCCTCGCTCACCTTCCGTCGGTTCACCAACTGCGCGAGGAAGGGGTGCTCCGCGGAGCGGTCGTGCGGCCCCGCCATCTCGCCGACGACACGCGCCTTGCCCGTCTCGCGCACGCCAGATCTGGCGCGTCGGTCGTGGACCTCGTGCCTTCATGATCCGCCAGGGTTAAGACGTGCGCAGTGGCCTCCGCGGCGCGCACCAGGATCCACAACTGAGGGTCGCGCCGACGGCGGGCGTAGGTCGTGCTTGGTCACGCATATCTCGTTCCGGCGGACTTCCTAGACCGCCGAACTCCCCCCGCACTCCCCACAGTGACGCTGCTGCCGAGTTCGTTGAGTCCGGAAGTACGCAGACTCATATGGGAAGTTGGCACGCCGGGAGGGATTCGAACCCCCGACCCTCAGGTTCGAAGCCTTCGACCGGAAAATTCCGCTGACGTCCGTGGACGTATATCGTCGTTCGCGGACGAGGGGTTACGGGACGGTCCGGATTCCGCGGACGTACGTGGACATCCGTCAAAGTTCGTCCTCATTGCTACAACTCTGCTACACGGCGGGGGTGCGGACCTGGTCGTCGCGGAGGGAGCAGTCGATCGGGCGACGATTCGCCGTTCCCGGAAACGAGTTCCGACGACTGCATAGCCCTCGGAGTCTGATGGTGGCGGCCAACCGCTACATCGATGCGGCTCCACGGCCTACGTCGCTCGTTCGGCTCAGTCGGCGTACCCGACCGGATTAGAGAGCAAGGCAGGTCTGTAGGGGAAGCGGCCGAGGCGGCGGGCATGAGCCGTCGGACCGAGTACGAGTGGCTTGCTCGCAACCGGGGCGAGAGCGGATCCGATTACCGCGCCCGATTCGCGTGCCGCGGGTCCGGCAGCCCGAACGTCTGTTCAAACCATCGCCATCGCCCATCCGCGGCTCTGTGAGCGGCGGACACCTGGACCAGCTCGCGCGCAATCTTGCTCGCAGCCGGAATGTCCCCTGCTGAGCAAAGCGAGTAGAGCTCCAGGGACAGGAGGCGAAGGAGTTGGTCATCTCCCGCGAGATCACGCACCCGCGCGAAGGTCATGGCCGCATCCCTCGGACGACGCGCGGCCAATGCGCCGATTGCCCGAGCGTCGAGCGCGGCAGCGCTCTGAAGCGAAGGATGGCGATCGAGGATGCGTTGCTCCTCGACACTGCTCCCAAGCATCCAGAGCGGCAACGTCTCCAGCGACGTTCGCGTGAGGACGTCGTGGATGTCGGGATAGCCGGGCGTGTCGCCCCAGTCATCCGCCAGGAGTGCGTTGGTCCACCGCTGCCAACGGAAGGACGCAAGGGTCCGCTCGCGCAAGGCGGGCGGGAACACGCGACGGATAAAGTCGCTCCGTTCGAAGGTGCGTCGCGCCCGGGCAGGATCCATCAAGGCTCGGTAGCCCGGCACGTGTTGGGCTGCCGTACCGACGACGGGACGATCCGAGAGACGCAGCGGGAAGTCGTCGAGCAGCGGGGGAGTTCCTGCAACGTATGCAGCGATCTCTTCGCGGTCCGCCAGGAACGTGGATCCGAGCTGCTCCGGCCGCTCGAGCCCCACTGCCTTCAGCTCCGCAGCCAGCCGCGAGTCGGTCCATTGTCGTCGGAAATGCGCCGCCTCGACTGGTTCCATGCCGCTTCGGCTGCCCATCATCATCCAGTCGAGCGCGGCGCCGCTCCACAGCGTGCAGTCATCGAAGACACTGCAGAACGCCGCGAGGATTGCCTTTGCGTCCTCCTCGTGGAGGTCGTGGACAGGAAGCCAGTAGGTCGCGATGCCACTCTCCGTAAGCGTGTCGTGGACAAGTGTGAAGTGTTCTCGCGTGTAGAGGTTCACGACACCGTCCACCTTCGGGGGTGGAGGCTCGGCCGTGATGAGGTCATAACGCCGTCCGGCGGTCTGAAGGAAGAAGCGGCCGTCCTCGAGAAAGGTGTGCACTCGGGGATCGGTCAGCGGGTTGTCTTCTGGGTTCTCGAACACTCGTTCGCTTGTACGCACGATGTCCGGGGAGATGTCGACGACATCGATTCGCTCGAGTTCGCGCGTGTCGGCAAGGGCTCGGGCGGTCTGGCCCAGGCCGTAGCTGATCAGTAGTGCGTTGCGCGGCGCCGGGTGGATTGCGACTGGCAGGTAGACGAACGCCTTCATGTAGCGTCGCGACCCCGTCATGGTGCTCGACATCGTGTAGCCGTTGGTGAGCAGTCGCCAATGACGAGTCTCGCCGAACTGGCGGGTGCGAACGAATGCGATGGTCTCGAGTAAGCCCTCCTGCACATCGACAAGCTCGCTGTTGCCGTCGAGGAAGGCGCCCACTCGGTACGGCACGATGGTGCTGTGCATCGCACCGGTGGGGAAGAGCGCGAACGCCGCTCCGGACGCTGCGAATCCGATCGCCGCTGACCGAAATCGCTCGCGGGGGGAGGTGCTGATGAGGATCGCGAGGATCCAGTAGCTGGCTGCCAAGAGGGCGAGCGACCGCTCGACGCCGAGGAGGGGTAGCAGGAGCACGCCGCCAAGCACCGAACCGACCGCGGCTCCTAGCGTGTTTGCCAGTGTGACCCACCCGACGGTTCGCGCCTGACCACCGAGCTCCGCCCGGGCCCCGGTTGCAAGCGTTGGCAACAACGCTCCAGATGCGACCGCGGTCGGGAACATGATCGGAGCGGCGAGGAGGGCCAGCGCTGCACCGTCTACGATGGTTCCCGGGCTCGAGGTCGAAAGCCCCGCGGAACTCTCGAACCAGGAGACGAAGCCCGTGTAGCTCGCTAGAACGAGCACGCCGGCGCCGAGTGCCAGGAATGGAGCGAGGGAAGCAGCCCGTTCCTCGTGTGTGAGCCACCTTCCGATCAGCAGGCCGCCAAGGGAAATACCAGCCAGCACGACCGCGAGCATCGTCGCGAAGAGGAAGCTCGTTCCATAGACAAAGAGCCAGAGGAAACGGAACCAGACGATCTCGAGCGCCAGGAAGATTGCGCCCGCGATGAACGCAGCAGTGAGCCACTGACGGGCGTTGTGGAGAGCGGGCTGACAGCTCGGTTCGTCTGGTTCCGCCGCTTCCGGATCTTCGAGCGGGAGGACGTGCGAGAGCAAGAGTGCTGCCAGCGCGGCTAGGCCGTTCAGAGCTGCGGCCGCGAACGCGGTACCTCGGAGCCCGAAGGCTTCGACCAGGAGCGCCTCGCCCAGCAGCGCGCCGCCGACCGCACCGAGCGTGTTCCACCCGTAGGCCATGCCCACCGCAGGTCCGAAGCGGTGCCGCGCTCGCGCGAGCGCTCTGACCAGTATCGGCAATGTGGCGCCCATCCCCATCGCAGGCAGCACCATCCAGCCGAAAGCGATGGCGAAGCGTGCACCTTGGAGAGCCCATGGTGTGGGGCGAAGCTCTTGGAAGAGGGACGCAAGCGCCGTTCCCGAAAGTGGCAGCAGAACCACGGCCGCGGCCGCGGCGAGGCCGATGCAGACTTCGAGAAGTGCGTACAGGCGTAGTGGATTGGTGCTCCTGTCCCCGAACCTCGCGGCAAGGCCGTTGCCGAGCGCCATCCCCGTCATGAAAGCAGAGAGCACGATGGTGCTCGCCCACAGGCCGTTGCCGAGCGAGAGCCCGGCCACTCGATACCAGAGCGTCTCGAATAGCAGTGCGGCCGCACCCGATGCGACCGCAACCCCGCAGATGGCGGGCGTACGCCACCTCGAAGCTCGTGTATGAGAATCGGAGCTAGGAGTAATCTGTCTACTCCGCCGTTTCTGAACGGTGAAGTGGCCCGCAGAAGGCGAGCATTACGCCTTCGTCCCCGCGCCCTCCGCAGACTTCGATCTCGTCGGGGGAGTTGATGTACATGATCCCGCGGCCAGCGCGCGTGACGTAGACCGCCATTTCACCGCTCGAGTGGATCGCGCCGAAGATCTCTTGAGCGGGCGCGTTCTCGGTGCCGGCTGCCGAACTCCGGATCGTGCCGTAGAACACCCTCTTGTCCTGAATCTCGACGTCAATAACAAGGCGCAGATAGTCGATGTCAGCGCCTTCGGATTGTCCGAGCCCAAGCGGTCCGATGCCTTGGTAGATGGAGCGGAGGCGGGCAGTCCATTGGCCCGTGAGGTCGGGGATCCCAGATGCTTCCTCGAAGTCGTCGTCGATGTCTGCGACGGCGAGAGAGGCTGGCGATGCCTCACTCACCGGAGCGAGCTGTGGCGTCTGGCAGGCAGCGGCAAACGGTAGTGACGCGATTAGGACGAGGATCCGGAAAAGCGGACTGGACATGAACGCTCCCTTCGTGACCGAGCGTGCGCGGATCGGTGGAGTCTGTTTTTGACGGTGTGCTTTCTTCGATGTCACCCGAAATCGATGGGTAGGGATTCGAGCGCCGAGAACATGGCGATGCGGCGCCAGCGGATCTCGTCCTCGAGCAGGTGGGCACCCCGCGGCAGGTAGTCGAGCGTCGCCTCGTACATGCAGCGCAGCTCCTGGCGGGCCAGGTTGGCGCCGAGGCAGAAGTGCGGTCCATGGCCGAAGATGGTCAGCGCCTTGGTGTCACGCGTGACGTCGAGGCGGTCAGGATCTGGGAACACCGACGGGTCGCGGTGGGCGCCCATCATGTTCAGCATCAGCAGCTGACCCTTCCTGACCTGCTTGCCGCGAAACTCGAAATCGGATTCGGCATAGCGGGGCAGGCCAACGGATCCGAAGTCGAAGCGAAGCAGTTCATCGACGGCGTTGGGTAGGAGGCTCGGGTCCTCCCGAAGCAGAGCCATCTGGTCCGGGTGCTGGAGCAGGGCACGGATGCCGCGGCTACTCGCGATCGTCGTTGTCTCGGTGCCAGCAGCGACGAGTGCTGCGACGATCAGGACGATCTCGTCCGTGGTCATCTGATCACCTTCGTCGGTTGCGCCTACGAGGTCTGACAGAAGATCGCCCTGCGGATTCTTCCGCCGTTCGAGAGTGAGTCCCCGGATCCAGTCACAGATCTCGGCGATCGCGTCTTCCGACTTCTTGCGTTCCTCCGGCGTGAGAAACGGACTGATCCCGCGCACCGAAGCGCGGCCCAGCTCACGCCAGCGGAGCTCGTCTTCGCCCTTCTGTGGGACGCCAGCGATGCGTCCGATCACGGTATTCGGGATGGGTTCGCAGAACTCGGCCATCAGGTCGACGACGCCCTGCCGGCCACGAAGTTTGACCGCGAACCGCTCGACGACGTCGCGCACCTGGCCTTCCTGGCGCGCCACGGCACGCGGTGTCAGCGCAGCGGAAACGAGCTTTCGCATGCGCGCGTGACGTTCGGGTTCGACGGCAAAGAGACTGTTGTCGGCGAACCACCGCTGGACGGCTCCCTCGGCTGGAAGCGTGTAGTTTTCGTAGGCCCTACGGTCGTTCGTGGTCGAAGGATGCGTGAACAGCTCGCGCACATCCTTCCATTCCGTGACCATCCATGCGTTGATCCCCGGAATCAGGTGGACCGGGTCTTCCGTGCGCATCCGCAAAATCACGGCGACGGGATCTTCGATGAATTCGTCGCTCAGGTACGGGTCGGTCGTCGCGGGTTCAGTTGCGGCCATGGTTGGCTCCTTCGTTCGACCAGGCGGACTCGAACCGCAGCGGGAGACGCTTCGGCCCGCGCAACAGGAACGAGTCAATGTGGTCGACTTCCTGGTCCGAGCGTTCGAGCTGTGCTGTGCGGCTCAGTAGTTCTTCGAATGCAACACGGGCCTCGAGTCGTGCGAGCGAGGCGCCGAGGCAGAAGTGGATGCCGAAGCCGAAGGCGAGGTGGCCCGCCGTGTTGCGACTCACATAGAAACGAGCGGCCTCCGCGAACTGGGCGTCGTCGCGGTTCGCCGAAGCGAAGATCGGCAGCACGACCGAGCCCTTGGGAATCGTCGTTCCTGCAAGCTCGACATCCGACGCGGCCTGGCGGAAGAGCACCTGGACCGGCGAGTCGTAGCGCAATGCTTCCTCGACGAACCCCGGAATCAAGCTCGGATCAGCTTGGACCTTCTCGTACTGATCAGGGTGTTCGAGCAGTGCCATCGTGCCATTCCCGATCAGGTTGGTGGTCGTCTCGTTGCCCGCGACGAGCAGGAGCACCGCGAACATCACGACCTCGACCGGCGTCAGCGTGTCGCCTTCCTCGGCCCGGACGAGCGTGCTGATGAGATCGTCGGCCGGCTCGACGCGCCGGCGCTCCATGATCTCGTTGAAGTACTCCGTGAACTCGCCGAAGGTCGCGATCATCTCCGCGGGTCCCGCGGCGCTGCCAGAGGCGCCGGAGACGACCGTGTCGGACCAGCGTTTGAAGTCGCTTTTTCGCTCGGGCTCGACGCCTAGCAATTCTGCGATCACCTGGACCGGAAGCGGGATCGAGTAGTCCCCGACCAGGTCGAAGGAGTCGCCGGTCAGTGCTTCGTCCAGCAGTGTGCGTGCGATCTCGCGCACACGCGGCTCGAGGGCCGAGATCTTCCTCGGCGTGAACCCGCGATTCACGATGCTGCGCATCGGCCCGTGCTTGGGCGGATCCGAAGAGATCACGGACTGCGCCGAGAGAAACATGGCGGGATCAAACGACAGCTGCTCTGCGATCTGTTGGCGCTGCTCGCGGATCTCCTCGATGTCTTTCGGTATGTTCTGGATCCCGCCGGCCATGCTGCTCATCATCATCATGCGCATGGCGTTCGAGGAGAATTGCTCCGGGTCCTTCAGGACGCGAGCGACATCGTCATATCGAGAGACCGCGTAGAACCCGGAGTTCGGGACCCGATAGACGGGTGCTTCGCGGCGCAGCGCTTCGTAATGCGGGTACGGATTGCGACTGACATCGGGCGACAAGGGATCGTATAGGGGCTCGGTCAATTGATGGCTCCTCTGCTCACGAACTCGAGATGTCCGTGAGCCTGACGTTGTTCGTGAAGATGACTTGTGACGCGATCACGGAAGTCGCTCTGTCCCGTCCAGACATACCGTTCGGGTTCGACCTCGCGCAGGTCCTCGAACTCGACGAGGTCGCGCACGAAGGAGGCCGCCTCGTCGTGGGCTACTACGAGTCGGAAGACACTGCCCTCAACCTTCCAGAGCGGCCGATGGGACCGACCTCCCCAAGCCAGGTCGAGGACCCGCATCGGTTTCCGCTGGTGTTCTTCGAGCACCTCGTAGAGGAGATCGATTCGGGACGTGAGGATCTCCAGGTCTCGCATCGCCATCCGCTTCGGATTGCGATAGATGACCTCGTGACTGGGGTAGGCCATGCAGTCGTCGACGGGCATGTCGAGGAGTCGAAGGTCCGACTCGATGTAACGGAGCACGCCGAAGCAATCCTCCGGAACCTCGGCGAACGGCCCCACGAAGGAGGGCGTCACCAGCGACGTCGTTGCGGGCAGCCACATGTCGCCCGTGATGAAATGGGCGCCGTCGACGCACACACACAGGTGGCCTGGGATATGTCCGTCGAACCGAAGGATCTCCAAGCGCCCGTTGCCACACAAGAGCTCGGAGGCCTCATCGGCCAACGGGACAAGGTCGACCCGCATGGGTTCATCGTCGACGGAGCCCCAGGGTGCCTGGCTCATGTCTGCACCCGTTGACTCGACGATGCGCGCGTAGGTCGCGCGGATCTCGTCCGTCACGCTCGAGATCGAAACACAGATCTCGCAATCGCGAAAGAAGGTTTCCTTGATCCGGAAGAAGGACTCCCGTTGGCTAACGATCGGGAAGAGTTGCGCCGTGTACGGATGGGTGAGGATCTCGACATCGCCGGACATCGCTTCCACGGCCTGGTGTCCACCGGCGTGGTCGAAATGCGCGTGCGTGTAGAGAACCTGGATCGGTCGATCGGTGAGGCGCCGACCTTCGCTGGCGGCAATCTCATCGAGCGTCCCGGGGAAGATCTCTCCCGCCGTGGTCCGGTAGGTCGAATCGACGACGAAGATGAGATCCGGAAGCGAGACGACGTGGCAAGCGACCGAGAACGAACTGCCGCCGACCGGCGACCCGCCTGCCTGGAATTTTTCCGACAGATAGCGCGTCGTCTTCGTCGGGTACTGCTGGAAGACCAGGTCGAGCGGCCCGGCGCGACCACTGCCGCCGCCCATCGAGACGTTCCCCGACTCTGCATCCACTCGGTAGATGCGAAGCCCGTCGGCTCCTTCCGCAACGCACTTCCATTCGATCACTCGGAACGCTCCACGCCTAACGAATCGACAAGGTCCGGCCAGCTTTCGGGACGCAACACTCCAAAGAGCAACAGGCGCTTGATCTCACGGGCCAATCGCTCAGCGGCATCGGTTGGGTCGATGTCGCCTTCGAGTGCGCGCAACTGGATCGGCCAGAGCACGGCGATGGCCATGAGGATGTGCCCGAGTGCCTCTGCGTCGATGCCCTCCTCGCTCCGCGAACTTCGTGCCAATCGTTCGAGTTGACCCACGAACCGCTTCCAGCCGGCGATCGGGAAAGGGTTTTCTGCGAGGAGGTGGTGAAGGGTGAGGCGCCCAATCTCCGGGTGCTCGATGAAGAATCGAGCCATGTGGTCGATCAGGTCGCCGAAGGCCATGGGCTGCTCGAGCATCTGGCCGATCTCGTCTGCGAGAGACCCCATCACGGCTCCGACGAGCGAATCTCGCGTCCGGAAATGCTTGTAGGCCGTGGTCCGATCAATTTCCGCACGCCTGGCGACTTCCGAGATGGACAGCGACTCCGGGCCGCGTTCGGCGACGAGGCTTCGGGCCGCGGCAAGGATTCGGCCACGAGTCTGGTCGAAGTCCCGGCGGCGACGGCGAGGAGGGGCAGCGGACTGCACGATGGTTCGAGGCTACTCCTGCCGTCCATAAAATCAACAGATATGTGGACTTTACCGTAAGATAATGAAGGCTATATTCTCTTCCGTGGAATCGAGAATCCTCTCCCGATGACAGCGCGTTCTCAGTCGGCTCGGGAGGGCAGGCGCGAGCGTGAGCTTTCGATGCGTCGCGCCGATGTGATCGCCGCGGCTGCATCGATTTTCGCGGAGAAGGGATTTCAGGGGGCTCAGGTCGCCGAGATCGCAGCTGCAGCCGAACTGTCGCTCAACTCGGTCTACGGGCTCTTCAAGGGCAAAGAGGAGCTCTACGAAGCGGTCATCCAGGAGGCCGCGGCGACCGTCCGGGATCGCGTGCAGGGCCAGGTGGAGACGCTGGATGACCCCAGGGACCAACTCCTCGCCATCATCGACTCGCTCTTCGAGTGCTTCGAAGAGAACGAGGACCTGCTCCGGATCTACTCCCGCGCGACCCACGGTCTTCCTTGGCGGGTGAGACAGACGTTAGGCGATGGAGTCGCCGAGCTTTTCATGGCTTTCTCGATGTGGGCGGTCCAGATCACGAGAGGACTCGAACGGGACGGTGGGCTTCGCGGTCTCGATCCCGAGACGCTCGCGTTCTCGATCATCGGCACCGTCACGACGGCCGCGTCTCGATGGATCGAAAATCCGGGCGACCAGCCTCTGTCCGAGGCGGCGCCCAAGGTGCGGGCGATCTTCGAACAGCTTCTCGAGGATAGGTGAGCGTGCGCGCATGGTTCGTGCTGGCTGCGCTCCTTGTTCTCGGGTGCTCGGTGGACGATGGCGTCCTGGAAGATCTCGCTCCGGCGGAGCCCATTTCCGTGGGCGTTACCGTGGTCGCCCTCGAGGAAGTCGCGCAGCCGGTTTTTGGTACCGGCACGATCGCTCCACACAAGATGACAGACATCGGTCCGCGCATGAATGGAATCATCGACGCCATCTACGTCGAAGTTGGAGACCGGGTGGAGGAAGGGGAGGCGCTCTTTCGGACTCGCGCTGCGGCGTATGAAATCCGGGTCCGCGAGGCGCAATCGGAGACGCGGCTAACCGCCGCAGAAGCTGAGCGGAGTCAACGCGAGTTCGAACGCATTCGGCAGCTCCACGTGGAGGGTGCCGCGTCCGACCAGCGGCTCGACGAGGTACAAACGGCACTCGAAGTGGCCGCCGCGCGCCGGGACCGTGCCACCGCCGCGCTGGCGCAAGCGCGGCAGGATCTGGCGGACACCACAGTTCGCGCACCGTATCGCGCGGTGATCACGAAACGGCATGTCCACGAAGGCACGATGATGAGCACCATGCTGAGCGGGTCACCGGTCGTGCAGCTCATGAAGATCGATTGGGTCGGAGCCATCGTCCAGGTTCCCGAGGTCTACCTGTCGCTCATTCATCTGGGCACTCCCGCTCGTGTTCGGGTCGATGGCATGAACCGCGACTACGAATCTGAGGTCAGGATCCTCAACGATTTCGTAGATCCGGAATCTCGGGCTTTCGAGGTGCGTGTCCCGCTGGAAAACTCGGACTACGAGATCAAGCCGGGTCTCTTCGCCGAGGTGGAGTTGTTCCCCGACGCTCGAGAAGTCGTGGTGCTCGAGCGAGCCGCGCTTCTCGGTGGTGAGAGCGCACGTTACGTCTTCGTCGAGGAACAGGGCGAGGCGGTTCGCCGCGCGGTGGTGGTGCGGGAACTCGACGCTACGCGTGTGGAGGTCGTCAGCGGTCTCGCGCCCGGGGCGCGCGCCCTCGTGGGGCCGAAGCTGAACACGATTTCCGAAGGCGACATCGTGGCAGTGGAAGTCGCCCATGCGGATCGCTGACTTCTCGATCCGGCGTCCCGTCTTTGCGGTGATGCTCACGGGCGCGCTCGTCGCGCTCGGGTTGATCTCGGTCGGTCGCCTCGGTGTCGATCTCTTTCCCAAGATCGAGATGCCGTATATGGCGGTGACGACGCTGCTAGAGGGCGCAACACCAGAAACGATCGAGACCGAAATCAGCGACGTGCTCGAGGACCACCTGAGCACGATCTCCGGCCTCGAAGAACTCCGATCGATCAGCTCCGAAGGCGTCTCCCAGGTCTTCCTCCAGTTTGAGCTGGAGGAAGACGCGGACGTCAAGTCGCAGGATGTTCGAGACAAGGTGGCTCGCGCCCGAGCGGATCTGCCGACGGACGCCGAGCCACCAGTGGTCGAGAAGGTCGATCCCGACGCCGCTCCCATCTTGTCCGTGATGGTCTCTGGCGATCTACCGATTCGCGAGCTGAGCCGCTTCGCCGACGACGTCGTCAAGGAGCGAGTACAACGTGTGCCAGGCGTCGGATCTGCAACGCTCGTCGGAGGTCGCGAACGCGAGATCCGGGTGTGGATAGACGGTCGTAAGCTTCGAGCCTACGGACTCACCGTGGACGACGTCGTGCGTGCGCTCCGAACCGAGCACGCCGAGATCCCGGGTGGCCGGATGGAGACGTTAGGCGCTGACACAGAGTTCTCCGTAAAAACCATGGGGGAAGTCGAGACCGTCGAGGAATTCCGTTCGATCGTGGTCGCGTTTCGAGATGGGGCGCCGACGCGTGTGGGCGACATCGCACGCGTGGAAGACGGTCTCGAAGACGAGAGGAGCTATGCCGAGCTGAATGGAGTTCGTGGCGTCTCGCTCGAAGTGCGTCGGCAGTCCGGGCGCAACACCGTCCAGGTCGCGCGTGGGGTCGAAGCCGCCGTGAGCGAGATCCAAGAGAGCGCGCCTCCAGGGGTTCGAGTCGTGATGGCGCGGGATGTCTCCCGGTTCGTCGAAGCATCCGCCCGAGACGTCGGTGTCGACATCGTCCTCGGCGGCGTGCTCGCGGTGCTCGTTACGCTCGTGTTCCTCCGGAGCGTCCGGACGACATTGATCGTCTCCCTCGCGATCCCGACTTCGATCGTCTCCACGTTCTTTCTCTTCTACGTCATGGACTTCACGCTGAACATCCTCACCCTGATGGCGCTCTCGGTCTCGATCGGGCTCCTGATCGACGACGCCATCGTCGTTCTCGAGAGCATCCAGAGCCGGATCGAGGAAGGCGAGGATCCGATGCACGCGGCGTCGACGGGGACGGAGCGGGTCGGAGCCGCGGTTCTTGCAGGTACGGCCGCGGTGCTCGCCGTCTTCATTCCGATCGCGTTCATGCAAGGCGTGATCGGACGCTTCTTCTACGAATACGGCCTGGCCATCTCGTTCGCAGTCGCGGTCTCGCTGCTGGTTGCCGTGACGCTGACACCGGCTCTCTGCTCCCGCGTGCTTCGCCAGCAACAGACGCATGGCCGAATCTTCGAAACGCTCGAACGGTTCTACTCGGGCCTCGAGCGCGCCTACGGTCGACTGCTCGAGGCGGCCCTTCGGCGCCGCTTCACCACGCTCGCGGTGGCGGCGGTATCGGTCTGGATTGGACTGGTGATGGCGAGTGGTGTCCCGCTCGCCTTCTCGGGTCGGGTGGATCGAAGCGAGTTCGAGGGACGTGTCGAGTTGCCGCTCGGGACCGGAATCGGTGAATCCAAACGGGCGGCTGCCCGGGTCAGCGAAGCGCTCGCAGGCGTCGAGCACATTCGCAATGTGTTCGTCTCGATCGGTGGCGGGGCCCAGGGCAACGTCCACGAGATCGACGTGTACGCAGGCCTGACACCCAAGGCAGAACGTTCGGTCGGGATGCTCGAGATCATGGATCACGCGAGGCTCGCGCTGGGCAAGGCTGTCCCGAGAGCGAAACTCGTCAGCGTCAATGAGGTGTCGTTCATCCAGGCCAGCGGTTTCACCTCCTACAACATGGAGTACGGAATTCGTGGGTCGGACCTCGACGCTCTTCGGCGGACGGCCGATTCCATCGTGGCGGGAATGCGCGCCGACCCCCACTTCGTGGATGCAAAGTCGAGCTTCGAGTTCGGCAAGCCCGAGATCCAGATTCGGGTGGATCGCAATCGCGCCGCCGACCAGGCAGTGCCGGTCCAGTCACTCGCGACCACGGTGCGCGCGCTCGTCGGAGGCCTGGACGCAGTGACGTTCGAAGAAGGCGGCAAGCGCTACGACGTTCGCGTGCGACTGGAATCCGCCCAGCGCGATGACCTTTCCGAACTTGGCCGCATCCAGATTCGTTCGGCGAGGAATCGCCTGATCGATCTGGCCAACGTCGCAGAGTTGAAGGTGGCCGCCGGGCCGGCGCAGATCGAGCGCGAGAACCGTGCGCGAAAGGTCTCGATCTACGCCAATAACCCAGAAGGCGTCGCACTCGGCACCGGGGCAGATCGCCTGGACGAGATCGCCGCCGCCGTCGGGCTGCCAGCTGGGCTGACGAGCAAGCACGAGGGAATGACCGAGCGGATGAAGGACTCCGCCGAAGCCGTGGTCTTTGCGTTCTTCCTGGCGCTGCTCGCGCTCTACATGATCCTCGCGAGCCAGTTCAACAGCTTCGTCCAGCCAGGCATCATCATGCTGACGGCCCCGCTCTCGTTTGCGGGGGCCTTCGTGGCGCTCCGCCTGACAGGGACCTCGATGAGCATCTTCGCGCAGATTGGCTTGGTCGCGTTGATGGGCCTCGTGATGAAGAACGGGATCCTGCTGGTTGACTACGCCAACCAACTCCGTGTCCAGGGTCGATCTGCGCGCGAAGCGATGAGCGACGCTGGGCCGGCGCGGCTTCGTCCTGTTCTGATGACTGCGGTCTCGACGATCGCGGGAATGGTCCCTGTGGCGATCTCGACATCGGACGCCGCCGAGTGGCGAAATCCGATGGGCATCCTCGTGATCGGAGGCCTCGCCACTTCGACGCTTCTGACCCTCGTCGTCGTTCCGGTTGCTTATACCCTCGCGGCCGACGCGGGCCAGTGGCCGGCGAGGGCCGCTGTGCTCGTTCGACGCCCTCTTCGCAAGGCCGGAGAAGGGCGTTCTAGTCCGTCCTGATCCGTGATCGGTTCTACGCCTGCTCTGAGTCGTCAAGGAGGCAAACTTGTTTCGAAAACCTGGCGCGGGTGAGATCCTGGATCACCTGTTCTTCGCGCTCAACGCATCGGTTCCGGCCTGAGGTGGCGATGGGAGAAGCCACTCCGATCCAGATACCCGTCACATTCGCCGCGGACGGCGGGCTTGCGCTGGCAGGAACGACCTATGGCGACCCCAGTGTCGACTCCGTGCTCTTCCTCCACGGTGCGGGCCAGACCCAGTATGCCTGGGGAGCCGCTGCAAGGCGTGTGGCGTTGGCCGGATGGCATGCCATTACGATCGATCTCCGAGGGCACGGGGATAGTGGGTGGGCTTCGGATGCGGACTACTCGCAAGATGCGTTCGCCTCTGACATCGCGTCGGTCGTTCGCTCAATGCCGAAGCCTCCGGTCATCGTCGGCGCTTCCTTGGGCGGGCTCACAGCCCTGATCGCCCAGGCGGAGCTTTCGCGCGCCGTGGCGAGAGCGCTCGTACTGGTGGATATCGTGCCCGGAATGAATTCGGAGGAAGCCGATCGGATCCTCGTCTTCATGCGAGCCTATCCGGACGGTTTTGAGAGCCTCGAGGAAGCTGCCGCCGCGGTCAGTCGGTATCTCCCACACCGGCCTCGGCCCGCCGAGCCCAGCGGGCTTGCCAAGAATCTCCGATTGGCTGCGGACGGGCGCTATCGGTGGCACTGGGATCCGAACCTAACGAACGGCCCGAGCGGTCTTGGAAAGAAACGCGACCCGGAGAGGCATCGGGCTGCCGCTCGGTCCTTGCGAATCCCTTGCTTGCTGGTTCGCGGGGCGAAGAGCCAGCTCGTTACCGACGAGGGCGTCCAGGATTTCGTTCGGCTCGTGCCCCACTCCGAAGTCGCAGATGTCTCCGGTGCCGGTCACATGGTCGCTGGCGATCGCAACGATGCGTTTGCTGGTGCGGTACTGGATTTCCTGGCGGCCCTGGATTGATCTCGCGGGTAGAGAACGAGGAGCCAGAGTTTGTCGACTTCCGATAACAGATCCAAGGATCGGCTCGACGCCATCATCATCGGCGCCGGCATCGCCGGGATGTACCAGCTGTACCGCCTGCGCGAACTCGGCTTCTCGGTCCGGGTGTTCGAAAGCGGCAGTGATGTGGGCGGCACCTGGTACTGGAATCGGTATCCCGGCGCGCGATTCGATTCCGAGAGTTACAGCTACGGCTATTCCTTCTCGGAGGAGCTTCTCCAGGAATGGGAATGGAGCGAACACTTCGCCCCGCAGCCGGAGACCCTGCGCTACTTGGGCTTTGTCGCGGACAAGTTCGACCTCCGCGGAGACATCACCTTCGACAGCCGCGTGGCGACGGCAACGTTCGACGAGGACGGGAACTTCTGGGAGATCCAGACCGAGGGCGGCGAACGAGCCCGCGCGACGTTCTTGATCACGGCCGTCGGCCCACTCTCGGCGCCTACGTTGCCGCGCTTCGAAGGGCTCGACAGTTTCGTGGGCGAGTCACACCACACCGCCCGGTGGCCCCATGAACCCGTGGATTTCGCGGGCAAGCGCGTAGGCGTGATCGGCACCGGGGCGACGGGCGTCCAGGTGATTCAGGAGGTCGCCAAGACGGCCGCTCATCTGACGGTCTTTCAGCGCACGCCGAATTATTGCGCTCCGCTGGGCAATCGCCCGATCGACGAAGTGACCCAGAAAGAGATCAAGGATTCCTATCCCGAAATATTCAAGAAGTGCCGTGAGTCTCACGGGGCATTCCTCCACGCTTCCGACCCGCGCTCTGCTCTCGAGGTGACTCCAGAGGAGCGCGAAGCCTTCTGGGAGGAACTCTATTCGCAACCCGGTTTCGGCATCTGGATCGGCAACTTCTCCGACATTCTCATCGACCAGCGGGCCAACGATCTCGTCAGCGATTTCATGCGCAGAAAGATCCGCGAGCGCGTCGACGACCCGGAGGTCGCGGAGCTGCTGGTCCCGAGAGATCACGGCTTCGGCACCCGGCGCGTGCCCATGGAGACTCGGTACTACGAGGTCTACAACCAGAAGAACGTGCACCTGGTCGATGTCAAAGAGGTCCCGATCGAGCGGATCATCCCGAAGGGTGTCAAGACCGGGAACGCCGAGTACGAGCTCGACATCCTCATCTACGCGACAGGCTTCGACGCGATTACCGGCTCGTTCGACCGCATCGAGTTCCGGGGCGAAGGCGGCCGGACGCTCAAGGAAAAATGGGCCGACGGTCCCCGGACCTACCTGGGGATCCAGACGGTGGGCTTCCCGAATCTCTTGACGCTCGTGGGTCCGCATAACGCCGCGACGTTCTGCAACATCCCTCGCTGCATCGAGCAGAACGTGGAGTGGGTGACGGACCTGCTGCGATACATGCGCGACAAGGGCCACGAGCGAATCGCCCCCCTGAAAGCGTCAGAGGACGAGTGGACCAAGCACGTCTACGACATCGCGGCGCTCTCGCTCCTGTCGAAGACTGACTCGTGGTTCATGGGCGTGAACCAGAACCTCCCCGACAAGAAGCGTACGTTCCTGGCCTACGCGGGAGGGTCACCAGCCTACCGACAGAAGTGTGACGCGGTCGCTGCGAACGGCTACGAAGGGTTCGTGCTCAACTAGGGGCCGTCCCAACCTCGTGACCTTCGACCGCCGAGACAAATGGGGCTCGTTTCGACTTCGTGTCCGGGAGGCTCAAGCGACACTGTCGACGGGAACCAGTCATCGTTGCCACACAGGTGCCGTTGGTCGAGGGCCGGCACCGACAGGACTCTGCGCAAACCATCGGAACGAAACAGGTTTGCGTGGCACGCCGGGAGGGATTCGAACCCCCGACCCTCAGGTTCGAAGCGCGGAGCCGGAAAGCGGAGAAGGCGAGAATCGTAGGGGGCTTAGGGGGTTAGGCCGGTCTCGACACAGGGCATTTCGCGTCCGTTCGTTCCCGACTCCCCCCAGCAGTCCCCCCAGCGCGGGGCCGCTAGGTTGCAGCCATCGTGCTGGATCTCGTAGACGAATTTCGCGCCCTGGAAGCAGCCAGGATCGAGTTCGCGGTTTGTGGTGGCCTCGCGGCGCGCGATCCACGCGCAGCCTCGTGCGAGAATGGTCAAGGGCTTGCTGCTTCGATCCGAAGCCGTCGAGGCGACCCGCAACGCAATTCGCGGGCTCGGCTACACCATCGAGGCCGGGACCCGTGATCGAAAATCGCTGTTGTCCAAGTCCTGGACGACGTGCGGGAAAACCGAGCGCCCCATCCTCGACGCCGCGACCAGTTCGGTTCTGCGCACAGGACTGCGGCGGCGAAGTCGCCGGTGAACTCGATGGCCGTCCAACCTTTCAACTGGGTTCCGCTTGATGACGTCCGGCGCGTTCCCGTCGCAGACTGTCGAGTGGTTGCCCCGCCTACGCTCCGCGCTGGAATCGAAGAACGGCGTCAGGAGGGGGCCGAAACCAAGTTCGTTGACAGAATCACCACCCACGCGAAGATCCGGACCATGGAACCCAGGACCGTGGTCGGCTGGAGCGAATACGTGGATCTGCCCGAGTGGGGGGTGCGCGGGCTCAAGGCGAAAGTAGACACCGGCGCGAAGACGAGCGCCCTTCATGTCGAGGAGATCGAGCTTCGCCCGCGAGGACGCATCCGATTCGTCGTCGTGGTCCACAAGGAGAAGCGGGAACGCCACGTTCGGGTCGAGGCAAGAATCGTTCGCCGAAGCCGAGTCCGCTCGAGTACCGGTCACTACGACTACCGCTATTTCGTTTCGACAACGATGCAGCTTGGCGACGTCGAACGCCAGATCGAGGTGAGCCTGGTCGACCGCGAGCGGATGGTGTTCCGCATGTTGCTCGGACGAAGTGCGCTCGCGGGAGCCTTCATCATAGACCCCGGAAGGAAGCGGGCCACGAGGAGCAGGAGAGTGACTCGGAAGGCGAGCCGGTCGCCACGCGGGACGCGAGCACGGTAGGCACGGTCAGCGCGTTCCGGAGTCCCCGGATCGCGGCGGGCTGGACTTTCGCCAAAGGCCAGAGATCCAACGGTGGGGCGTACGAAGGCGCCGCGCTTTGCGATGTTCGGGACCGCTAGTCGCTCGTTCATCCTCTTCCGTTTCGCGAAGGTTCCGCTTGGCAAAGAGCCAGATCAATGTGGTCATGATCCCCTCCGAGTCTTAGCGTGATACGAGCCACGCCGCGTAAGGAAAGTCTACCAGGCTCGCTGCGGTCATGAACCGCGAGAATCTCTGCGATTGTCGCGGATCCCGGAACCTTGTCGGTTGCCTAGCCAAGCTCGGTCTGGAATTCCTCCACGGAAGTCGCCGCCGCTTCGAGCCGCTCGAACGTGGCGACGTGAAAGACCGCATCGCCTTCGTTCGCTACCGGCAGCTCGGATCGACCGATGATGAGACCGGCATGGGGTGCGACGGCCTCGGAGACCTCCGAGCCGAGGGGGTCTGCGACCTTGGCAAGGACTTGGCCCGTCTTGACGCGATCACCCAATGAGACACGCGACCGGACGATGCCCCCCCGTGGCGAGCGCACCCAGCGGCTCCCTTGGGCGATCATCGGCTCCGGAAGTTCTCGGGTCTTCGCAGCGGGCAGCATCCCCAGCACCCGCATTACCGAGAGGATTCCACGTTCGCCCGCTCGTATGGCGGATTCATCGAAGCGGAGGGCCTCGCCCGCTTCGGACAGCAACATCGGCACCCCCCGTTTCGAGTACGGATTGGCGCAGGGACCCGTCGCGAAGGTTTGCATTGATGATGACGGGTGCACCGAACGCCCGGGCCAGGCGCGTGGTTTCGGGATCGTCGAGGCAGGCTCTCACCTGCGGCAGGTTCGATCGGTGTACGGCGCCCGCGTGGAGGTCGATCCCGTGCGTCGCTTTCTCGACGATCTCGCGGATGAACGTTCCTGCGAGGCGTGCGGCGAGCGAACCCGTGGCGGATCCCGGGAACGATCGGTTCAGATCGCGACGATCCGGCAGATAACGACTCAGCGAAACGAACCCGAAAACGTTCACGACCGGAACCGCGATCAACGCGCCGCGCAGGCTCCGTAGGGCAGGGCGCGTCAGCACCCTGCGGATGATCTCGACCCCGTTGATCTCGTCACCGTGCACGGCTGCCGAGAGGAACAGACGGGGGCCCGGCGTTCGCCCGTTCACGATCTCCACGGGCAATCCGACCTCGGCACCCGAGGCCCGGCGACTCACTGGAATCTGGATGGCTTTGCGGGAGCCGGGTGCTATTTCGACGCCCCCGATCTCGACGGTCTCACTCATCGGGCGTCGGAATCGGCGGTTCCACGCGCGCCTTCCGCCGGCGTTTGTCCGTCGGTTTCGGGGCGAGACCACGCAGCGTCAAGGTCTTGCCGAAACACAGGAGGACATCGCCGGGAAGGATTTCGCGCGACATCTTCGGGTTGGGAATGGCGATGCTGTCGCGATGGATCGTGAGCACCAGGACGTCCCGGTCGCGTAGCTTCGAGTCCGCGATCGTCTTGTGGCAGAGCTCCGAGGTTTCATCGATCGGAATCTCCATCACGCCGTATCCACTTTGCAAGGTCAGGCGCTGACGGATGTCGATCTCGGGGAACAGCACTTCGTTCTCGATCAGTTGGATGATCTCGCCAGCGACATCGATCCCCGTGGCGGCTTCGATGCCCTCGAGGCCCGGCGAGGAATTCACCTCCATCAGGATCGGGCCCTTCTCGCCCTCGAGCATGTCGACGCCGGCGACGCGGAGACCGAGAATCTGGGCCGCGTGGATAGCGGTGCGTTCGTACTCGGCGTCGAGTTTGACGACGTCTGCAGAGCCGCCGCGGTGGATGTTGCTTCGGAATTCGTCGCCTTGCGCCGTCCGACGCATGGCTGCAACCACGCGATCGCCGACCACGAACGCGCGGATGTCGCGCCCCTTGCTCTCCTTCACGAACTGCTGGAGGAGCACGCTCATCTTTGCGGGACCGGATAGCGTTTCGATGATGGCTTCCGCGACACCGGTCGTCTCCGCCAGGATCACGCCGATCCCCTGCGTCCCTTCGAGCAGCTTCACGACGACCGGGGGGCCGCCCATGCGTTCGATCCCCGGCAGGATTTCCCGCGCGTGCCGGACGAACAATGTCTTCGGGATTCCCACGCGGTGTCGCGAGAGGACCTGGAGCGCGCGCAGCTTGTCGCGGGAGACCGAGATGGCGTGCGAGGGATTCACACAGAAGACACCCATCTGCTCGAATTGTCGAACGACGGCGGTGCCGAAGAACGTGACGGACGCGCCGACCCGCGGGATCACCGCATCATAGTCACTGAGCTTGCGGTGCTTGTAGTAGAGACTCGGCTGGCCCTGCTCGACCTCGATGGAGAAGGACAACGTGTTCAGGACCTTCGCCTCGTGGCCCCGCGCGATCGCAGCCTCCTTCAGACGGCGCGTGCTGTAGAGGCGCGGCCCGCGAGAGAGGACTGCAATCTTCATGGTGATGGATGCTCCTGTCCGACGGACGATATGGGTCGCGTGCGCTAGGTGCCAACCCGCACCCATTCTCGGGGCCGCTGTAGGGTCGATCGCTGGGGATCTCGTCTTGGCATCGGGACAGGCGGAGACGGAGATTTTCCCAACAGAACCGGAGGAAAACAGGTCCGCCCAAACTGGAGTTGCGCGATGCGAGCGGACTCACTCCCAGGAAGCTCGGGATCAGCTCTCGGCTGGCGGTTCAGGCCGGTCGGTAGCCGGGGCAACCAGCACTGGGCGATCGGCAAGACGGAGGATTTCCCGCGTCGTGCTCCCGATCAGAAGCGCGGCCAATGCGGTGCGCCCCTGCACGCCGAGCACCAGCCAGTCGCAGTTCTTTTCCTGCGCGACGCTCACCAGACCTTCTTCCGCACGACCCTTGATCAGGCAGGTCTCCAGGGTGATCGCCCGTCCGACATGACTCCGAGCCCAGCGGCGAAGACGCTCTTCGTCGACCGGCGATCGTTCGCGTCCGATCTCGCTTCCGTGCTCCAGCCAGAGTGCGCGTTCATCGTTCTGGGCGTGGGCGACGACGAGCGTCGGTGCGCTCGAGACCGCACGGGCAACGTCGCGCGCGGCGACCGCGGCCGCCGCTGAATTCGCCGAGAGGTCCGCGCCGATCAGGAAGCGCCTCGGCGTTCGCCCCACCTCCGCTCGCCTCGGGACGATCAGGACGGGACTGCGTGCAGCGCTGACGACGCGTTCGCTCACGCTCCCGAGCAACACATGCGCGAGGCTCGCCTGTCCACGGCGGCCGAGAACCAGCAAGGTCCCCTTGCGGCTGAGCGCGATCAGGATCTCGGAGGCGCTTCCGCGCTCGAGTACGATGTCTGCATCCGCGCCACGCTTCTCCGCGGACCGGGCCCATGCGTCCAGTTCGCCCATGGTGCCGCCGCGCACGTCCTCGAGCCAATCCGGCGCGTCGTCGCCCGCGAAGTCGGGCAGCCAGCCCCGCGGATTCCAGGCGTGCACCAACAGCAACGGCACCCCGAGTGCCTTGGAGAGAACTACAGCGTGTTCGAAGGCCACACGCGAAGCGTCCGAAAAGTCGACGCCTAGGACGACGCGATCGAATGGATTCATGGGTTTCCAGCTGGTGAGTCGAGGAATCGTACCTCGAACGCATCGTGGAGGAACCGCTACCTCGGAGCGCGCGGTTGGCGAGGGGCCGTCGAACCCCCCTAGTCTCCACGCGATGACCACCGAATCTTCGCCGATCGAGAGCTGGTGGGGAGACTGGGCGCTGGACCTCGGCGAAGTCCGGCGCTGGCGAATCGGGCCATCGGTGCTGTGGGTGCAGCGCCTCGAACTCGAGTGGCGCGCCTGGTGGGATGGTGTCGGCGGACGCCTCGATGGCTCCCTGGAATGCGCGGTCCCCGCGAGCGTCGACGAAGTGCCGGACCACCTCCAGCCCCAGCGTTTCGCCTCGACGCTTGCCGTCGAGCGGATCTTTGTGGGACCTCGCCTACCGGAACGCATCGTCGTGGCGCGACCCGAGTCGCCGTTCACCGTGCTTCCGGAGCAAGACGTCCAACTCTTCGTCAGCACTCCGGTGTTTGTCGAACTGGGGCTCGACTCGCCGGAGCCGATCCTGGAGTTCCCGAGCTTCGTCCTGTCCGATACCTGGACCGGCGCCTCCACGACGGATGGCGAGGCCGCCTACGCGATGAAGACCGCATGTCGGTTGAGGCTGGCCGATCTCGTGCGAGCCCCACATCGCGCGATCACTCCGATCGTGCTGCGCAATCGTGTGGATCAGCCGCTACTCGTGGAGCGCATCGCGGTCCCCGTGCCCTTTCTCGATGTCTATGGCTCGAGCAATCATCGGATCTGGACCTCGACGATCACGTTGACCCGAAGAACCGAAGAGGCCGGGCTCGCCTCCGTCGATATCGGAGCGGAGGCGCCGACCTTTGCGGAAGGCGGGAAGCTCATCGCGCACGCGCGTCGCGAGCGAGACGACGAGGGAATCCTGCACGCCCTGTCCGGGCTCTTCTGAGGAGGACTGCGAGTGGAACTCCCCGACACCTTGAGCGGTTGGTTCGATGCGCTCGGCGGTCTGGACCTGTTCCGGGCGCTCGCCCTCCTTCTGGTCGGCATCGTCGTTTCGCGGACCTTGCGGCGCGTGCTGTCGGCCGTGCTCGAAGACCGGCTGGATCGCCATGAGACCACGCTGATCGTTCGCCTGGCCAGTTGGGTCGTACTCGGAATCTTCTCCGTGACGGCACTGCACCAGCTTGGTTTCGACCTCAGCTTGTTATTGGGTGCTGCGGGAGTCTTCACGGTAGCCGTCGGGTTCGCTTCGCAGACATCGGGTTCCAACCTGGTCAGCGGACTCTTCCTGCTCGCCGAACGTCCGTTCTCGATCGGCGATGCGGTTCGGATCGCGGGCACCACCGGCGAGGTGCTCTCGATCGACCTGCTCTCGGTGAAGATCCGTACCTACGACAACCTGTTCGTACGCGTCCCGAACGAGACCGTGATCAAGTCCGAAGTCACCAACATGACGCGTTTCGCGATCCGCAGGTTCGATCTGCCGATCGGTGTCGCGTACAAGGAGGATCTCGAGCACGTTCGAGCGGTCCTCGAACGACTCGCCGATGACGATCCGCTCTGCCTCGAGGAGCCACGCCCGATCGTGATGGTGTTCGGCTTCGGCGACTCGGCCGTCAATCTGCAATTCTCCGTCTGGACCCTTCGCGAGAACTTCCTCGCGTTCCGCACGTCGATCGTGACCGGGGTGTTGCGGGAATTCGCGGCCGAGGGGATCGAGATCCCGTTCCCGCACCGCTCGCTCTACGCCGGAGAGGCCACCGCGCCGCTGCCGATCCGGATGGTCCCCGAAGCAGTAGATCCCTCCACTGAATCAGTTCCGGGAACCTCGTCTTAACGAGAGTTTGACGTTCTCGGGTTCCACCGACAGCACCTCCACACCACGAGGCACCGAAACCTGTTCCGGTCCGACGGCGAAGGTGCGTCGGCCGAGTTCCGCGAGAACCGCGTTGATCTGTACACCGACGTCGTCCTCGCCTAGCAAGACGAGGTCGCGACGCGGTGCACTGAGAACGACGGTGACATGAGAGGGCTCGACGCCCTCGAGCACCCACTGTGCGGGAAGATCGACGACGTTCACGTTGATGTCACGCTCCACTTCGACCGGGCTCGCGCCAGGCACGGCCAGGACCCAGAAGAGGGTGGCTGCGAGGCCGGCGGCACCCGCCTCGCGCCAACGCCCGAGGACCCGGCGCCAGCTCGAGCGCTCGTCTCCCGCACCCGAGGACTCGAACAGGAAGTCGCGCAGCACTGCCGACGCCAGCTCGGGTCGTTCGAGGGTGCGCAGCAGCCCGGCCTGCGCAACCGACACCGTGCCCCTCTCTTCAGACACGACGAGACAAAGTGCATCGGTGCGCTCGGACAGTCCTAGCGCGGCTGCGTGTCGGGTACCGCGCTGACCGAGCTGGTCGTGGTCAGTCGAGAGCGGCAGATGCACGGCGAACCGAGCGATCCGATCGCCCTCCATCACGATCGCGCCATCGTGGCCTGGCGAACTCGGATCGAACAGGCTCAGTAACAAGGGCTCGCTGAGCCTGGCCTCGAGCGCGATTCCGCCATCCAGATGTCTGTCGAGTGAGTCTTCGCCGGGGAAGACCACGAGAGCGCCGTGGTGGTCGTGAGCCAGCCGTGCAACCGCCCGGACGAGATGGTCCAAGGCGTCGGTCGCGTTGCGTTGCGGTTGGGAGCGGCCGACTCGGGCGAGCTGCTCAAAGAATCGGCGGATGTCCTCCTGGAAGACGACGACCACGACGATGACCGACGTCGCGAAGAAGGCCTGCAGGATCCACGAGGTCAGTTGCAGGTCGAACTGGTTCGCGACCAGGTAGATGGCGCCCAGGATCGCGAGGCCGGCCAGGGCCGCTCGTGCGCGGGTGGCCTGGAGCCAAATGATCGTGAGCCAGATCAGGCCCGCGACCAGGCCGATATCGATCAGGTCGACGACGCGAACCGATCGAAGCGCTTCCCAGAGGGCTTCCACAAGCGTCCGTCCTTCTACCCGGCGACCCGGGAGCGTGACTGCTACTCGGGCTCCGACTCGCTTGTCACACCTGATGCTGTGTTGAAGCGAAGGCGTTCGACGCGGTGGCCCTTCACGGCGATGACCGCGACCCGATACTCGCCGAGCTGGATGATGTCGCCGATGCGTGCGAGACGCCCCATCCTCGCCGTGACGTGGCCGCCGATCGTCTCCTCGCCTTCGTCCTCCTCCTGCGGGATCTCGAACTTCAGCAGGTCGCAGACTTCCGGTAGCGGGAGGCGGCCGCTGACTTCGATTCCCTGCGCGGTGCGGACGATCTGAAGCGATCGTTCGTCGAATTCGTCGCCGAGCGGGCCCACGACCTCCTCGAGGGCATCTTCGCGGAAGGCGAGTCCCATTGCGGTGCCGTGTTCGTCGACGACCACCGCACAGTGCCGCTGCTTGGCTTGCAGCTCCAGGAGGAAATCGGAGAGCGACATCGTATCCGACACGAACAGGGGTTCGTGGGCGAGTGCTGCCAGGTCTGGCTCGTCGCCAGCTAGTACCGCCTCCAGGAGATCGCGCGTGTGCACGAAACCCACGATCGAATCGAGCCCGCGCTCGCAGACCGGCATCCGGCTGTGGCCCACTTCGCGAATACGGGCCAGGTTCGTTTTGACGTCGTGCTCCAGGGTGAGATAGTCCACTTCGACCCTGGGGAGCACGATGTGCCGGACCTCGAGCCGCATCGTTCGCAGGGCGTTCTCGCTGATCTCGACCGCGCGCTCGCTGATGTGACCCGCCTCGGCCGAGAGAGAGAGAATGCTGCGGATCTCCTCGGAAGTGTGGGTTCCTTCGTGCCGGGCGTCCGCCGGCAGACCCGCCAGCCGAAGAATCCAGTTGGAGAGCGCGTTGATCGCGTGGATGAACGGCCCGAACACGAAGGTAAAGCCGCGCAGGATGAGTGCGACGCGCATCGCGGTCCCTTCTGCGCGCCTTAGGGCAAACATCTTGGGAGCCTGTTCGCCCACTGTCATATGCAGGGATGTAATGACCATGAACGCGAGGCCGATCGACACGATCGGGATCCAACCTGCATCCGGCGAGACTTCGACGCCGAGGCCCGCGAGGCCTGCCAGAATCAGGACCGAGACTGCAGGTTCGCCGAGCGCGCCGAGGATCAGGCTCGCGAGCGTGATCCCGAGCTGACAGGCCGACAGATAGCGGTCGAGATGCGCAAGTAGATGCTGCACCGTGGCGGCTTGCCGACTTCCCTCCCGAGCGAGCACGTCGATGCGTGACGCACGCACCTTCACGAGTGCGAACTCGGACGCCACGAAGAAGCCGTTCAGCAGCACGAAGAAGAGCGTCGCTCCGAGTCGCCATGCGATACCCGAGGCGCCGATCTCGTGGACTTCCATCATTGGTCTCCAAGGCCGCGTTTGCGTCCGATCCAGCCCCGGCGTCGGAACCAGAAGATCATTCCCAGCGCGACCGAGGTCATCACCGCGAGTGCTGCTGGGTAGCCCCAGGGCCTACGCAGCTCGGGCATCGTCTCGAAGTTCATTCCATAGATCCCGGCGATGAAGGTGAGCGGGATGAAGATGCTCGCCATCAGCGTCAGCACCATCATGACATCGTTGGTTCGCTGTCCGACCGCGGACAGGTAGAGGTCCACCAGGTTCGTCGCGAGGTCGCGCGCCGATTCGACGATGCCCATGCCCTGCGACAGATGCTGTTCCGTGCTCCGCAGATAGACGGCGGCATCGTCGCCGATGAAAGGCTCGTGGTTCAGGTTGAGCCCGCGCAGCGCCTCGAGTTGCGGTTGCCCGACGCGCCGGATCGCCACGAGATCGCGCCGCAACCGGTGCAGCAGCTTCAGGAGGTTCGGGTCCGGGTTCTGGTTCATGGCTTCCTCGACATCGTCGAGTTGGCTGGCGATGTCCTCGGCGACCGGGAAATAACGATCGACCACGGTGTCGAGGAGGGCATAGAACAGGTAGTCGGGACCTTGCTCGCGGATGGGTCCGATTCCCGCCCGAACTCGTTCCCGCACCGGATCGAAGAGACCGAGTTGATGGTCCTGGAACGTGACCAGCCAGTTTCGGCCCAGGATGAAACAGACCTGGGGCGTATCGAGGGTGCCGTCGGAGCGAGCGACCGGAAGACGCGCGATCACCTTCAAGTGGTCGGCGCTCAACTCCGCATTGGCACGTTGCGGAATGTTGGTGGCGGACTCGAGCGTGAGGGCGTGCAGACCGAAGATCTCGGCGACTTCCCACAGCTTCTGCTCATTCCCGAAGCCTCGGACGTTGACCCAGGCGGTCTCGTCGGCTTCGACGTAGCGACGAAGATCGTAGGGATCGTCAATCTCCTCTTCACGCACGGCATCGCGCGAGTAGCCGATCACCTCGATCTTCGGTTCGGGCGCATCATGGGGGATGGCGAGCGTTCCCGGTCGGGAACCGATCGGCGGGCGGCGGCGATTCACTTGGCTTCCTCTCCGTTCGGGGGTCTGTCCATGAAGCGAACCTCGATCGGGCTCAGGGTGTCGAGGTGCACGTCGCGCTGCGGGAACGCGATGGTGATGGACGCCTCGCGGAACTGATCATGGATCTCGAAGCGGACAGCGCTCTCGAGTTTTCGGCGATCCATCTGCGTCGGGATCCGCGACCAGAAGTGCGCCTCGAAGCCGAGGGCGTTGTCTCCGAAATCCGTGAAGAGGACGACGGGTTCCGGCGTCTGCATCACCCCGGGGACCGCGTCGATGGCACTCCGGATGCGCGTCTGCACCTCATGGATCGGGGATTCGTAGGCGACGCCCACCGATACGCTCACGCGCACGTTGGCATCGTTATGCGTCCAGTTGATCACCTTCGTCTCGAGAAAGGTCGAGTTGGGCATGATGACGTGGATGTTTTCGCCGGTACGAATGCGCGTGGAGCGGAGCCCGATCCGCTCGACGTTCCCGTAAGTCTCGTCGACCTGGACGAGGTCGCCGATCTTGATCGGCCGCTCCGCGAGCAGGATGATGCCGCTGATGAAGTTGTTCACGACGTTCTGGCTGCCGAAGCCGACGCCGATCGCGAGCGCACCGCCGACGACGGCGAATGCCGTGATCGGAATGCTGACGCTCTGTAGCGAAACGAGGAACACGACGACGAGGAGTGCGTAGAACGCAAGCTCGCCGAAGGCGTGGCTGGCGCCCTCGTCGAGTCCGAAGCGCGGCAGGACTCGCCGTTCGAGCGTCCGCGCCGAGAGGCGGGCCCCCAGGAGCCCGAAGATCATCAGCAGGATCGCCAACAGGACCTTGCCGACGGTGACGACTTGATCGCCGGCCACGCCGAGTTCGTAGTTCCAGACGCGTCTCGAGAGCCGAAGCAGTTCTACGATGCGGTCTGCGAGCGTCGTGCTGCCGGTCATTCTCTCGAGGGTGCCGACAAGCCTTTCCTCCGCCGCGATCGCCTCGCGTAGATCGCTCTGGTTGTGAGCGAGGAGCTCGAGCCGGGCCTCGAGCGCGCGGATCCGCTTGCCCGACGACGGTTCGTCGGCCTGCGACTTCAGGCCGGCGAGTTCCTGTTCGAGGGCTCCGGAGTCGGCCTGATCGAGCCGAAGCTCGCGCCGCAGCTCCGGGAGGGTGGTGCGAACCTCGCCGAGCCAGGCGGTTGCCACCGCGCGCTCGAGAGGTGGCGACGACAGCGCCCGGAGCCGCCGTCCGACGGCGAACCGAATTCCCTCGAGACGCGCGAGTTCCGCTCCCTGCAAGGCCACGGTCTTCTGCCGGAGTGCGAGGTCTGCTCGCGCTCCAGCCAGGGCTTCACGCGCAGCAACGTCTCCGCTCTGGCCGCGGACGGCATTCCAGCGTGCTTCCGCCTCCCGCAGGGCGAGCTCCGCGCGTTCGATACTCCGTTTGAGCCCGGCCTCCCGAGCGTCGAAGTCGTGTGTGGCTCGGTCGAAATCGCTGGCAGTGATCTCGAGCCGAGCTCCTCCCGCCGCGAAGGCCAGTTCGGCGTTTCGGCTTCGCTGTTCCGCGAGCAGCTTCAACCCCCGAGCGCTCTCGAGGGCCGCGCGTCGCAAGGCGACACGTTCTTCGATGATCCGATGCCGGAGATCGCCCGCCTGGGTGGTACCGGCCTTCGTGCCGGCGGCCGCCGCGAGGGCCTCGCGGGCGAGTACCAGCCCGGCCTCCGCCTGTGCGACCTCGTTTCGAGTGCTCTCGATCTCGCCCTCGAGCCGTTCGAATTCCGCGAGCGAGATAGGACCGCTGGTGGAGCCGGTAGCTGGCAAGGCGGACATCAACTCTTCCAGCTGGACCGCGAGATCCGCGGCCCGAGCCTCCTCCGCCTCGCGTTGGGCGGCCAGCGAATCGAGTTGCTGACTGGCGACAGCCTCACCGGAGGGCGTGGGCGTTTCCGCCGCTAGCCCGGTTGGAGTCGCGGCGAACCAGAGGGCGGCCGCGCAGCCGAGAACGATCCGCCGTTGGAGCTGAGTCGTTGGATGGCGCACCGCTCGATGATACGGGCTAAGTCGCCTTCTGCGAGCCTCCCGAAGGCGAGCGATCAGTACTCGATGCTCCATACGGCGTCGGCGCCAGCCTCACCCGCCGAGGTAGCCGAACTCTCCACACGGATGTTGGGCGTCAGCTTCCACTCGACCCGCACCTCGTCATCCGCTTCCGACGCGAGGGACCGTCCATACTGCACGAACAGCTTCTCGCCCACGTAGCGCCCGATCTGAACGCGGGACGGTGTCCCGTCGTTCCCCATTTCCACCCCGGCCGTGTCGAACGGGAGATTCTCGCCGACCAGCGCGCGAAGCTTGTCTACGGCGATTGTGGCACCGGCGCCAGCGATGATTCCCTGCACCCCCGTGCTCTCCGATCGATCCAGCTCGGCGGTCGTCCGCCCCAGCACGAGCAACGCGATGACGTCGGATTGCGGAAGGATCGGGTCGCTCGAGAGCACGACCTGGGGGTTGGACAGACGCCCGGCAAGGGTGACGAGCAGGGTCACGGCTCCGACCCGCGCCGACGCGGCGACATCGAGATCGGGATCGAAGTCGGTCTGGCCACCGAATGTCAGCGTCCCCCGGTCGACCGTCAGCGTTCGACCCTGGAGTCGGTAGCTGCCGCGGACCGTCCGGAGCTTGCCGTCGTAGCGCCCCGGTTCTCCGGGCCGCTGCGAATAGCGAAGCCGGCCTTCTGCTTCGAGCTCGGCGCCTTGCCCGCGAATCCAGGTGCCCGGTGGAACGATCAGTGCAAGGTCGATATCGAGACTCGACTCGCCCGCGAGTTCCGTCTGCCGCCGAATCTCCGAGCGGGCGGACCCCATTCCCTGGATGCGGATCTCACGGAGGAGGGGATCGTCAGGCTCCGGCGGAGCGATGCGGGCGTCGCCGAGGGTGAACTCTCCGCGAAGACGCGCATGGCTCGGCGGACCCTCGATACTCGCCTGGCCCGAGAGATTGGTCTTCAAGGACGCGGCCCGCGAGAGGGCCAGCTTGTCGAGGCTGGCCTTCAGCTGGAGTTCCGAAACGGCGAGGCCGTCGAGTTCCAGCCGCCCACTCCCCCTGGCGGCGCCGGCCGGCGGCCCGGCCCGGAGCGAACGGATCTCCACTGCGCCGTTGGTCAGCTCGATCTCGGCATCGATGGGATGGAACCGTTGACCGAGAGCGGGGACGTCGAACGCCCCTCCGCGCAACGTTAGTCGCCCATCGACGCGGGGCTCGGGCGAACCGCCGCGAACCTTGATCGTGCCTTCCACCCGACCGGCGGGTTTTCGGAGGAGACCCGGCAGGAACGGCGCAAGGAGGGCCAGGTCGAGTCCGTCGGCCCGAAGATGTCCGGCAAAGGCGGGGTGATTGAGGGTCGTCGCGTCGATCGGATATGGAATGGCCAACTCGAACCCGCCCAGTTCGATTCCGCGCTCGTGCACGCTGCCGTTGGCGCGAAGAACGATCTCATCGCCGGCGAGCAATCCCCGCAGCGCTCGGACCTCGCCCTGCGGTCCGGGAACCGCCCACGTCATGGATCCGGACACTGCCGGGGATCGGATCGGTCCACGCAGGGTGACATCGGCGGCGAGCCTCCCTTCGAGGGGTGTGGATGAGATCTGTGCCGGAACGATCGTGGCCAGGTCGAGATCCACCAGGCGAAGGCGGGCCTCTCCGAATGCGGCACCGCGGAGATCACCTTCCCAGTGCGCGGCCGATGCACCCGAGCGCCAGTGCATCTCGCCCTCGAGATTTGGGTCGTCCAGCGTGCCCGAGATCACCAGCTGCGCGGTCAGGTTCCCTGGCCACGAGCTGCCTAACATCTCAGCCCACGGCGCGAGTACGAATTCATCGAGTTCCACCCGAACGTCGCGTAGCTGGCCGTGTGACCAGCCTCCCTCGATCGACGCAGCACCGTCTGCGCCAACGAGGTGCATTCGGCCCTGCAGCTCGGGGGCTGCGGGATCGCCATCCAGGCGGGCTTGGCCCTCGATCACGCCGGAGAGCCATGGCAGGTCGACGAGCGGTGCGAGTGTCGCCAGATCGAAGCTCGAGGTGCGGACCAGAACTCCGTGGAGTCGATTCGGGTTCATGGCGACGGCACCGTCGAGTTGGAGTTCGCCGCCCGGGCTACGAAGGGTGAGTCCCTCGAAGTGCGCCTTTCGGTCCGGTCCGACCGACACGACAGCGGGTGCGACCTCGAAACGTCCATGTGGTCCGTCTAGCCGGGCTGCTCGAATCTGCCAACGGTCCTCGGTCGCCTCGAGCTCGAGTCTCGCCGTGGACGTTTCCGGGGAACCGCCGATCCGGAGCGCGCGGCTCTCGGCTTCGAGCCGCCCGATCGGCGCATCGAAGGGGCCGCGGGCCACCAGGTTTGCGACCAGCCCGCCGGTGATCCAGCCGGCCGGGGTTCCACTCCAGTGGTTCAGGTTTGGAATCTCCACACGTAAGGCGAGGTTCTCGATCGCCTGGAGGTCGCCGTTTCCCTTGCCGCGCACCACGAGTTCGCGGCCAGTGGCGTCGAGCCGGTCGACACTCCAGCGGCCCCCGGAGATTCCAAAGTCGCCGGCGATATTGGCGATCGCTGAGCCCTCCGGGGCCACGAGGCGCAGCGTCGCTTCGACCGCGGATCGGTCGAACTGCTCGAGATCGACGACGGCGCTTCCCCTTGCCTGCCCCGTCAGTCTGCTGGCGAGATCGTCCCGTTCGAATAACAACGATGGATCCAGATCGAGCACTTCGGCGTTCCACTCGATACTCGCGGTCTGGTCGCCGGCCAGCCACGCCGCAGGGTCGATCGTTCCCTCGCCTCGCACTTCCAGGCCGGATTGCATCCACCGGAAACGTGCATCGATCGATCCGCCGTCAGGCCTGCCAAGCTGGAACTCGAAGCCCTGCTGCGGATCGAGTGAGCGCAGGACGAGGTCGAGCGTCTCCGGAAGGGAACGGTCGTCCCCTGACAGGACGAAGTGCTCGACTCTTCCCTCGAGGCCGAGGGTGCCGGCAGTGGTTCCGAGGATTCGACCGCGATCGATCGTGCCATGTTCGATCTCGAGCGAGAACGGAGCGGCCGGGCTCGCCGCCACGTCCGGGTCCGGTGGTCCGGTGGCGCCTGCTTCGGAACTCGAGATCGTCGGTCGAACCAGGTGGACGCGTTCGATCACGAGTCTCTCCGCAGGCCAGCCTTCGAATCGTAGGCGCAACTCGGCCCGCTCGAGATGGACGGCGACTCCGTCCGACTCGACGGTCAGCTCATGCAGCACGAGGTCGGGCCATAGTGGGCCCTCGATCGAACCGATGCGGACGGAACCGTCGAGCGCTTCTGACGCGACGCGCTCGGCCCCGCGCGTGATGCGCTCGCGCATCCATCCCTCGCGAATCCCGAAGAGTAGGGTGGCCAGGATCGCGATCGCCGCGAAGAGGACGATGACGGTGACGCGGATCCATTTCCGGATTCGCCGCGACATCAGAACGCGTGGCCGATCGAAAGATGGATGCGATAACTCGAGGAGTCGTCCGGACGATTCAAGGGCACGCCGACATCCAGGCGAATGGGCCCGACCGGGGTCGTGTATCGGAGGCCACCACCCGCCGCGATGCGGAGCTCGTCGCCGCGCAAGTCGAAGGGTTCGAGCCCGACCTCGCCCATGTCGACGAAGGCCACGCCGCCGAAGTCGCGCCAGACGGGGAACCGCCACTCGAGGCTCGAGGTGACCAGCGTGGTTCCGCCGAGCGGATCGTCCGATGCGTCGCGCGGGCCCAGGTGCTGATACCGATAGCCTCGCACCGAATCGCCACCGCCTGCGAAATAGCGCTGGGTGAGCGGGATATCGTTGGCGCGACTCGTGCCGAAGGGTTGGATGACACCGACGGTGAGTCGGCCCGCCAGCACGGTCCCGCCGATCGGGTAGTAGGCGCGCACTTCACCGCCGAGACGGAGGAAGGAAATATCCGAGCCGAGCAGGGTGGGTGAGAGATCCGTATTGAGTCGCAGCCGGATCCCGCGGGTAGGCTGGAGCGGGTCGTCTCTCCTGTCCCGGATGAACTGGACACCGAGCAGGCTGAGTCGCGTCGTTCGCTCGGGCTCGTCGAGCACGAGCTTCGCGGCGTCGGATACGTTGTGGATCCGTGCCCATTCGTACGCGTACCGCACGGTCGCGTCGAAACCCATGAAGGAGCGCCGCACGCCGAATTCCACTCGCGCCTCGTCGGCGTCATAGGTCTCGAGTTGCTCGGTGCCGAGGCCCAGCTTCGAGAATGCCATCGTCTCCGGGTTGGGAAAGCCAGGCCATTCGGTGAATGCCTCGGCGCGCGCCCCGAGGAACGAGGCTCTGAGCTGGCCGCCCACTGTGGCTCCAAGGCCCGACACGTTGCGGTGGCGCCAGCCGAGGCGACCGCGCACCCTCTCGTCGGTGGCATAGCCGATTGCGGCTTCGAAGGTTCGGGGCGGGCGTTCCTTTACGCGCACTTCGATGTCGCGCCGGACTTCCGTCGCGGCCGGGTCGGGCGCGGCGCCGCGCAGCGGTACCACGGCAACGCTCTCGAAGACGCCGAGTCCGAAGACCTGATCGCGCGTCTGTTCGAGGCGTTTCGGATCCAGGGGTTCGCTCCGGGCCAGATCGACCCGCGCCCGTACCACCGATTCCTGGGTCGTTGCGAGTCCGACGATCTGAACCGCGCCGATCACCACGCGCGGACCGGGCTGCACCGCCCAAGCGATGCGCGCCTCGCCCAAGTCGAGGTCGAGATCGGCTCCTCCCTCGAGCGCCGCGTCGGGGAACCCGGCTCGCGCGAAGCGCTCGAGCAGCTGGTTCTTCGCGGCTCGATAGTCGGACAAGCGGAAGACCTCGCCGATCGCTCCCGGTAGGTCGTGCGCGGCATCTGCGGGCCAGTGCGGATCGGCTGTCCCCAGGATTTCGACATCGCGTGCGGCGATTCGAACCGGTGCGCCCTCGCTGATCCGGAAGCGGATCACGACGCTCGTCGGATCGTCACCGTGCTCGACATCGGCCTCGACGTCGGCCTCGTAGTAGCCCTCCTGTCGGTAGGCTTCTTCGAGCCGATCGAGGTCTTCGGCCAGCAGCGACTCGTCGAACGGGTCTGGGGCTCCGAACGGGGTCCAGGTTTCGCGCCGAGTTCGCAGCAGCGACTCGAGCTGTGCCTGCTTCACGCCTTCGACCCCTTCCCACCGGATCAAGCCGACGACGGGCGCCTCGGGCCCGTCCGGGGGCCTGCCGGCCGACGCACAGCCGATGCCGCCTCCGACGGCAAGGACGAGGGCGATCGCGAGCCACGACCGGGGACAAAAGGGATCGGCTCGCATCGCGTCAACCTTAGCGATGGACCGCTTCGGGCTGGCCACCGTCGGAGTGGACTCGCTCTGACACCGCCGGTCCAGGGAACGTTCCGCGAGTCTTCGCGGATCGACGGGGCCCGAGGCCCGCTGGGGATCCAGGGCGCCTTCGGGAGAGAAAGCCGGCGGAAGCGTCACCGGCGACAGGCAGGCCGGGCGCCGCGTGGCGTCCTAGAGATGTTCGAGCGTCAAGGTCGCGATACTCAGGGCAAGGAAGAAGCCACACATGTCGGTGATCGTTGTCGACACCGGCCCAGACGCCAATGCAGGGTCCTGCCCGGCACGGCGCAACAGGAGCGGGATCACGCCTCCGATCGACACGGCGACCACGGTGTTGATGGCCAGCGCGACCCCGACCACGAAGCCGAGCGCGGCACTTCCCTGCCAGAGATAGGCGACGGTACCAATCAGGCCGCCCAGCGTGATTCCGTTGATTGCGCCCAACGAAACTTCCTGTCGCCAGACTCGCAGGGCTTCGTTGAGACGCAGAATTCCGAGCGAGAGTTCACGCATGCTCACGGCAACCGCCTGATTCCCCGAGCAGCCACTCATGTCCGAGATCATTGGCAAGAAGATCGCGAGAGCGATCGCGGCCTGGAGGGTCTTCCTGGTACGACGCGATCACGCTGGCCGCGATCATGTTGAGCAGGATGTTCACGGACAACCAAGAGAGCCGGCGCCGGGAACGAAACCAGACCGGCATCGAACGCGATTCTTCGCGCGCCAGGCCGAGCGACTTCATGTGGTCCGACTGCGCGCTCTCGGCCAGAGCGTGCTCCACGTCAGAGCGTTCGACCACGCCTAGCAAGACGCCTTCGAAGTCCACGACCGGAATGCCGAGGAACGAATAGCGACCGAACAGCGCCTCCATCTCGTCGAGCGAGGCGGTGACGGGAACTGCCAGCGGATCCGCGATCATGAGCTCTGCGATGGGTCGCGTTGACTGCGAGCGATCAGCGCGCGCAGCTGGATGAGGCCGCGCAGTGCGCCGGTCTAGAGCCTCCGTGCAGAGCCAATGGCGGAGACGCGAATGAATCATTCACCACGCTCGAGTTGCTATCCTACGCGGCCAATTGCGATTTCGCACAATCCGAGACAATCGCCGTAGGGCTACAACCCGCGGCTCTCGGAAAGAGGGGCACCGATGATTCGCCATCTGACTCGATTTGCGCTCGCGGTCCTGATTGCGACAGGCTTCAGCGCCTGCAGCACCACTCCGGACCTCCCCGCTTCCTTCATCAACCCGCTCAATCGATTGACGGCTGAGGAAGGGCAGGAGCTGGTGGTCGAGGGAGACCGCCTTGTCGGCGTCGCAGACGACGACATCGCTCGGGGCAAGACGCTCGTGCGAGACGGCCGACAGCGACGAAAGGAGGGCGAGGCTATTGCGGCACGAGGCCGCCTAGCACTTCGCGCCGCGGCGATGGCCGAAGAGGCGGAGCGCCTCTCGCTGAAAGCAGCCGAGCTGAAACGCGAAGCGCTTCCGTAGTCAGCCGGAAGCACGCCAATCATCGGTCAGCTCATGTAGTTGGGCCTACGAAAGGGTGGCCACTCATCCGGGCAGCGACCTACTGCTGCACTGACTCCCTTGGAGCGCCCTGATCTCTGCGCTGGATACCTGTTCCGCTTTCCCGCCTTGAAGAAGGACATCCAAGGCTTCTGCGGCCTCGTCATCGGCGCCGGGAAGGACGTGCGAATAGATGGTTGTCGTCGTTTGCGCGCTGGCGTGCCGCGCGGTGCCGCGGCCGTGGCCTCGGCGAACAACGCAACCCATCGAAAACGCTGCACTTGTGAAGCTGACCCCAGGTGCGGTGACCGAGGGTCGCTGTGGGAGCGACGCAAGTCCGCGAGTTCGTTGGCACGCCGGGAGGGATTCGAACCCCCGACCTCAGGTTCGAAGCCCGTGAAGAGGATGAGGAATGACGGGGACTTGGAGCTCAGCGCTCTGCAATAGCCTGCATTCAGGTGTCGTTTCAACGGCACCAGATCTAGCGCGGCACCAGGCGGCGCCTCTCTGGAGACTCTCTGGCTAGTCGATGAGCGGAGCGCTGTTGCGCTCCCAGTTAACGTTGACCTACCGGTGCTGCCGAAATTCGAGCGTACGGCCGAGGACCCGTTCATTCAGCAGGTTCAGGCCTCCGGAAAGAAATGGGCGATTTTGACGGACCTTGAAGGCGCTCCGCAGGCTCGTGACAGCGCGTAGCGGAAAAACCGCGTAGGAAGAGGGGCCTCTATCGGAGGTCCCCCAACTCATCCCGAAACTCGTCGCAGGAGGCGAACACAGAGTTGAATCGTGTAACGAACGGTAGAGGGGGCATTGGAGAAGCTCGCGGACGTCGACGCCTGGAGGGAAGTCTTCGTTCACGCTGGCTCGGCGCTCGGCGCCAAGGTGTCGGGGCTTTCCCCCCAGTTAGGTCAGACTGCCGGGGGGAAGCCGGCTCTACTGACGCGCCGGGCGGTTCGTTGGCTCTTCGGCTTCTTCATCGGACTCCGTTTCCTGTGGTTCAAGCGTCGTGTTTGCAGCCGGTGTTTGCGGCGGCATATTGCCAACAGCGGTGCGTAAGGTCACGAAGGGGAAACTGACCATCTGCCGAATCCCTTCAACTGTGGAGAGGGTCCGTACCTGGCTCCGCATTTCGCCCAACAGGTGCTGGAGGATGATGTCCTCGTCGACCTCGCCCACCTCCTTGATCAGGGCCAGGCGGTGCAGGGCGTAGAGGCCGATCAGAAAGGCCAGAACGAAGAAGAAGTCCCACTGTTGTAGATTGAGCGTGGGCAGGGAGAACTCACCTTCCGGGCCGAGGTACTTGAGGGTCCAGTCGATCTGACGGCTCGAGAAGAAATCCGCGAACTGGCCACCCAGGATCGGTGCCACGCCTGCGGCTACGGAATTGACGATGGTGTTGGCAGCCAGAAAGGTCGTCGCTTGACCCCGTGGGGCCAGCTTGAGGGCGATGTTGCCGCTGGCCAGGGAAACGCCGGCGCCGGCCAGGCCCATGACGATGTGGATCAGAACTAACAGGGGAATGGTCAGTATGTATACGTCCGGCATCGTCGTAAAGACCCAGGCCAGGATCGTGACCATAAAGAGCGGTCCGCAAATCGACAGGACCGACTTGTTGCTAAAGCGGTCCGTATAGCGGCCCCAGACCTTGAGGAACAGGAAGTTGAAGACCTGACTCACAATACCCAGGGCGATGATCAGGCTCATGGGCAGTTCCAGACGCCGCAGCATATAAACCATGAAGAAGGGTCCGGCCAGATTCACGGCGAAGTTCCAGGAACACATAAAAGCCATGAGCTTACGGAAGTTCTCATCCTGGAAGGGTTGCGACAGTAGTTTGAAGATGTGCAGCTTCTCGTCGGCGGGTACCATGCGGGCTTCCGGGGTGCGGGCCAGGTAGTAAACGCCGAGTAAGCCGGCGGCCACACCGACGACGAAGAGGATGGAATACCCCGCCAGCTCTTCGTCGGGCAGGAACTTCTTCCATGCGTCGAGATAGGCCGCGGCTAGCAGACTCAAGACGATGCCCACGCCCGTGCCGATGCGCATGCGCTTGGAGAAGAAGCCGCCCATGACGGTCTCCGGGATGAGGTCGCGCATCCAGGAGTTCCAGCTACACCCGCCGATAGCGCCGAAGGCCGAGACCGCTACCAGCAGGACTAACAGAATCGTGATAGCCGCCTCTGGTCCGAAGAGGAAGGGGGCCACAGCAATGACCAACCAGCACAGTCGGCTCAGGGTAGCGGCGGCCACCGTGACCAGACGCCGGTTGCGCACCTTCTCCACCAAGAAAATGGCCGGCAACTGAATGAGCTGCGACAGCGGCCCAATGGCCGCGAGCAGACCGATCACCAGGTTGGAGGCCCCGAGATTGATGGCAAAGGCCATCAGAAACGCCCCCCCGGTCAGAATCCCCATGGCCTGGGAAGCGACCCCGTCCTTGATGACATATGCCAGTCCGTTCTGGATGTCCTGTTCGCTCAGCGTCTCGGATGGTTGAAATGGGTGCTTCAATTGGGGCACCTCCACCTGTCTAAAGTACCGATGAAAACTCGTAGCGTTCTATCGCCGGCAGAATCTCAGAAACGTGTCGCACGAACACCGTCGTCGAAATTCGGGTGTGGTGGCGGCTTAGAACCTGAAGGGCGCGAAGCTTGTCACGGGAGACCGAAATCGCGTGAGAAGGGTTCACGCAGAACGTACCCATCTGCTCGAACTGCCGAAGCACCGCAGTGCCGAAGAAGGTGATGGAAGCGCCGATTCGCGGGACAACCGCCTCGTAGGCCGAGAGCTTCTTGTTCTTGTAGTAAAGGCGAGGGGAGCCGTGCGCTACTTCGATAGAGCAAGACAGCGTGTTGAGAACACGGGCCTCGTGGCCTAGCATTTCAGCCGCCGTGTTCCGTCCCAGCAATAGCTTTACTTAGTCGTTCAAGTTTCTCGAAGATCGAGTCCGAGGTGGCTGTCCAGGCAAAGGGCTGACACTCGCGGTTGTAGTGGTGGACGAACGTATCGATCTTCTGGGTCAGGTCGCGGACACTTCGGAACGTGCCTCGTCGAATCGCGCGCTGCGTGATGATGTTGAACCAGATCTCGACTTGATTGAGCCACGACGAGTACGTCGGCGTGTAGTGGATGTGAAAGCGTGGTCGAGCGGCGAGCCATCGCCGAACGCGATCGTGCTTGTGCGTGGCGTAGTTGTCGACGACGAGATGGACGTCGAGCTTCTTCGGAACGGACGCATCGATGTGGCGAAGGAACTGGAGGAACTCCTGGTGCCGATGACGCCGTTTGCACTTGGTCAGCACGCGACCCGTGGCGATGTCGAGGGCAGCGAATAGCGTCGTGGTGCCGTGGCGGACGTAGTCGTGGGTAACCCCCTCGACATAGCCGAGACCAAGGGGCAGGAAGGGCGCCGTGCGATCGAGGGCCTGGATCTGGCTCTTTTCATCGACGCACAGGACGACGGCGTGATCCGGGGGATTGAGATAGAGCCCGACGATATCCCGCACCTTCTCGACGAAGAACGCGTCGGTCGAGATCTTGAAATGCTTCTGGCGATGCGGCTGCAGACCGAAGGCCTTCCAGACCCGTTGGACCGTGGACTTGGAGAGCTTCGTTTCCGCCGCAATCGATCGGCACGACCAGTGCGTGCCGCCCTTCGGCTTGGTCTTCAGGGTCTTGCGAAGAAGCGCGGCCACCTGCTCATCGCGAATCGAGCGAGGACCCCCGGGACGAGGCTCATCGTAGAGACCGGCCATTCGCTGCGTCACATACCGTTTGCGCCAGATCCCAACCGTTGGCTTGGACAGGCCCAGTCGCTCTGCGATGTCGGTATTGCTCTCACCGTCCGCGGCGAGCAGGACGATCCGGGCACGCGTTGCCAGAGCCTGCGGCATCGAACGCGAGCGTGTGATCGAGCCAAGCTCCTCGCGCTCCGATTCCGACAACGTCAACGGCGCGAGCGGTCTTCCCATCTCCTCTCCCCCTCAAAGAGGAGCCTACCCTGGCGTATTCTATTATGAAAGGTATACATGGGACAGAACACTAGTGCTGTAAAGCTTTGGGCCGCGGGAGAAGGATGGCGATAAGCATTGTTCACCTGCTGGCGTTCCGGTTCGTGAGAGGTTTGAGCTGGCGTCATGCCTTGGTAGGCGATGCGGAGTTGGAACGCTTGGAGGTCTCTCCACGCGAGACGAGACCAGGGCACAAGCAGCCAGGAAAATCGCGAAATTTGACATAATGCACGATACCGGCCGCTAGGACACCAGGCGGTCGTCTAGCGAGACCTCCGTTCTCGAACTGGATGCTCCTCCATCCACGTGACGGCCCATTCGAGTGCCCGACCCCATTCGACGAAGTCCCGTCTCTCGATCGACTGGTTCATAGTCCAGCAGGATCGCGGAGTTGCTTCTCTCAGTAGAAACATCGGCACTTATTATCGAGAATGCCGTCGCGCGCAGTGAAGACGTAGATCCAGCAGTTGATCCGGCCGAACTTCCACTTCTGAATGGGCTCCTCTCCAAGCTGCGCACCGACACCCTCGCCGAGACGCTCTTCGAGCTTCTGGCGCGGGACCGGGCAGAGGCTGCCGAGCGCGGCTTGGCACCGCCCGAATGGGTCTTCTCGACCCGAAACGGGACCCTCAGCATCCCGAGGAACTGCAGTCAGGTCTGGGAACGGCTCCGCAAGCGAGCCGCGAAGGATCACGGGGTTCGACGGCACCGCGGATATTGGAGCGGTTGGGCGAGGCGTCTAAGTCCGCGGAACATTGGCACGCCGGGAGGGATTCGAACCCCCGACCCTGGCCGGGAGGGCCCGGCCTCGAACTCGCTGCGTTGGAGGCATGACGCGAATCATCTGGCACGCCGGGAGGGATTCGAACCCCCGACCCTCAGGTTCGAAGCCCGTTCGCGACGCAAGCAATGACGGGGACTTACGTCGAGAAGGGTGGCAGGAAGCGGCATAGAGCGGCACAGACCGGCGCGCATGACGGCACCAAATGAAGCGACATCGTTTGTTCACGGCGGGGTCCGCATGCTGCGGTGCGTCAGTCCACGTCCGCGTAGCCGCATGACATCCAAGAGCGCCGCGCTGGGCTCGGACGATGGGGTTCCTCTCTGCGTCCGAGCGAAGTAGGGAGCAGCGCGCCCAACTTGAGCCCTGACTGCTGCCCCATTCGGTTGCTGACCGCGGACGGGAGAACCCAGCTTTCTCGAGCGGCACCCGCAGACGGTCGGCAGTATCCCCGACCCAACGTGCGTGCCCGGCTCGGCCCCCACTTCAGACAGCGCTCGCGATCATCTTGTCGCAGTGGTCCTGATCGTGGTCCACGTCAGACGCTACGAGTGATCGAATCCCATCTGTCAGGCATCCAGGCCGGCCGAGCTGAGGCGAGAGTAGTGGGTCGTTCCCATGGGGCATCCGCGCAGGTAGCGACCAGACGAGTCCCTGCTCGAGGGAGCGCGGGAGCAACCGACGAATACTCCCAATCGCGGTGCGCGTGACAGAACTCTGAGTCAGGGCCTCGGGTTGGACAGCGAGGAATCGAGGGCGGACGGCACGCCTCCCGCAACAGCACGCGAAGCCAAGGCGAAGTGCCCCATGATGTGGTCGAGCATGGGTGCGACCTGGTCCACCTGGACCACGATCAGATCTCCCGGACGCACGATCTCGAACGCCCGATCGACGGCCTTGAATACGTCCATGACGATCTCGATGTTCGCCTCGAGATGTCCACCCTCTACGGCGCCAGCCTTCACCAAAGAGGGACTCTCGCCGCGCCGCCGACCGCGCGGATCGACTTCGGCAACGATGATGTAGTCATAGACTTCCGCGAGCGCGGATCCGAAGGATTTGATGCTCTCGTCGAGTCGATTGCCTGTGCCGTGCGCCACGATGATCTTCCGGCCGGACGTCAAATGCGGCAATGCTTGGCCTAGCGCTTTCACGGCGGGGACGTTGTGGCCGTAGTCGACGATCACCTTGAACGTGCCGAAGTCGATGATGTTCATCCTGCCGGGATTCTGAGTGGCGCTGGAATGGAAGGTGCTGATGCCGGTACGAATCTTGTCGATCGGCGTCCCGAGGCCGTGCAACGCGGCGACGGCTGCCAGAATGTTGGCGACATTGAACGTCGCGATGCCACGTAGGGTGATCGGCGCGTCGATCACCGGAAGAACCTGGACAGGCGGCATCGTGGATCGAATCACCACCTCTCCACGATCGACGACCACCGCAACCCCGCCGGCGGCTACATGCGCAGCGACGGTCTCGTTCTCCGGGTCGAGCGAGAAATAGATGATCTCTCCGCCAGCGTGCTCCCGAAGTCCGACGACGATCGGGTCGTCTGCGTTGAGCACCGATACGCCTGACTCTCGTACGACCTCGACGACCGTAGCTTTCACGAGAGCGAGTTCCTCGAGGTCTTCGACGCCATCGTTGCCGATATGGTCCTCGCCGACATTCAACAACACGCCAATGTCGCACCCATCGAACCCAAGGCCACGGCGAACGATTCCTCCGCGAGCCACTTCGAGTACTGCGTGATCGATCGTCGGGTCACGTAGGACGATGCCAGCCCCGGCCGGCCCGCTGAAGTCGCCTGAGAGAATCTCGACACCGTCGATCTCCACGCCCGTCGTCCCCGCGAATCCAACGGTCGCGCCCTGGTATTTCATAGTGTGTGAGATCAATCGGCACGTGGTCGTTTTTCCGTTCGTTCCTGTCACCGCGACGATCGGAACCTCATGGCTCAGTCCGGAGGGAAACAACATTTCCACGAACGGAGCGGCAACGTTGCGCGGTTGACCTTCGGTCGGTTCGAGATGCATCCGAAAACCAGGTGCGGCGTTCACCTCGACGATTCCGGACGAACTCGGATCAAGTGGCTGATCGAGAGTGGCGGCGACGATGTCGATACCCAGGCAGTCCATGCCAACGAGTCGTGAGACTCGCTCACACATCAAACAAACGTCTTCGTGGACCTCCTCGGTGACATCCGTCGCGGTCCCCCCAGTACTGAGATTGGCCGTGGATTTGAGGTCGAGCCTCTCGCCCTCGGGGAGTACATCGGCCACCGTTAGGCCTCGTAGCGCAATCAAGCGCTCGGTCATCGAGTCGACCTCGATCCTGGTCAGGGTGCGCTCGTGGCCGACACCCCGACGGGAATCGGAGTTGATCTTGTCAATGAGCTCGGCGATCGACGAGGACCCATCGCCAATGACGTGAGCAGGCTCCCGTCGGGCCGCCGCAACGAGACGGCCGTCGATGATCAACGCTCTGAAGTCGTGTCCGGTGAGCGTCTTTTCCACGATGACCGACGAGCAGATCGCCTTGGCCGAGGCGAAGGCGAGTGCGACCTCGCGCGAATCAGCAACGCGTGAGGTGATCCCTCTGCCGTGATTGCCGATCTCGGGTTTGACCGCGACCGGAAATCCGATCTCGCCAGCGACGCGGATTGCGTCCTCGAGGGAGAATGCGATGGATCCGGCTGGGGTCGGGATTCCATTCTCGGCGAGTAGCCGCTTCGTTCTGTCCTTCTCGTCTGCGATCTCGACGCCAAGAGCGCTGGTCCGGTCGGTGAGGGTCGCCTGAATCCGTCGTTGCTTGGCGCCGTACCCCAACTGAATGAAGCTTTCGTCGTTCAGCCGCTGGGTTGGGATACCGCGCCGTTTGGCTTCTTCGACGATGCTTGCGGTCGACGGCCCGAGCATGTCCTTTTCACGGAGTTCTCGGAGTTTTTCGAGCGTGGAGTCGAGATCGTATGGCCGATCCGCGATGACGCTCTCGACCAGGGCCACCGCCTCGACGCCAGCGAAGAGCCCGGCAGATTCGACCCGGTAGCGACACACGACTTTGTAGATCCCGGGCTGCGCTGTGTCATAGGTCTTTCCGAATCCAACCTCCATCCCGGCGAGGCATTGGAGTTCGAGCATGATGTGCTCGACGACATGTCCGACCCAGGTTCCTCGGCGCAGTCTTTGGATGAATCCGCCGGGACTCCCGACCGAGCATCGATGGCCTTGTAGCGAAGGGACGAGTCGGATCAGCCTGTCCGTGAAGCCGGGCAGGGTGTCGGTAGGTTCTTCCTCGAACTCGCCGATGTCGAGGAGCATGAACATCGCGGGGTGGCGGCTGTATCGGTTGGGTCCACGGAGCGCTCGATGTTCGACGATGATCATGTGGTACATCCATGCCAGGCCATGCGATTGCGCGCACCGCCGGCGAATTCGTGCCGATTGATGACGATCAGCCCGAGATCAACGTCGTCTTCCAGTTGGTCAAGGCCCCAGTCCACGACCTCTGCGGCAGAGTGCCCGCGCGCGAGCTCTTCGTACGCTCGGAATGCCAGAAGAGATCTGGCGATGTACTCGCCGTCGCCGGTCGTCGCGATGGCTCCTGCGGGGCCGGCGTAGAGCCCGCAACCCGGCAGGGGGACATCTCCCACTCGACCGAGAAGGGCAGCCGACGTGCCGCCGGAGCTCAGCGCCGCCGCGAAGGTCTGGCCATCCCATGCCACACTTCCAACCGTGTCGCTTCCAAGAGCCTCGCGGAGTGGCGTGGCGAAGTTCCAGGCGCGTGCAAGGTCCGCTTTCGACCACCCGTCTGTCAGGCCCGCCACAGCCCGGACCTTGTCGAATCGGTCGCGGGCGGCCCGTGTGGTCGGATCATGGTCCGGATACCCGACTTTTCGAGCGAACTCAGTAGCTCCCTCTCCAACTAACAAAATGTGTGGAGTGCCGCGCAAGCTCTCGGCCACGAGGATCGGGTTCTTCGTTCTCTCGATGGCTGCGACGGACGAGAAGACACCGTCACTGGTCATGCACGACGCATCCATCTGTATGGTGATTCCGTCGAGGCGGAGATTGGAACCCGTTCCGGCATTGAATCGATCGTCGTCCTCGAGCACCACGGTCGCGGCAACGGCAGCTTGCAGTGCGCCGCGTCCCTGGCCGATCGCCTGGAGGCCGGTCAGACTCGCGAGTTCAGGGCCGTCCGCATGATTCGGGTTCGAGCTGGAACCGCCATGTGACGCGACGATCGACATGCGGTACCTCCACGACACCGACTGCAAAGGGGCGGGACAACTCGTCAGGAATGGAATGATTTCGAATGCGAGTCGCTCGATGAACCCGACGCATCTTCGACCAGGATCTTGATGCCTCGCTACCTCGTTCCCATCGGTGGCAACGAGAAGAAGACTCCGGACTCCGAGATCTTCCGAGAGATGGTCGGTCTTGCGGGCGGCTCGAAGGCCCGCATCGTTGTCGTTCCCACGGCCAGCGAGGCGCCCGGAGATCGGGGCCGCGACTACCAGGCGCTCTTCTCGGCCTTTGACCCAGAGAGCATCGAGGTCGTACACATCGGAGAACGGCCTGACGCTTCCTCGCCGGAGCTTACCAGAGTCATCGAGCAATCGACGCTCTTCATGTTCGGCGGTGGCGATCAGCTTCGCCTGTCCTCGTTGATTGGAGGGACTCGGCTCCACCACGCGCTCGTAGAGCGGTACCAGGCCGGCGGATGCGTCATGGCAGGGACCTCAGCGGGTGCCGCGGTCCTTCCAGAGACCATGATCTTTCAGAACAACGGTTTTCGGCTCTTTCGCAAGGGCGGCATCGAGATGACGAAGGGGCTCGGATTCATCCATGATGTCATGTTTGACACCCATTTCGTCCAGCGCTCGCGGATCTCCCGTCTGGTTCATGCGGTCGCCACGAATCCAGCCCTGCTGGGAGTCGGGATCGAGGAGAACACGGGACTGGTCATCGAGGACGAAACCACCGCCACGGTGATCGGCACCGGGACTGTCATCGTCGTGGACGGCGGTGCCATTGAAGTCAACCACATCGGTTACGTAGGGAACCGGCAGCCCTTCGCACTCACGAACGTGGTCTATTCCGTATTGACGGCTGGCGTCGTGTTCGACCTCAAACAACGCAAGGTGATCGAACCCGGCCCGATCGCTCCGCCGAAGAGCATGGTGCCGAAGCGCCCTCGTCCGAAGCAGAAGCCGTCCTCCTCCACCAAACCCTGATAGGCGCGAACGAAGGTTCTCCCGACTCCCCGATGCAGACGTTCGGGCGACCACGGCGCTGGTAATGAGAGGGTCGTCTGACGGTCACGCGCGTTCCAGAGTCCGCTCGGTGGCCCCCGACCCCACGCGCGAGGACGCGCGAGCGAACTCCCACGTTGGCGCGTCTGAGCCGCACCTAGCGACCGGCGGTGCTAGACGGCGCCTCTCGAGAGAGTCTTGTAGACCATCTCGGTCACTCGATCGAAGGCGCAGTGGCCAGCCGCGACTGGACCGCCGCCTGTTCCATCTGTTCCAGAACCCGCAGCACGTTCTCGCCGAGGATTTTCCGAATGTCGGGTACCGAGTGGCCGCGTGAGAGAAGCCCTGCCGCAACTCTGGGGAACTCTAGAGAACGGCCGCCGACTGGCTCCGCACCGAAATGGCTGGAGCTGGACCGGGTTCGCTCACCGCCTGTGCGCGCCAACCCCGCGCCGCCTGACCAGGATCCAGTGCTGAGGCTCGGCAACATTGTGTAGGGCAGGGGGTAGCCCAGCCCTACAGAGCCGGTAACGTCTTCACTACGGCCTGAACGGGCCTGCTTACGCGCCATCGTGCGATCGAGAAGGATGGGTCCTGAACCCCCGCAACCCGGACAGGGTGGCAGGCGGCGTACCAAGTACTCGTTCCTGCATGACTAGGGAGTCTTCTTGAGCGAATCTCCATCCGCATCGCTCCAGCGAATCGCCTTCCTGGGCGACTACCTGCCGCGTCTGTGCGGAATCGCAACCTTTACCTACGACCTCTGCGAAGCGGTATCGATCGCAGCGCCCGACGCCAACTGCTATGTCGGGGCCGTGAACGACCGTGCCGAGGGATACGACTACTCCGCGAGAGTGCGCTTCGAGCTTCAGGCGAACGAAGTCGATTCGTACCGCAGTGCGGCGGACTTCCTGAATTTCAACAACGCCGACGTGCTCTGCGTGCAGCACGAGTTCGGGATCTACGGCGGCCCGGCCGGCGGTCACATCCTCGCGTTGCTGAAGGAAGTGCGCATGCCAGTGGTGACCACGCTTCACACCGTCCGGCAGGATCCCGACCCCCTTCAACGCACGGTGATCGAGGAGCTCGCGAGGCGGAGCGATCGCCTCATCGTGATGACGACCAAGGGAGCGGAGCTTCTGAGCGATGTCTACGATGTCGCGACTGACCACGTGACGATCATTCCACACGGCATTCCCGACCTGCCGTTCGTCGATTCGAGCTTCTACAAGTCGGAGTTCGGACTGGAGGGGCGTCAGGTGCTGCTCACGTTCGGTCTGATCGGGCCGGACAAGGGCATCGAGAACGTGATCGAGGCGCTGCCGGAGATCGTGCGGCGGCATCCTCATGTGGTCTACGTCGTGCTGGGTGCGACCCATCCGCATCTTGTGGCCCGTGAGGGGGAGCGCTATCGGCTGAGTCTCGAACGACTCGCTGAAGAGCGCGGAGTGAAGGATCACATCATCTTTCTCAACCGCTTCGTGCCGCTCGACGATCTGAAGCATTTCATCGGATCGACCGACATCTATGTAACGGCCTACCTCAATGAAGCGCAGGTCACGTCCGGGACCCTGTCATACGTATTCGGAGCAGGGAAGCCCGTCGTCTCGACTCCGTACTGGCACGCCCAGGAACTGCTGGCCGACGGCCGCGGAGCTCTCGTTCCCTTCCGTGATCCGGCGGCGATCGCCGACGCTGCCTGCGGTCTCCTCGACGACCCCGGGCGGGTGGAGAAGATCCGCCACGAGGCCTATGCCATCGGTCGGCAGATGATCTGGCCGGCCGTGGCACAGCAGTATCTGGAGGTCTTCCGAAGCTGTCGAGCCGACCGCACGGCGACGCCGAGAGCGGCCTTCGCTGAGTGGACGCTCGAAACCCGGCCGCGCGCGCTGCCGCCGCGTCGGCTCGACCACCTGATTCGCATGAGCGACGGAACAGGGATCTTCCAGCATGCCGTCTTCAACGTGCCCAACTTCGACGAGGGCTATTGCACCGACGATAACGCGCGGGCCTTCATCCTGTGCAGCCTGCTGGACGAGGATGGCGGCGAACCGACTTCGTTCGGTTTCGGCGAGCTCGCCACGACCTATCTGGCATTTCTGGCCGCCGCGTTGGATCACGACAGAGGTCGTTTCCGGAACTTCATGAGCCATGAGCGGCAGTGGCTGGAAGCCGCCGGCAGTGAGGACAGTCACGGTCGCGCGTTGTGGGCCGCGGGCACGGGCGCCGGTCGCTCACGCGACGCAGGTCACAGCGCACTCGCGGCTGGACTCTTCGAACGTGCGCTGCCCGCAGTGGAAGCCTTCACGTCGCCGAGAGCATGGGCGTTCGCGCTGCTCGGCATTCACGAGTACCTCCGACGCAACCCCGGCAGTCCAATGATCGACAGGATCCGGATGAAGACCACCGAAGACCTCGTGCGCATCTTTGATCAATCTGCCGCCGACGATTGGCCGTGGTTCGAAGCGAGCCTCACGTACGAGAACGCGCGGCTCAGCCAGGCACTCATTCTCAGCGGACAATCGACGCCACATCCCCGTGCCCTCGACATCGGACTGAGATCCCTGCGCTGGCTGGCCTCGATCCAGACGACCCAGTCAGGATGCTTCAGGCCCATCGGCAGCAACGGCTTCTACGAACGCGGCGGGAGCAGAGCGGACTTCGATCAACAACCCGTCGAGGCTCAGGCCATGGTGTCTGCCTGCCACGAAGCCCACCGCGCCACCCAGGATGGGTTCTGGGAGGAGGAAGCGAAGCGCGCCTTCGAGTGGTTTCTCGGCCGCAATGACCTCAGCGTACCGCTCTACGACTTCGGGACTGGTGGATGTAGTGACGGACTGCACGCGGATCGAACGAGCGAGAATCAGGGCGCCGAGTCGACTCTTGCCTTCCACATCGCCCTCGCCGAGATGAGTCGTGCGGAGCAACCGATCACGGTTCCGCTGTTCAGCTCGAAGCGCTCGACACTCACATGAACGCGGACAGTCTTCGCCGCCATACAGTGACGCTGCTCCCCGAGAGCGGCCGCGTCATCATCCGCCCGTTCATTCCCGCCGACCCCCATCACGTGACGACCATCATCGGCCGCGCACTGGCGCTCAGCGACGCGGAAGTTGGCTGCGAGCTGGCCATCGTGCTCGCGGAGTTCCGGGACCGCCACCTGGGCATCGAACCGGTTCTGTTGAGCCATTTCGAAAGGGTCAGTGACTTCGTCTTCACCCAGCGTCCGCTCACGCGCGAGCGAAAGCTGCTCCTCGGAGCGTTGTTCTCGGGCGAGTATGCGCTGGAGTCCGCTGCCATCTTCAATCCGTCGATCGTGCCGCACCCGGACCAGAGCGATGCGCCGCCCGGCGGTCTGCGTTTCGTGATGAGCCTCCGGGCCACCGGCGAAGGTCACATCTCGTCCATCGAGTTCCGGACCGGCACGGTCATGGGGGACGGCGGAGTCGAAGTCGATCCCGTTTCCCGTTTCGTCAGCGCCCCCGAGATCATCCCGGATCCGACCTATCAGAAGGACCGTTTCCGGATCAAGATGCACGAGATGGACTGCGACTATCGCCACGCCGATGCGGTCCTCGATCCGCTCGGGGATCACTTCACGCGCAGTGAGCTCGCAAGGAGCATGCTGGCGGTTCGACACGAAACGCAGCCTTCGACCCACGAACTCAATCACACACTGGGCTGCGTCCAGTGGCTCGCGGACTCCAATTACGAGCTGCGTTTCCCGGATTCGCTCGCCATCAGCGAACGCATCATCTTTCCGGTCTCGGCCAACGAGGCCAACGGCATCGAAGACGCTCGCTTCGTCCGCTTCGTCGATGACGACGGATCGGTGACCTATTTCGCGACTTACACGGCCTACAACGGCCACGACATCCTGCCCCAGCTGATCCGGACCGAGGACTTCCTGCGCTTCCGCATCCTCACGCTCAACGGCGACGGTGTTCGGAACAAGGGCATGGCGCTGTTTCCCCGACGTATCGCCGGTCGCTACGCGATGTTGTCGAGACAGGACAACGAGAATCTCTTCATCATGTTCTCGGATCGTCCGGATCTCTGGACGAGTCCGAAGCTCATCCTGCGTCCGGCTGCGATCTGGGAGTCGGTCAAGGTCGGCAACTGCGGTTCTCCGATCGAAACCGACGCCGGCTGGCTCGTGATCACGCACGGCGTCGGCCCTATGCGCCAGTACTCGCTCGGGGCGGTCCTGCTTGATCTGGAGGACCCCACCAAAGTCATCGGGCGACTCGCCGAGCCCCTTCTCGCTCCGGTCGGACTGGAACGAGAAGGCTACGTGCCCAACGTGATCTACAGCTGTGGCTCCCTGGTCCACGGGAGGAATCTGATCCTGCCCTTCGCGGTCAGCGATCGCGCGACGACGATCGCGAGCGTAGGCCTGGACGAGTTGCTGGCGGAGCTGCAGCCGTCCGACGGGCCCGCAGCTTGCGTCGTCTAGCATCGACCGCGATGCGCAGCCTGTCCTGCGGGTTCGTGAACGGCTCGGACGCATCCAACGAGACTTCGGGCAGCTCGCAGATCGCGACCGGCGTGGGTGGAGCGCCGACGAGGAAGCTAGTGCCGATCGGTCGAGATGGCTCGAGTGGATTCGGAATCGGCGCGGGCCTTGTTCTATTCGAGAACCGAGCGACGACCGTGGTGTGCATTTCGCCGCCGACTGGTTCCAAGTAGAACGTGCCCAATCAGACGCCGCGACCGGTCGCGGTCACAACCGCCGAAAGCACGGACTGGCCGGATCGCGGCGTCGACGCGAACTACTTGGAAACGAATGTGTTCTGGCACGCCGGGAGGGATTCGAACCCCCGACCCTGGCCGGGAAGGACCCGGCCTCGAACTCGCTGCGTTGGAGGCATGACGCGAATCATCTGGCACGCCGGGAGGGATTCGAACCCCCGACCCTCAGGTTCGAAGCCTGATGCTCTATCCAGCTGAGCTACCGGCGCGCGGGGCGAGAGGGTAACCGAAGTCTCGGGCGGTGCCGTTCAGCGATGTCGGGTGGAGCGCGCGTGCGCCTGGTTCGGTGATTTCCCTCACAGAATGGTCGGTGGATTCCAGCAGGCTCGCAGCTACCCCCAGGCGCTCTAGACCGCCTCGATAGCATCGGCTCGCTCCTCCAGCGTCGGTCGGTGCGGAGGCCCCCCATGAACGTCAGGCCGAGCCGATCCATCCGTCGGCGCATTGCGGGCGTCGTCCTCGTGCTAGGTGCTGTTGGCGCTGTTTCGTCCCTCTGGGCGGCCGCCGATCCCGAGGATGTGCTGCGGCTGCGCGTGATCGCTGCGCTGACGGCGCATGAGGTGTGGGCCGTTGGGGCCGATGTCCAGGTCACCGGGAGCGAAGTGCGCGTGCAGGGGTTCGTGCATTCCGAATCGGATCGCCGCGATGTGATCGCCGTCGTGGCTTCGGTTTCCGGGGTCAGTCGGGTGCGCGATCACCTGAGCCTGACGGCGTGGCCCGAGAGGCCGGTGAGCGAGGGCGCCACCCAGGTTGCGCTACTGGCGGCTTCTGCCGACTAACGCCGCTTCGTGCGTTCGTTATTCGAATGCGGGTGCGGTAGCCGCCGCGCCCTGGATGGCCTGGGCCCAGAACTCGTGGGTCCCATCTTCCTTCCATTCCCTGGCGGCGCCTGCGAGTGCGGCGATCGCCACGTTGTAGAAAGCGCTACCGACCGAGACGCGCGCGACGCCGGCTTCGGCCAGCTCCGGGATGGTGGGCCCTCCAGGTAGCGAGAGGACGTTGACAGGAGCGTCGACGGAGCGGACCAACGTGCCGATCTCGTCGATGGAGGTCAGGCCCGGGGCGTAGACGACATCGGCGCCGGCCGCCGCGTAGGCTTGCAACCGCGCGATGGTATCGGCGATGTCGCGACGGCCATGCAGATGGTTCTCGCAGCGCGCGGTCAGCACGAAACCCGAGCCGCCATGTGCGGCCTCGACGGCGGCTTCGACGCGCGCGAGCGCCAGCTCTAGCGGATAGATCGGGGCCTCGGCGTCGCCGGAGAAATCCTCGATCGAGCCGCCGGCGAGACCGGTCTCTCGCGCCAGTCGGTAGTTGTCCGCGACCCCTTCCAGCGAGTCCGCGAAGCCGTTCTCCAGGTCTGCACTCAACGGAAGCTCCGTGGCAGCCACGAGCGCGGCCGCGTGGGAGAGTGATTCGTCGAGGCTGACGTTCCGATCCTTGCGGCCGAGGGTCCCCGCGTGCCCGGCGCTCGTCGTTGCCAGGGCCTCGAAGCCCATGGCGGCGAGCACGCGCGCCGTGCCGATGTCCCAGGCATTCGCAAGCAGCAGCGGGGCGCCCTTGCGGTGGAGGACGAGGAAACGCTTCGCGCGGTCGGGGGTCGTCATGGGGCCAGCCTAGGGTGAGGGGAAGGGCGCGGCATGGTCCAATCGGATCGATTCCGGTGGCACCATGAGCGAAGTCTACCTCGTGGCCCGGCCGGCCCTCGCGGATTTCGGCCCCGTTCCTCGCTCAGCCGAGCGCTCGCTAGTTGGCGATCAGGAGCCGCAGCCGGTTCCCGACGCGCTCGGCATAGTCTGCCAGGTCGGCGATCCAGAGAATGATCTGGTGCCAGTAGACGGTGGCGACGCCCAGCTCGTCCTCCATGGCAAACAGCGCGCGGCAAGCCTCATCCTGGAGTTCGTCGGTCTCGGTTTCGATGCGGCCGAGTTCCGTGATCATCTCCTCGACCCGGGCGGATTCGCGGCCCGAGAAGCCCGTCTCCACCAGTTCGTCGAGTTCGTTGATCACTCGGGCGCCCTGTTCGCAGGCCACCACCACCCGTGCCGCCAGTGCCCGGAACGGCCCGGCCAGGCCGGCGGGGAGGTGCATGCCGCGCTGGTCCGCCAGCTCGGCGATGTCCTGGGTGACGTCGGCAATCGAGTCCTGGGCATCCAGGATCTCGAGCATGTCGCGGCGCTCGAGCGCCAGCATCAGCCGGCGCGGCAAGTGGTTGCGGATCTCGTTCTTGATGTCGTCCGCTTCGTGCTCGAGGGTGTCGATGGCGGCGCGCCGCTCGCGAATCGCCGCGTCGTCACCGGCCGCCATCGCCTCGACCAACGGCACGATCTCGCGCGCGCAGGCAACGGCCGCCCGCATGTGTTCCTGCATCGGTCCGATCGGCGAACGGCCGACGAGCTTGTCGATCCATGCCACGGCGTTCTCCTAGCTGAGCAAGCCCTTGAAGAAGTAATAGAAGAAGATCGCGAGTCCTGCGGCGATGGGTAGGGTCGCCACCCAGGACAAGACGATGCTTCCGACGACGCGCAAATCGAGGGCTCCGATCCCGCGCGCCAGGCCAACGCCCAGTACGGCGCCTACCAGGGTATGGGTCGTCGAGACCGGGATGCCGAGGCGCGAGGCCAGCACGATCGTGGTGGCCGCTGCCAGCTCCGCGGCGAAGCCCCGGCTCGGTGTCAGTTCCGTGATCTTCTTGCCCACGGTCTCCATCACGCGATGGCCCCAGGTGGCCAGACCGAACACGATGCCGATGCCCCCGATCGCGAGCATCCAGGGCTGGACCGGCGCCTTCTTGGCCAACTCAGCGCCGTCGACCACGTTTACGATGGCTGCCAGTGGGCCGATCGAGTTGGCGACGTCGTTCGAGCCGTGGGCGAAAGCGACGGCGCAGGCGGTCAGGATCTGGAGTACTACGAAGATCCGTTCGACCTGGCTGAAGCGATGCCCCTCCTCCCTCTCCCCGGCCTTGGCACGGCGCAGGAAGAAGAAGCCCACGGCCATTCCGACCAGGCCGAGTGCAAAGGAACCCGCCATTGCCTGGGGCAGATCGAGGTCGAGGTTCATGTTCTTCAGGCCCTTGAAGAGCGTGACGAGGCCGATGATGAAGAACACGTAGAAGAAGAAGAACGGCCCGATCCGCCGGGTCTGGGCCAGCGGGTCATCGGTATCCAGGATGATCTTGCGCGTGATCTGGAAGATGAAGAACGCCAGCGTGCCCGAGAGCAGTGGCGAGGTCAGCCAACTCGCCACGATCTGTCCGACCTTGCCCCAGTGGATGGCTTCTGGTCCGATCGCGACCCCGCCAAAACCCACGATCGAGCCGACGATGGCGTGGGTGGTCGAAACCGGTAGCCCCAGGCGGGTGGCGCCTAACAATAGCGTCGCTGACGAGGCGAGTGCGGCGAGCATGCCGTAGAGGATGTCGTCGTTGGAGACGAGATCCATGTCGAGGATGCCCTTGCGCACGGTATCGGTCACATGGCCGCCGGCGAGGAGTGCGCCGCTGAACTCGAACAGGGCGGCGACGATGATGGCGCCGCGAATACTCAGCGCGCCCGAGCCGACGCTGGTTCCCATCGCGTTCGCGACGTCGTTCGCGCCGATGGCCCAGGCCATGTAGAGCGCCAACACGCCGGCCAACCAGATCTCGAGCGGAATCTCCGCGATCAATGGTCCATCCCCCGGGCCATTTCATAGGCCTCAGGCTGTAGGAAGCCCACACAATTCTCTCGGCCGGAATACACCAGTGTTTGATTCTGGAACCGGGCTGGCGTCGGGCGCTATGCGGTCTCGCGAACCTGGGCGGCCGAGCGCTCCACCCGCATCGCGGGCCGTGAGGCGTGGGCCGGCGGGAAGTACTCGCCGCGATCCGTCCACGGCACCGCGAGCGCAATCAGGAGCTTTCGTTTGGTGGCCTGACGGCACTCTTGGCCGTTCTCGATGGCGTGTATGGTGCGGGGGGAAACCCGGGCGCGATCAGCCAGATCAGCCTGGGTCCAGCCCCGAGCCTGGCGAGCGGCTCGGATGCGGTTCATGTGCGGCAGCCTCGAACTGGGGAGTGGGGTGAAGAAGAAGTCTAGCGCCGCGGACCCCGGCTGGCCCAGCCTGCCAATCCCTACGGCGCGCGCGCCGCAGGCGGAATTTCGCCACGGACCCAGGGCGTTACAGCCGTAGCTGCGAAAGCAGGCGGGCCCGGCGAAGACCGGAATCGCGGGGGTAACCCCACGTAAATGAACGGACTTTCGCCGAACAGGCTCGAGCCAGAGAGCCCGGAAATTCCATATTCAAACATCGTTCTGCTTGATTCACCGTCGGACCGCAGGGTTCCGCGCCGTTCGCACGCATACTGGCGCCGCACCCAGCGAAGTCCTGAAGGAGCCCCGTCATGGAGCCTGAACGTCTGGCGGATCTCGAGGCGATCAAACAGCTGAAGGCCCGGTACTTCCGGCATATGGATGGGAAGGACTGGGAGGCCTACGCCGACGTCTTCACCGAAGATTGCGTGATGCAAAACGGGCCCAGCGACCAGCCGCCGGTGAGCGGCCGGGCGAAACTGGTCGAGTACGTGAGTTCCAACATCCAGCACATGATCACGGTTCATCACGGCCACATGCCCGAGATCACGTTCACGAGCGAGGACCAGGCCAAGGGCATCTGGGCCATGTTCGATCGGCTCCGGGCGCCGGGCCTCGAGATGGATGGCTTCGGCCATTACCACGAGGAGTACCGGCGCTGCAGCGACGGCCGCTGGCGGATTTCCTACACGCGCCTCACCCGGCTCTGGGTTCGCAGCTCGAACCCCGAGATGACCAACGGACTCTGGCCCGAGGCACCGGATTGGGCCGTTCAGAGCTAGCGTGACATCCGTCCGTCAACGAGACCCCTGCCTGCGGAGAACGCCATGTCCCATGACCTCGTCGTAAAGAGTGGATCGATCATCGATGGGACCGGCGCCCCCGCGCGCACGGGCGACGTCGCGATCACGGATGGCAAGATCGTCGCGGTGGGCGACGACGTCGGGAGTGCCAGGCGCACGATCGAGGCCGATGGCCTCGCCGTGACCCCGGGGTTCGTCGACATACACACGCACTACGACGGCCAGGTGACCTGGGACACCCAGCTCTCGCCGTCCTGCTATCACGGCGTGACGACTGCCGTGATGGGCAACTGTGGCGTCGGCTTCGCGCCGGTGAAGCCCGGCGACGAGCAGTTCTTGATCGGCCTGATGGAAGGCGTCGAGGACATCCCCGGAGCCGCCCTCTCCGAGGGAATCGAATGGTCGTGGGAGAGCTTCCCGGAATATCTCGATGCGCTCGAGAAGCGTCAGTTGATGATGGATGTCGGCACCCAGGTTCCGCACGGTTCGGTACGGGCCTATGTGATGGGCGAGCGCGGTGCGAATAACGAGCCCGCTACCGCCGAAGACATCGCCGCCATGGCCGCGATCGTGAAGGGCGGCGTCGCCGCCGGTGCGCTCGGCTTCTCGACCTCGCGCACCATCGCCCACCGCGCGATCACGGGCGAACCCGTTCCCGGCACCTTCGCCGCGGAAGACGAACTCTTCGGAATCGGCCGTGTGTTGGGCGAACTCGGAGAGGGAATCTTCGAAGTCGCGGGTGCAGGCGCTGCCGGCGAGGACATCGCGGCACCCAAGGCCGAGTTCGATTGGATGCGCCGCTTGTCGAAGGAGATCCAGCGTCCCGTCACCTTTGCCATGCTCCAGGTCGACGCGGCGCCGGAACTCTGGCGCGAACTGCTCGAACTCTCGGCCAACGCGGTCGGCGAGGGCGCCGAAGTCTTCCCCCAGGTCGCCGGCCGACCCTTCGGCCTGCTGATGGGACATCAGACCGACATCCATCCCTTCGGCGATCGCCCCGGTTATGTGTCGTTGCTCGAGCTTCCGTTCGAGGAGCGCATCCGCCGCATGCGCGATCCCGAACTCAAGCGGAAGATCCTCTCCGAGGGTGATCCGAACGCACCCGGCATGATGATCCAACAGCTCGGTCGCATGTTCGCGATGGGAGATCCGCCGAACTACGAGCCCGCCTATGAGGATTCCGTCGAGGCCATCGCCAAAGCCCAGGGCCGCGACCCGGTCGAGTTTCTCTACGACCAGCTGCTCGGGCGCGATGGCAAGGAACTCTTCCTGGTACCGGTGCTGAACTACTCGTACCTGAACGCCGACCCGATCCTCGAGATGATGCACCACCCTCGCGCGGCCCTCGGCCTCGGTGATGGTGGAGCGCACTGCGGGATCATCTGTGACGCATCGATCCAGACCTTCATGCTCACCCACTGGGTGCGCGATCGGACGCGCGGCGCCAAGCTGCCGCTGGAGTTCGCCGTCAAGCGCATGACCCAGGATCCGGCCCAGCTCTACGGGCTTCACGATCGCGGCGTCATCGCACCCGGCATGAAGGGCGACCTCACCCTCGTCGATCTCGATGGTTTGCGACTACGAACTCCCGAGATGGTCCATGACCTGCCCGCCGGGGGTCGCCGCTTCATGCAGCGCGCCGAGGGCTACAAGGCCGTAGTGGTCGGCGGAGAGGTGACACTCGAAAACGACGAACCCACCGGGGCGCTCCCAGGGCGGCTCGTTCGCGGCGCCCAACACGCCTGAACGCGTCAGTTCGGGTCGCTCTCCATCGCCAGCCAGGTATCGAGGCGGGCACGCATTCCGAGGAGCGCGGCGGCCTGGGCGCGGTCCGGTGCGAGGTTGTGGAGTTCCGCCGGGTCGGAACGCACGTCGTAGAGTTCCTCGGCGGGGCGGTGCTGGTAGCGCTCCAGTCGGGCGGCAAGCGTTGGATCGTCCGCCGCGGCGGCCTGCCAGGATTCCCAGTACTCGGGCACACCGAGGCCACCAAAGCGCCCGCGAGCGAAGAAGATCCCGATCGCACCCAATAGGTTTGGGCCTTCGGTGATGTTATTCGTGAAGGTCTTGTCGGGGTGGAGGTTCCGGATGTAGTGGAAGCTCTCGGAGCGTGCGCTGCGGATCTCGTAGGCGTCCGGCGCATTGGAGACGCCGCGGGAAACGTGCGTGCCGAACACCAGCCTGCGATGGCCCACCCGTTCACCGCGAAGCAGGGGCACCAGGCTCTCGCCATCGAGGGTGCGCGGCGGGTCGCCGCCGGCGAGTTCGACGAGGGTCGGCAGCAGATCGATCGAGCTCACCAGCGCCTGGCTTTTGCGAGCGGCAAGGTTCTCCGGCCAACGGATGATCAGGGGCACGCGAAGACCCGCGTCATAGAGCGTCCACTTGGCGAAGGGGAAGGCGGCGCCGTGGTCCGAAAGGAAGACCACGAAGGTGTTCTCGCCGAGGCCGCGCGCCTCGATCAAGTCGAGGTAGCGGCCCAGCTCCTGGTCGGCGAGCTCGACCGAGGACAGGTAGCGAGCGCGGGCCTCTCGGAACTCGGGGGTATCGATCAGGTGCGGCGGCACCGTGAGCGCGGCCGGGTCGAACCCGGCACCGTCCTGCCAGGGAAGGTGCGGCTCGTTCTGCGCGATCACCAGGGCGAAGGGCCGCTCCGGATCTTCGTCGAGGAACGACGTGACGGCTTCCGGAGTTCGTTCGATCCACGCGAACGGGAACGCGGCCATCGGCGCCACGTGCGTCTTTCCCGCCACCGCGCTCCGGTAGCCGAGGGGCGCGAGATAGTGGGGCAGGCTCTTCACGTCGGCATGGGCGGCGCCGTGGTTCGCTTCGAGGCCATTGCGACGCGGGTGAAGGCCGGTGTACAGCGCCGCACGGCTGGGCGAGCACATGGCGGTCGGCACGAAAGCGCGTTCGAAGCGAACCCCCTCGGAAGCGAGCTGGTCGATGCGCGGGGTTCGCGCGTCGCTCCCGCCATACACGCCGACATCCCCCGCCCCGAGATCGTCGGCGAGCACGATCAGGAAGTTGGGCGCACCGGGCTTCGCTTCGCCACTCGGCGCCAGCGGCGCAACGGCCCCGCGCCCGCAGGCCCAAGCGAACGAACCGATGGCGAGCGCCAGCGATACCCCGAGCACGAGCTTCAGAATGATGCGCTCCCGGTTCTGGATGGTGGGCTCCCTAGAGCGGCAGGTCGCCGGCCGCCGACGTCACGCTACCGGTCTTGGTGTAGGCCTCGATGGTGCGCATGGCGATGCGCCATTGGTGCACCTCGTCGGCACCGTCGGCGAACCGCGCCCAACGCGCCTGGGTCATCATGCCCGCAAGCGGAGTGTCGGTCGAATAGCCGAGGGCGCCGTGGACCTGGATCGCCCGGTCGATGATCCGGTTCAGCGAGTTGGCGACGAAGTGCTTGGCCATCGAGACCTCGCTCTTGAAGTCCTCGCCGCGATCGATCTTGTAGGCCGCATGCAGCACCATGAGCTTGCATTGGTAGAGTTCCATCGTGCTGTCGGCGATCAGCCACTGGATGCCCTGTTTCTCGGCCAGCATCGAGCCGTGCGCATAGCGGCTGATCGCGCGCTCGACCATCAGGTTGAGGGCCGTCTCCGCCTGGCCGATCCAGCGCATGCAGTGCGCCAGCCGCGCCGGGCCGAGGCGGGCCTGGCCGAGCAGGTGGCCTTGTCCGGGGCCACCTAGCATCTGCGAGTCAGGAACCCGCAGGTCCTTGATGCGGATCTCGCAATGATTGTGGCCGCCGCTCATGGTGTGGATGTCGCGCACGATCTCCCAGCCTTCGCTCGGGATGTCGACGATGAAGGCGCTGTTCGCGGCCTGGGGAATCTCCGGGTCTACCTCGGTGCGCGCGATCAGGATCGCGAACTTCGCGCCGGCCGCGCCAGAGATGAACCACTTGTGGCCGTTGATCACCCAGTCGTCGCCGTCCCGGACGGCGTGGGTCTGGATCAGCGTCGGGTCCGAACCGGCAACGTCGGGCTCGGTCATCGCGAAGCAGGAACGCGAGGTGCCATTGCAGAGCGGTTTCAAGTACCGCTCCTTCTGGTCTGGCGTCGCCCAGTGGAGCAGCGTATGCATGTTGCCCTCGTCCGGGGCCTGGGCGTTCAGCGCATACGGACCGAAGCGCGTCTTGGCGGCTTCCGAGGAGACGGCGGCCATCTCCACGTGGCCCAGGCCCATGCCGCCGTATTCCTCGGGCATGTGCGGCAACCAGAGTCCGGCTTCTAGCGCGGCCTTTCGCATCCGGATGATCTGGCTCACGAGGACTTCGCGGTCATCGGGCGCCGAGCCGATCTTCTCCTCGGCCGGGCGCACGACGCTGTCGCAGAACTCGCGCACCTTCGCGATCAGATGCTGGGTCTCTTCGGGGAAGCTGAAATCGATGGCCATCGGGTCTCCTGGTGGCGGGGCGGGCTCGGCGAAGCGGCCAGTATTCACCGGCCGGGCGCCGCCGGCAAACCGATTCCCTCGGATGGAGCGGCGTTGGCCTGGATTGCACGTCCGACGCCTGTTCCGCGCTCTCAATCTTTCCGCGGTAGATCCTGGTCCCAGATGAGGTTGAGCTCTCGGCTCGCGATGCGCCAGGCGCCGGCTTCGCGGCGGTAGGCATCGGTGTAGCGGATGCCCATGTCGAGCTTCCGGGCCACGCCCTCGGCCTCGTAGAGATGGTTCGCGACGCAGTACGCCTCACCCGTGGCCTGGTCCCCGTCGAGTTCGACGAGATGGTTGTGGACACAGTGGAGTGTCGCCGAGTACATCTCGATCTGTTCCAGGCCGCCGCGGAGTTCGGCGTAGCCGGTCATGGCGTAGCCGGGCCCGGAAAGGACGGCGTCTTCGGTGAAGACGTTCGGGATGTCATCGTAGGCCCGGTCGTCGATGAGGCGGGCGTACCGATAGGTCAGCTCGCGCAGGGCGACGCGATCGTCGAGTTCTCTGGCGTCCATGGCTCCTCCGTCGGGTCGCGAGCCTAGCCCGCATGATCGGCGCCGGCGCGGCTACACTCGAGCGCTGCAAGGAGATCCGATGCCCAGTCCCGAATTCGAGGCTGCCCTCGAGCACTTTCCCAAGGACATCGCCGTTCCTGGCGATGATTTCGAGACCGTCCGCGCGAAGTTTGGCCCGGCCCACGGCCACGATCCGGGCGACGACGTGAGCATCGAAGCGGTCGACTACGGCGGGACCAGGAGCTTGTGGGTCACGCCCAAGGCCTGCGCGGGTACCAGGCGCAGCGTTTTCTTCCTGCACGGCGGCGCCTTCGTGTCCTGTCCGGCGGCGGCCTACACCTTCTACGCGGCATGGATTGCGCGGGCGGCCGAAGCGCGCGTGCTCATCGTCGACTATCCGTTGGCGCCGGAGAGCCACTTCCCCGCGCAGCTCGACGCTTGTGTGTCGACCTATCAGGGCATGCTCGACGCGGGGATCGATGCCGCGGACATCGCCCTGGCAGGCGATTCCTGCGGCGGCGGAATGATCGTGACGACGTTGCTGCGCCTTCGCGACGAGGGCCTTCCGCTTCCCGCCTGCGGTGTTTCGATCTCCGGTTGGATGGATCTCGAGATGCGGGGCGATTCGGTGGACCACCCGATCGGGCTCGATCCCTTCATCGATCCGGAGTGGATTCGCGAACGCGCGCGCGATTACCTCGGGCCCGATGCCGATCCGCGCGACCCGCTGGCCTCGCCGATCCACGCAGATCTCTCCGGCCTGCCGCCGCTCTATCTCCAGTACGGACAGAACGATCGCTGCCGCAGTGGCGCGGTGACCTTGGCGGACCGGGCCGGGCGAGATGGTGTGGAGGTGCTGCTCGAAATCTGGCCCGGCATGGTGCACGGCTTCCAGGGCATGAACGGGTTCGTTCCCGAGGCTGCCGAGGCGATCGCGCGCATCGGCGAGTATCTCACGCGTCAGCTGGGAGCCCGCTCGTGACGATCCATGAAGATCTCTTCCTGCCCGCCTTCCAGGAGGAGCCGTATGAGACCTACGCGTACCTTCGCGAGCAAGCGCCCGTCTACCAGGAGCCGCGCTACGGCAACTGGGTGATCACGCGCTTCGATGACGTCATCGAGGCGCTGCGCGATTGGGAGACCTTCAGCAGTCGCGGCGGGCCGGCGCCCTTCGGGGCATCGCCCGAGAATCGCGCGCTGGTGGCGACGGATCCGCCTTACCACGACCAGCTGCGGGCGCTGGTCAGTCGGGCCTTCACGCCGCGCCGGATCGCGGAGAGCGAGCCGCGAATTCGCCAGCTGGTGGCCGAGCAAGTGGATGTCCTCCCGGCCGGTGAGGTGGATCTGGTGCCGCATTTCTCGGTCCCGGTTCCGGTCACCGTCATCGCGGAGATGTTAGGTGTTTCGCCTGAGCGACGGAACGATTTCCGTCGCTGGTCCGATGCCCTGGTCGGGCTGCTCGAGAACCCGCCCAACGACGCCTTGATGGCGGCAGCCCTCGAGCTCACCGGCTTCCTGCACGAAACCATCGAGTATCGGCGGAAGTCGCCCGGCGACGATCTGATCTCGGGTCTGGTGAATGCGGAGATCGACGGCCAGAAGCTCGAGCTGAACGAACTCGATTCGTTCTGTCTGCTGCTGCTGGTGGCCGGCAACGAGACGACGACGAATCTGATCAGCAACCAGATGCGCGTGCTTTCGCAGCGCCCCGACCTGTGGAAGACGCTACGGGTACATCCCGAGCAGGTGCCCGCCGCTCTCGAGGAGACCGTGCGTTGGGATGCGCCGGTCCAGAACCTCGCCCGCGAGGTGACGCGCCCGGTTACGTTGCATGGCGTCGAGATTCCGGCAGGCGATCGCGTGTTGCTTTCCTACGCCGGAGGCAACCGGGATTCTCGAGAGTTCCCGGACGCCGAGCAATGGCAGCTCGATCGCAATGCCCAACGCCACCTGGGCTATGGCCACGGCGTACATTTCTGCCTCGGGGCAGGGCTGGCGCGGCTCGAGGCGAAGCTGGCCATGGAGGCGCTGCTCGAACGTTTCGAAAGCGTCGAACCCGGCGCCGCGCCGCCCCAGCGGCTGCACTCCTCGGTCATCCGAGGCTTCGAATCCCTGCCGCTGCGGTTCGGCTAGTCGGCGCCATGGCAATCCACGACGCCGCGCGACTCGAACGCATCGCCGAGATCGGCCACCGCCACGCGGCCGCTGAGGGGGAGGGAGGCTCCCTCGAAGATCTCATGGCCACCCTGGCACCGGACCCGGTCTACGAGTTTCATCCGCTCGGCAAGGGCATGCGCGGCACCGAGATCGTGCGCCGCTTCTACACCCAGTTCTACGAACGTTATCTGGCGATGAATGACGGCTACCGGTTGATCGCCGAGTGGGTGAGCCACGATGGCGTCGCCCAGGAGTACGACATCTGGCTGCGCGTCGATGGAGAACGCGAGCACCATCGCGTCGTCGGCATCCTCACACCCAACGAAGAGGGCACCCTCCTGACCGGAGAGCGCGTCTTCGCCGACGATCTCTACGTCCGCCGCCTGGTCGGCCACCAGATCTTCGCCGAACTCACCCCCCTCTGAGCGGGGACGGACTCCTCAAGTTTCAACTCTGCATGTTTCCCTGCGGGTAAACTTGCAGAGTTGAAACTTGAGGAGTCCGTCCCCGCTAGGGCTGGGCTTCGAGGAGTTCGATGACGTTGCCGAAGGGGTCGCGGCCGTAGCACCACTGGAAGGGTGTCTCGCCCTGGACCGGTGTGTTGAAGGCGACGCCGGCGGCCTCGAGGGTGGCGAAGTCGGCGGGAACGTCGTCGCTGGTCAGCGCGATGTGGGTGATGCCCTGTTGGTTGACCGGACGCTCGGGGTCGCCGGCGCGTGAATCCTCGAACTCGAACAGTTCGATCTTGGTGCCGCCCTTGTGGATCATTCGCACCTTGCAGCCGGCCTTCTCGATCGCGAACGGAGCCTCCATCAACCCGCCGGGCAGGTCGTACTCGGCGACGACTTCGAAACCGACGACGCCGCAATAGAAGTCGAGCGCTTGCTGTATGTCCGGGACCGCGAGGGCGGGATGATCGACGCCGAGAATCATGGAGACCTCCTGGAAGAGCAGACGAGGATACCCGACTCCGAACCACGCGCCGAGGTCGGCTCGGGCGGAAACTAGAGGGATTCCGACGGGACCGCGAAGCGCTCCTGGTAGCCGCGGACGCGCGCACGTTCTCGTGCCTCGTCGAGGCCCGTGTCAGCGAATCCGTAGGTGTGCTTGCCGTGCTTATCGTCCGGGTTGGCGGCCAGGAAGGCGCGCATACGCTCCTCGACCTCGCTCGTGAAATCGAGTCCGGCAAAACCGTAGATGCGGCGAATCGTCTCGAACGGTTCGGACATGAAGTCGTGGAAGCAGACGTCGAGGATCCGGTCTGCCGTGACACGACCTTCGTCGCGCGCCTTGATTCCGCGTTCGTAGGCCACCTCGTTCCAATGCGCCCAATGCGCCGCAAGTACCTCCACCGGGGCCGGGCGGGCGCACATCGCCTGGAGCGTGGTGCCGAGGCTCGCCAGCGAAGCCGCGATCTTGAGCGGATCGCGATGGGTCTGGATCAGGACCGCGTCCGGATACTCGGCCAGCAGTGCTTCGATGTGCCAGAGGTGGCACGGCGACTTCAGCACCCAGCGTCCAGGCATCTTCCACTGGAGATGTTGGAGGAACCCTCGATGGAATCGATAGGCGGCGGCGAGGTCGGCCTCTTCGTGGAGCCATCGCGAGTACTCGGGGACGTGGTAGGTAATTTGATAGGTCATGCAGGCGAAGGTGGGCTCGAGCAGCTGTACGCACTCCTGGGGAAGCCTCGGTCCCATCGGATGCATCGAACGGAAATTCGGAATCAGTCGCTCGACCTGGCCGGATTCCTGTTCGTTGGCAGCGATTCGGGGATCGGTCTCGTAGCTCGCCGCTTCCGGCGGCGGGCAGGGCGCTGCCGTCTCCCAGCTGAGCGGTACACGGTTGGCCGGATCCTGGCCCATCAGATCGTGGAGGATGGTCGTTCCGGTTCGCCCCATTCCCATGAACACGATCGGTCGCTCGACCCTTTCCTGCGCGATCGCCGGGTTCTCGGTGCGCCATTTCTGGAGTTCCAAGCGGGTCGAGAGAGCGCTGACCAATCGGCCCCGGGTGATGCTGCGACCGAGGGCGTGGAGTCTGCCCTGCCGGTCGAGATCGCTGGTCAGGCGTTCGAGCCCGACGCGATAGGCGTCACCGCCGAAATCCGAGAGACCCGTCTTCAGTCTGGCGGCGGCCTCGAGTCCGTCCGGATCGAGTGAGAGGCCGGGCAGCAGGCGCTCGAACGGCCGCGCGGCCGCATTCATCAGGCGCACCGGGGTCGGGAGCTTGGGAGCAGAGATCATCGGGTTCCTCTCTCGGACGGTGGTCAGGTTCCGGCCAGGCGGCCCCCTTCGACGGGGATCTCGGCGCCGGTCAAATAACGAGCCTCTTCGGAACACAGGAACAGCACGAGGGAGGCAACCTCCTCGGGTTCGCCGATCCGGCCGAGCGGCACGCCCTCGACGACGCGCTGCAGGATCTCTCCGCCGGCTTCGAGCATCCCCTCGATCATGGGCGTGCGGATCGGTCCCGGCATCACCGCGTTGACGCGCACGAAGGGCGCGAGTTCGAGGGCGGCGACCCGGGTGAGGCCGCGCTGTCCCCACTTGCTCGCCGCGTAGGCAGCGTTGTGCGCGGAAGGCCGGAAAGCCTGGGCAGAGGAGACGTTGACGACCGCGCTGGTTGCCAGCGGATCGCCTTCACGGAGCACCTCGGCACTTCGCCGCAGCAACGCCGCCGCCGCGTGGAGCCCGAGGAAGTTCCCGGTGAGATTCACCTCGAGCACGCGTCGCCAATCGCCAGGCGGGAGTGCCTCGACCGGTTGCGGGCCAGCGTCACCGGTTCCGATCCCGGCATTGTTGACGAGGGCATGCAGGCCGCCGAAGCGTTCCTCGGTCAGTTCGATGGCCGCGTTCCACTCCGACTCCGAGGTAACGTCCAGGTGGCAAGCGATGGCGCACTCGGCGCCGATCTCGTCGGCCACGTTCTGGGCTTCGGCATCGAGGATATCGGCGACGACGACCTTGGCGCCTTCCTCGGCGAATCGCCGCGCTTCCGCAGCGCCCTGGCCGCGGGCGGCTCCCGTGATCAGGGCGACGCGCCCGTCCATCCTGTGTGTGGCTGCCATGGCGGCGGATTGTAGGGGATGGCAAGGCGAGCATCGGATCCACGCTGCGCGTTGGCGTTGCTAGGGAAGCAGCGTCGCGCGCCAGAAGGCATCGGCGTCGGCGAATCCCCTGCGACGGGCTTCCCAGTTTCCTCCGATGTGGGCACCCACGTTCTTGGCGGCGCTGAAGCCGGCCTTCCGTTGGGCGGGCTCGTTCAGGCTGTGACGTTGGCCTTTCGAACTCGTCACGAACATGTTTCCGCCTCGGTCGATCGTCGTCGTACGCCGGCCGAGCCGCACTGCGTCTGGCAACCAGGTCATCGGCTCGATCGAGTCGAAGGAATGGTGCGCGCCCGGATAGACGCAGACCTCGATCTCGACGCCGTGGGGCTCGAGTTCGCCCGCCAGTTCCTGGACGAAGCGCACCGGGGTGTAGTCGTCATCCGCGCCATGCAGGACGCGAATCGGTGCGCCAGTGAAGCGTGGCTCCTCGGGTCGCAGGTGCGCGGCCGGGTACAGGGGGAGATGCGCGGCGAATCGTTCGCCACCCGGTGCCAGCACTTCGGCGATCGGAGCCCAGGCGCCGTAGAGCGCGACGGTTCCACCGAGACTCCAGCCGGTCAGCCCGATGCGGTTCGCGTCGATGCGCGGATGGCTCGAAAGCATGGTGAGCGCTTGGTAGGCATCGACCAGCAGCATGGCGTGGGTAACCGCCATCTGGTCTTCGACGATGCTCGTGACGTTGCGCGCTTCGAAGCTGTGAACCCGGAAGACCGCGATCCCCATCGAAAGCCAGCGCACCATGTGCTCGTGGTGGTGACCGCGCCAACCGAGGCTCCCGTGGCAGCTAACGATGCACGGGACCTGGGGGCCGGCGTTCTCCGGCAGGATCAACCAGCCGAACATGTCCTGGGCCGGGGCGTCATCGATGGCGGTCAAGATGTGGTGGATCTCGAACGGGTTGGCGGAGGAGTAGGCGATTCGACCTTGGCGACCGTCGGAGAGATCCGGGAGCGGATGCATCGAGAGCCTCCTTTTCGGGCGAGCCATCCTATCATGGGCGCGCCCCGGGAGCGGGCGGAGGGCGGATTGCACGACAAGAGGGTCGTCAGCACCGGAGCCGCGAGCGGCATTGGCAAGCCGCGGGCAGCGGCGGCGGAACCGCAACCGTGACCGCGACGGCTTCCCCGGAGCCCTCGAAAGATGCCAACGGCTCGTTGCCGCGCCGGACGTTGCTCTGGTACTCCGCACCAATGTCCGGCTACATGCTCGCCTCCATGCCGATCAGCATGTGGTTCGGAAAGTTCAGCACCGACACACTGCTGATCCCGGCGGCCGCGATGGGCAGCATCGTGATGGCTGCGCGGATCTGGGACGGCATCTCCGATCCACTGGCGGGCTATCTCTCCGATCGCACGGATTCCCGGTACGGCCGCCGAGGCCTCTGGATGCGTGTTTCCGCGCTTCCGATGGCGATCACACTGCTGGCCCTGTGGTCGCCACCGGCCGGATTCGGGACCACGGAAACCATCATCTGGTTGAGCGCGGCCTACGTGGCCTGGGAAACCGCGTCGACCGCGCTGCTGGTTCCCTACGCCGCGCTCGGCTACGAGCTCACGATGAACTATCACGAGCGCACGCGAATCTTCGCCTGGCGGCACATGGCTTCGCTGCCCGCCTACGGTGGCTCGCTCGCGCTGCTCTATTTGTTGCGGACCTCGGCGGAGACATCGCCGGAAGCCGGTCGGTCGATGGCGACCCAACTCGCTCTTCTCGCCGGAACCCTGTTGGCAGTGGCTGCCTGGATGTCTGCGAGCCGTCTGCCCGAACCGGCGCAGCACCAGGGGCGCGGCGCCGGCAGCCTCTTTGCGGCGATCGGCGACGTCTTCCGCAACCCGCATGCACGGATCCTGCTGCTCGTGTTTTCGATCGAGGCATTCGGAATGGGAAGCATCGGCTTCCTGGCACCCTATGTGGTGGACGATGTCCTGGGAAACGCGGACATCCTGGAGATCGTGTTGGCCTGCTGGATGATTCCCCAGTTTCTCTTTACGCCGCTCTGGATCGGAATCTCGAAGCGGGTCGGCAAGAAGAACCTCTGGGTCACCGGAATGATGATCTATGCCTGTGGCTTTGGAGCGAACTGGTGGCTCGTCCCGGGTCGTGAATGGCTGGTGTTTTCCGCGGTCATCACCCTTGGCGTGGGAGGCGGGATCTCGGCAGTCATGGCGCCATCGGTCCAGGCGGATGTCGTCGACTACGACGAGCACCAGACGGGAGACCGCAAGGAAGGCTCCTACACCGCGGTGTGGAATCTCATCCGCAAGTTCGGTTGGGGCCTGGCCGCCGGCGTAGGCGGCCTGGCGATGGGAATGTCCGGCTACGACGGAGCGCTGCCCGAACAGTCCGAGGAAACCAAGATCATGATCCTGGCGTTCGCGAGCCTGGTCCCCAGCGCCGCCTACGCCTTCAGTGCCTTCTACTTCTCGCGCTTCTCATTGAACGAGGCGGAGCACTCGGCGCTTCGCTCCGAGATCGACGAGCGCGACTAGCCGATCGCTCAGTCGTGCCGCCGGCGCTCGGAAAGGGTGGTCGAGATCTCCGCATAGCGTTCACGGGTCAGGCGGAGCCGGCTGAGGAACCAGAGGCCACAGAGGTGGAAGACCACCATGCCGGGGCCCGCGATCAGGCCGAGCTTGATGATCGTTTCTTCCGGGACGTTGCCCACCGCGGCATCGACTGATCCGACGGGGAATTCGATTACGTCGAGCAGGGTGCCACCGATCAAGTTGCCAAGGCCCGAAACGGCCTTCGTGGTAAAGGTCGTGACGGCGATGAAGGTGCCTTCTCGACGTTCGCCCACTTCTACCTCATGCTCGTCCGTCGCGTCCATCACCATGGAGGAATTCAGGATCCCGATCTGGATAGCGGCTGCGACGAGGAAGAGGCCGTGTCCCATGATGAAGACGATCAGGAACGGGCTGCCGTTCTCGGGCGCGAGCCCCGCGAGGCGCAGCACGACCGGAAGGGGGCCCCACAAGATCGCGAACAACGCCAGGCCGATCGTCGCCCGGCGCTTGTCCCACTGTTTGCTGATCGGGCCGACCAGGGAGAAGCCGAGAAGCAACGCGACGATCGAGGCACCCGACAGGAATCCGATATGCGTAGACGGGAATTCCCAGAACCAGGTGTTCATGTAGAAGCCGAGCACTTCGGAGACACCGAGTGCGGTCGCGGAAAAGAGCGAACTCCCGAGCAGCATCCGTAGCGAGTGATTCTGCAAGGCCGCGGATGCGTCGACGAGGAATCGCCGGAACGAGAACACCGCGCCAGTCGCAGTGACCTGCCGGAGCCTGGGAATGAAGCTGTGCGTGCCGGCCGAAGAGATCAGGATCGCGGCGGCGACCAGGATGCCGACGAAGATCCCGAACTCGGCATAGTTCGCCGGATTCAGTCGTGAGTCGCCCACCTTGTCCTGGTCCGCCAGGAAGACGAACCAACCAGACATCGTGACGACCGTCGCGCCGATCCAACCAATCAGCCAGCGGTAACCGACGAGCCGCGTGCGCTCGTCGTAGTGTGTGGTCATCTCCGGACCAAGCGCGCTGCTGGGCACCATGTAGAACGTCAGGAACAACCGCACGCCGATGGTGAAGCAGACCAGCCAGGCGAACAGTTGGTTCTCGGTCAGATCGTCGGGTGGCGAGAAGAGCCCGTAGACGCACAGGCCCATCGGAACCGCGGCGAAGTACATGAACGGATGACGCCGGCCCCAGCGCGAGCCGAAGTGGTCCGAGATCGAGCCGACGAGTGGGTCGGAAATAGCATCCACGCAGAGGGCGATGAAGAGAGCGAGGCCGGTGAGGGTTCCCGGCAGGCCGAGCGCGGTGGTGTAGTAACCGAGCAGGAAGCCGTTGAAGGCCGCATTCTTCGCACCATCGGAAATGGAGCCGATCCCGTAGGCGATACGGGTAGGGAACGGCACCTGGCGATCGGAGGTTCCGGCAACATTCGTTGTCAACCCATGGTTCCTTCGGCAGCTCGGCGCTGGTCCAACTCGGCGCGGATGTCGGCGTGTTTCTGCTTGTCGATCCGGTACGAGCCGTAGAAGAAGATCGCGACGGCGGCAGGGATGAAGGGAACGATGGCGTCTAGGACGCCGAGGCCGACGAGGACGTCAGCGGACACTTCCCCTGGGACGGATTGTGCTTCGAACCCGATCACGTCGAGCCCGACGCCAGCGAGGAACAGTCCGAGGGCCGTTGTGAGTTTTCCGAAGAACGTACGCGCGGAGTAGAAGATGCCCTCCTGGCGGCGGTGCGTTTCGATCTCGTGTTGATCGGCCACGTCCGCGAGTGCCGACATCACGGTGATGGTGAGGACAGCGACACCGCAGTAGAACAGGAATACGCCTAGCATCAGCAGTGGGAAGAGTCCCGGGTCGCCGTTCTCGGGGAAGATTCCGAGGAAGCGGCAACCGACCGGGAAGACGGCCATCGCCGCGATCAGGATCATCGCGCCAATCAGCGTCTCCCGTTTGTCGAAGCGCGCGTGCATCCGTGCGGTGAGAATGAACGCCAGGATGTAGGCCGGCGGCGAGGCGAGTGCGAACCAGCGCAACGTGTATTCAGGCAGTTCCCAGAAGAAGAGGTACATGAAGCTGCTGAGGTTCTCTCGCAGTCCTGTTGCGGCGCCGAGACAGACGAGTCCCATCAGCAACATTTGATAGTTGTGGTTGGAGAGACAAGGTCAGATTTCGTCCCAGAGCTGACGCACCGAAAACGGTGGGAGATTCGTGGCTGGGGCCGACAGGGTCGGGATCCGGTCACGTGTGAACCAGGCGGAGACGAAGATTGCGAGGGCGGACACGATGGCGACCCCGGCCCCGAGTGCGCCGAATGCGCTGCGCGACGAAATGCCGCCCTCGGTGGCCCCGATCCAGGTCCACCCCAAGAAGAACGCGAGTGCGCCACCGACCAGGCTGTAAATCGCGTTGTGGCTCATTACACGGGTGCGCTCGATGTAGTCCGACGACAACTCCGCACCCAGTGCTAGATGCGGCACGTGGTAGAACGTGAGCGCAGTCCGCATCAGGATCGCGAACGTCGCGAGCCATCCAAACAGTTGCCACTCGCTGAGGGCTTCCGGCGGATTGAAGATCGCAACGAAGCACGCCGAGAGCGGGATCGGCGCGACGAACAGGAACGGATGACGTCGGCCCCAGCGCGAACGCCAGCGATCGGAAAGGGATCCGATCACAGGGTCCGAGACGGCATCGACGACGAGAGCGAGCATCACGGCGGCGCCCACCAGTGTTCCAGAGACGCTGAGCTGGTTGTGATAGAAGAGCATCGTGAACGAGGCGAACGCGATCCCGATGGCGCCTTCAGCGATCGCGCCGACACCGAACGCGGTCTTGGTCCGAGTCGGAAGTGCTGCCTCGCTCATTCGAGTCGGCCTCGCGACTCGAACTCGATGGGCAAGTGGTCGGTGCCGTGAAGGAACTCGCCATAGGCGCGTGTCACTCCCGCGCCCAACGTGAACTCGGGCGCGACCGCCAGGATCTCCTCCAGCAGCACTCGGCCCTCCAGATTGCCAAGGTGCTCTCCCAGGCACTTGTGAATGCCGTGGCCGTAGGAGAGCGTGCGCTTCGCTCTGCGGTCGATCTCGAACCGGTCGGCGCGCTCGAACTCGCGTTCGTCGCGGTTGGCCGAAGCCCATAGGAACATCACACCCTGTCCCTCGCAGAGCCGCTTGCCGCCGATCTCGGTATCCGAGGTAAGGCGCCGGCCCAGGAGGTTCGTCGGCTGGTCGTAGCGAAGCGCTTCGGCGAACGCGGCGCCGATCAGCCCGGGCTCGCGGACGATGTCTCGCCGGGTGTCTGGATTCTCGTGAAGCGCGTGCAAGGCATTTCCGACCGCAAGCGGGACCACCTCGACGCCGGTGACCAGCAGCCCGAACAGGTTCCCGACGATCTCGTCGTTGGTGAGAGGTGTTCCCTCAGGCGCCGCCGAACACCAGGCGGAGAGGTGATCTTCCCGGTCGGTAGGCGCGTCACGGATCTCGGCGACCAGTTGGTGGGCGCGTTCCATGAACTCGCCGATCGCGATCGCGCCGATGTTCGAGGTACCCACCTGACCGGGATCTCGCGCGAAGAACTGCGCGACGCGGGCGCGCAGAAAATGGGCGTCGTCGCTGTCGAGACCGATCAGGTCAGCGATCGTTTCGGTAGCGACCGGGCCGGCGACGTCGGCCACGGCGTCGAAGGCGCCGCGCTTGCCTGATACGGCCAGGCGATCGCGCACCCGCGTTCGAATCGAGGGTTCGAGGGCCGCGATCGCTCTTGCCCCGTAGCTGGCGCTGACGAGCCCGCGATGGGCGCGCTGACGCGGAAGATCCATCGTCAGGAAGGTGGGCGGCGGCGGCGGTTCGCGCAGCAGGATCTGCCCGGGGGAGACGCCGGTCTCAGCGGAGAACACGTCGCTGCGCGTGCACGCTGCGTACACGTCCTCGAAACGGGAGAGAAACCAACTGTCATAGCGTTCGACGTAGTGGACCGGGCTCTCGGCGCGCAAACGCGCGTAGGCCGGCCAGGGATCGCGCATGACTTCGTCCGAGTATGGGTCGTAGGAATCCACGCGCCTAACGACCCTGTGCCAGTTCGATCAGGTTGCCGTCCGGGTCGCGAACCTGGGCGATCAGTCGACCTGGTCGCGGCTCTGTCAAGGCGACTGCCAGATCGCCGCCGGCTCGTTCGCAAGCCGAGATCGCACTGGCCACATCCTCGACTTCGAGTGTGATGTATCGATAGCCGGGGCGGCCGGACAGTCCTCCCTCGGCGGAATTGCCGGCGGGAGCGATTTCCGGCTCGAGAATTCGAAGCAGGCTGGCGCCCCAGCGGAGCCGGCGGATGCAGCCCACTCCGGCAAGCAGCAGGTCGGGCTCTGCCTCGAAGCCGAGCGCATCGTGATAGAAGGAAGCCAGCCGCTTGCCGTGCCGGCTCACGATGCCGACATCCAGCGCTTCCGACGCCCGAATCACGAGCCGCAACGCGTGGGTCGGGAGGAGTGGCCGCCGGTGTTCATGGTGGCGGGATGGAAGCGTCTTCGGGAACGCAGCACAATGCCGCGATGCCGAATGAAACGACACGATGGATCCACCGCTCCTGCGCGATCCGCGAGGCGACCTGTGGCCTGCGTTTCGAAGTGACAGCCGTGAACTAACGTTCAAATCGCGACCTGGGCTTCGGGGAGATCGTCGAGCCCTTCTTCGAGAGGAACTCCCGTCATGTTCGCGACCATCGAGAGCATCGTGTATTGGCCGACCACGAACGGGATCTCGACCAGCTGCGCCACGTCGTAGGCGGCTTCGAGTGCGCGCCAGGTCGCTTCGCTCACGTCGTGGCCCCGGTGGAGTTCGTCCGCCGCGCGAAGCAGCAAAGCGTCGCCGTCGCTCCAGCCTGCGGCATGGGGCCCGGCGGCGATGCGCGCGATCTCGTCATCGCTCAAACCCGCGGCCAGCGCGTAGACGACGTGGTGCCCCCACTCGAAGTCGCTGCGGCAGTTCCAGGCGGCCCGCAGGGCCAGCAGTTCCGAGCTGCGCCGGGGCAAGGCGCCGCCGGCCAGGGCCGCCGCGAAGCCCAGAAAGGGCCCGAGGAGGTGGGGATGTTGGGCCAGGGTCCGGAGAATGTTGAGCGGCCGCCGCGGGGCCGATTCGGACCCACCTTCGAGGGCGGCAACCCGCTGAAGGGTCCAACCCAGCAGCTTTCGGGCTTCCTCACCGAATTCCGAGGGTTCAAGGGGTTTCAGCCGGAGGTCCCGTGACGACACGCCGGCCACTGTATCGAAGAGGCCGGAATTTTCAGAGGAAATTGCCCCTCCAGCTGGCGTTCGGGGGAACCGATCAGTACCTTCCCTTGGTCAGACCAATCTGGTCTGACCAATTCTCAGCGCCCCCGAGAATCCTCTTTCCATGCTCTCCCTCCCGACAGCGGTCGAGCGTGTCGTTCGCGACCTCCGCGATGACATCCTGCGCGGTCGACTCCGCACCGGCGATCGTCTGCCCTCCGAGCGAGATCTCGCCGAGAGCGCGGGCGTCAACCGCGGTGCCGTTCGAGAGGGTCTGCGGGCGCTCGCCCAGCTCGGCCTGATCGAGATCCTGCCGCGTGGTGCCCAGGTCGCCCCGCTCAACGAGGCCAGCCTCGACGTGCTGGGCCATCTGCTCGAACTCGACGATCTCCCGGATGCGGAACTCGCCGACCAGGTCCTGGAGGTGCACGGTCACGTGCTGTCTGCGGCCGTTCGGATGGCTGTCGAGCGCGGGAGTGATGACGACATCGAACGCCTGCGTAAACAGCTCGAACAGATCACTCGCGATGATCTCGCCGAAGAATCCTACGCGGAGAGCATGCACGAATTGGTGCGAATGCTGGTCGATGTCAGCGGCAATTTCGTGCTTCGACTCGTGCGCCACGGCCTCGAGCTGCAGTTCTGGGACCGGATTCATCGCATCGAAGGCCTCTCGGTTCGGATCCCGCGAGAGATTCTCCACGATCTCGTCGGCCAACTCGACCAGGCGGTGGCCGCCAGGGACGCATTGACCGCGTCGGACCTGGCCTTGCGTTTCCTTCGCGCGCATCGCGATCGGATCGTCGACCTGCTCCAGGAAGAACACGCCAAACAAGCCCGTGCCGCACTGCAAGAGGGCCTCGCGACCTCTCTCTTGCAACACCTGCGCGTCCTCGAGGAGGGTGGGGAATGAACCCGCGGAACCCCAAGGTGTGGTTGCCGATCGCGATGATGGCGGGCTTCTCCTTCATCGCGGCCATCTTGATCGCGACGGCGTCCGAAGTGAAGACGGCCGTGCCGGAGCCGGTGATGTTGGCGGTACGCGTGGTGAACGCCGATCCAGAGCCGGTGCGGCTGATCGTCCGTTCCCAGGGAACGGTAGCGCCACGCACCGAAAGTGCGCTGATTCCGGAAGTTTCGGGACCGGTCGTCTGGACCTCGCCCTCCCTCGTCTCCGGTGGTTTCATCGAAGCCGGGGAGCCGCTGCTACGGATCGATCGCGGCGACTACGAGACGGCTCGTGTCCGGGCCCGCGCCGCGCTCGAACGTGCCGAGGGCGAACTCGAGCACGCAAAGGCCAATCTGCTCCGGCTCGAGGGCCTGGCGGCTCAGGACATTGCGAGCCCGTCACAGCTCGATGAAGCGCGGCGCGCGTCCCGGGTTTCGGCGGCCGGCGTCGATGAAGCCGGCGCCCAGCTCCGCCAGACCCAACGCGATCTTTCGCGCACCGAGATCCACGCGCCTTATTCCGGGCGTGTTCGCGAGGAGAACGTCGACGTTGGTCAGTTCGTGAGCCGAGGACAGTCGCTCGCCACGATCTACGCAACGGATTATGTGGAGGTGCGGCTTCCGATTCCCGACCAGGAACTGGCATTCCTCGATCTCGGGCTCTTCGCATCCGCGAAGGAAGCGGCGATCCTGCCGGAGGTCCGCCTGCGAGCGCGATTCGCCGGCGCAGAGCACGCCTGGAGCGGGCGCATCGTTCGTACCGAGGGCGAGATCGATGCGAAGAGTCGCATGGTCCACGTCGTCGCCAGGGTCGAGAAGCCCTACGAACCCGGGCCCGACGGACGGCCCCCGCTCGCCGTGGGCCTGTTCGTCAGTGCCGAGATCGACGGCCCCGAGTTCGACGCCGTCGTCACCGTTCCGCGCGAGGCCGTGCGTGCTGACAACAGTGTCTTGATCGTCGACGAGGAACAGCGGCTCCAGCGCCGTCCAGTGGAAGTCCTGCGCATCGAGCAGGATCGGGTGCTGATTCGCGGTGCGTTGGCCAAGGGCGAGCGGATCTGCGTTTCGACCGTGCGCGCCTTCCTGCCGGGTATGAGCGTGAGTGTCATCAAAGCCCGGAGCCCTGCCGAGGACGATCGTTCGTGAGTCAGATGATCCGCTGGTTCGCCCACAACCCGGTCGCCGCGAACCTGATGATGGTGTTGTTCGTGCTCGGTGGCATCGGGGCGATGCCGAGCATCTTCCTCGAGGAATTCCCTTCCATCGAGACCAACATGATCCAGATCCAGGTCGACTACCTGGGCGCGGCGCCGGAAGAGAGTGAGCAGGGCGTCTGTATTCGGATCGAGGAAGCCGTCGAAGGGACGCCGGGCGTGGACGAGATTCGTTCGCGTGCAGTCGAAGGCGCCTGCATCGTGACCGTCGAACTGTTCACCGAGACGGACGAGGCGGTCGCCTACGACGACGTCAAGAACCGCGTCGACTCGATTTCCACGCTCCCGGTGGAGACCGAGAAGCCGGTCGTCTCCCTGCTCCAGGTCAAGAGCGGCGTCGTGAAGCTCGCGATCTCCGGCGACATCGACGAGCAATCCCTTCGCGAACTCGGTCAGCGGGTTCGCGACGACATCGCCGGCCTGGAAGGCGTCTCCCAGGTAACGCTCGAGATGGCGCGGGACTACGAGATCTCCATCGAGGTTTCTGAGCAGACGCTACGCCGCCATGGAATCACGTTCGCCCAGGTCGCCCAGGCCGTGCGCCGCTGGTCCCTCGACCTGCCCGGCGGCACCGTCAAGACATCGGGCGGCGAGATCCTGCTGCGCACCAAGGGCCAGGCCTATTGGGGCGCGGATTTCGCCGACGTCGTGATCCTGACGCGCAACGATGGCACCACGCTCACGGTCGGTGAGATCGCCGACGTTCGAGATGGCTTCGAGGACATCGATCTCCTCGCTCGCTACAACGGGCGGCCGGCCGTCATCGTGAAGGTCGAACGCTTCGGCGAAGAGGATATCCTCGCCATCGCCGATCTGGTCTTTGCCTATATCGCGGAAATGAACGCGAAGCTTCCCGAGAGTGTGGCCATCACGCCGTACAAGGTGGAGGCAGACGACCTGCGCGATCGGCTCTCGACGGTGAGCCGCAACGCGGTCGGCGGCCTGGTCCTGGTCTTGGCGACACTGGCGCTGTTCCTGCGCTTTCGCGTCGCCATCTGGGTAGCGGCCGGCGTCCCCATCTCGCTCGCTGGTGCGGTGATGTTATTTCCGTTCATCGAGTATTCGATCAGCACGATGTCGATCATGTCCTTCCTGCTGGTGGTGGGGATCCTCGTGGACGACGCGATCGTCGTCGGCGAGAGCGTCTACTCTCGGGAGCAGCAGGGCGAGGATCAGCTCGAAGCCGCCGTCAACGGAACGCTCGACGTCTACGTGCCGGTGCTGTTCGGCGTAGCGACGACGATCGCCGCCTTCGTTCCGATGACCCTCGTGCCGGGCCGGATGGGCTCGTTCTTCGGGGTGATCGGGGGTACCGCGATCGTCTGTCTCGTCTTCTCCCTGATCGAGTCGCAACTCATCCTCCCCTCCCACCTGGCCCATCGCAGCCGGTCGGGCGAATCCGACCAGCAGCCGAGCCGTTTCAAGGCCTGGCAACGCCGGCTGAGCGATGGCCTCGAGGCCCTGGGACGCAACGGCTACGGGCGCTGGCTCCGAACCGCCGTCGAGTGGCGTTATGCGACCCTGGCTGGCGGCCTCGGGCTCATTCTGCTGACGTTCGCCGTCGTCCAGGCCGGCTATCTGAGATATCAGTTCTTCCCGCCGATCGTCGGCAACACCGCCCGCGCGAATCTGACGATGCCGCCGGGTACACCGCGAGCGGTCACCGAGTTGGCGGTTCGACAGCTCGAAGATGCGGCCGCCAGGCTCAAGACCGAGTACGGCGATGAGATCTTCGTGCACGAGCTGACGACGGTGGGAGCGCTGCAGATCCAGGACGGCCCGCCGGACCCGCGGGCGATGGGAGGTGCTTCGAACATGGCCTCTCTCTCGCTCGAGTTGGTTCCAGGCGACGTTCGAGATGTTTCGACCGAGGAGTTCGTGGCGCGATGGCGCGAAGAGACCGGCCCCATCGCCGATGCAGTGAAGCTCGAGTTCGTATCCCAGGAGTTCTCGATGGGAAGCGCGATCGCGGTCGAGCTGAGGGGCCCCGATCTCGACGGACTCAAGGATGCGGCTCGCGCCGTGCGTCACAAACTATCGACCTATCCCAACGTCACCGACGTCAGTGATTCCTTTCGCGATGGCAAGCAGGAGGTCCAACTCGCGCTTCGCCCCGATGCGCGGCCGTTGGGCCTGACGCTTCAGGACCTCGCGGGCCAGGTTCGTCAGGCTTTCTATGGCGAAGAGATTCAGCGAGTCCAACGCGGGCGCGACGATGTACGCGTCATGCTTCGCTACCCGGAGCAGGAACGCCAGTCGTTGGGCGCGCTCGAGGACATGCGAATCCGGACGGCAGATGGAACCGAAGTGCCCTTCGCCAGTGTCGCCGAGGCTGAATTCGGTCGCGGTTACTCGACCATCCAACGAGCCAACCGGATGCGTGTGGTCTCGGTGACCGCTGACGTGGATCGGACACAGATTACGCCGGAGGCGATCAAGGTTTCGTTGGAAAAGGCGCTCCCCGCCATCGTCGGGCAGTATCCGGGCGTCGAGTTCGCATTCAAGGGCGAGCAGGAAGAGAGTGGCGACGCAGCCGGGGGGCTCATCCGCGGCTTCGGGCTCGCGCTCATCGTCATCTACGGACTCCTGGCAATTCCGCTCAAATCCTACGTCCAGCCCCTCATCATCATGAGCGTCATCCCGTTCGGTACGATCGGCGCACTCTGGGGCCACATCATCATGGGGTGGGACCTGGTGTTCTTCTCGATGCTAGGCATCGTCGCACTCTCGGGCGTCGTCGTGAACGCGAGCCTGGTCCTCGTCCACTATGTGAACAATCGGCGCGATACCGGGCTCCCGATGCGCGACGCCGTGCTCGAGGCGGGTGTGAAGCGTTTCCGGCCGATCGTGCTGACGTCGGCGACCACCTTCCTGGGTCTGGTGCCGTTGATGGTCGCGCGCAGCGTCCAGACGGCCCCCTTCGTTCCGATGGCGATCTCGCTCGCGTTCGGCGTCTTCTTCTCGGCGGTCGTGACGTTGTTCCTGGTTCCCACCCTGTACGTGGTCCTCGAGGACCTTCGAACCGCATTCCAGCGGCGCCGGGGTGTCGCTCCAGAGGCCTTGCCGCTGAGTGGTCGCTGACCCGCCAACACCGCGATGGCGCCGAGACGGAGGGCGAGGCAGGCTCCAGGATCGAGCCCGACGTTTCGGGCCAAGGAGTCCGATGGAGATCCAACTCGACGGTCCGCCCGGCGGCCCCCTGGTCGGCATCCGTGTCCTCGACCTATCGAACATCGTGTCGGGCCCGCTGTGCGCCCAGCACTTCGGCGACCTGGGTGCGGATGTGGTCAAGATCGAAGCGCCCCCGATCGGCGATACCGCGCGTTTCCTGGGCGGCAGCCAGCGCGCGGGGATGTCCGCGTTCTTCGCCCAGTTCAACCGCAACAAGCGGAGTGTGCGGCTCGACCTGAAGAGTGAGGCCGGCGCTGCAGCCTTCCGCAGGCTGGCGGCCGACGCCGACATCGTGCTCGAGAACTTCCGGCCCAGCGTGATGGATCGCCTCGGGCTCGGGTACGACTCGCTCGCGGCGGACAATCCGCGACTGATCTACGTCAGCATCAGCGGCTTCGGTCCCGACGGCCCCTATTCAGGGCTACCCGCCTACGACATGGTGATCCAGGCGCTCTCGGGTTACGCCAAACAACTGGGTACCAACGAGGAGCCGAAACTCATCAGCAACGTGATGGCCGACAAGACTTCAGGCGTGACCGCGGTCTGGGCCACCCTGGCGGCACTCTTCTCGCGCGAACGAACCGGCAAGGGCCAACGCATCGACGTTCCGATGCTGGATGCCTTCGCGGGCCTGGTCCTGGCCGATAGCTACGGCGCCAGCACATTCGACCCCCCGCCGGATCCCGCGGCCAAGTCGCCGGCAGACGGTCTGTTTCGCGCCTGGCCAACCTCGGATGGTCACGTCGCCGTGATCGTGATCGAAGATCACCAGTTCCAGGCACTATGTCGTGCCTTGGGCACGCCCGAGGTCGCCGACGACGAACGCTATGCGACGCTGATGTCCCGCATGCAGAACGGCGAGGCACTGTTCGCGATGCTCGGGGAGAGGCTTGCCCACTTCAGCACCGAAGAGATCGTCCGGCGCGCTCGCGAAGAAGGGGCTCCGGTGGCCCCGGTCAACGATGTCGCCGCCTTCCTCGAGGACGAGCAAGTCAAGGCCTCGGGGATCGTCTTCGATCTTCCGCATCCCGAAGCGGGCCCGATCCCGGTCTTTCGCAGCGCCCCACGCTTCTCCGAGACCCCCTCCGCGGTCCGCCGTCTACCCCCGAGCTTGGGCGAGCACACCGAAGAGGTGCTGCGCGAAGCGGGCTTCAGCGAGGAAGAGATCGCCGAACTCGGCGGCTAGGCCGAAGTCGACGGCTGGCAATCTCTGCACAGGCGACCTTGCGTTCGCGATCGGCGAGCTGTTGCAGTTTCGAGGGCGTGAACCGGTCTCCTCCGAGCGGAGCTGGGTCCCGGAAGGCTTCTGAGGGGGTGGTTCGCGCGGATGTTAGGTAGATCGGGTCAGGGTCGAAGGCGCGAGCGGGCGTGGGGCGAGTCGAACGGTGTTTCGGGGATGCGATGTCGATTGTTGTTAGTTGTTAGTCTATTATCGCTATAATCAAAAACATGCAACGTAAGTCAGGTGTGGAACGCACTGCGGTGTGTCCTGATGAACGCCAGGCGGCACATGAAACGCGCGCCCAGCAGCGTGCGAATCGATCCGGCCTCTTCCGGTCGATGGTTCGGGGGATGGAAGCGGTCCGCGCGCGACCTCGTGGTCGCGGCAAGAGGAACGCCCGGAACCCGGGCGGTCGCGTTCACCCACACCTGGCTCCTCAAGGAAGGCTGGAAGCGGGCTGGCCCGCTCCTCGACCCCGCTGCCGCTCCGGGCTGAACCGTCCCCGCGGCCCCGACCGGCTCGAGCCCTCCTCAGAGCGTCGAGAGCCACCCCACCCCTCACGACCTTCTTCCGCCGCGACGCGAACGCTGGAGACAGGGAGGCTCCCGTGGCCTCCGCCGGCGTCAGGGGCTGAGTGCAGAGACTTCCTAGCCCCCGTCGTGCGCGGCGTTCGTGTGGTACCGGGTCGAGCCGTGGAAGAGTTCGAGGGTCTTCATGCGCTTCAGGTAGACGTGGGGATCGTATTCCCAGGTGAATCCGACGCCACCGTGGAACTGGATCGATTCGCCACATACCGAGCGGCCCGCCGGGCCGGCGTAGGCCTTGGCGACCGAAATCAGGTAGTCGGCGTTCGCCTGCTCTGTTTCCAGTGCCCAGCCGGCGCGATAGACCGCAGAGCGCGTGCTCTCCGTGCGCAGCAGCATGTCGGCGGCGCGGTGTTGGAGGGCCTGGAAACTCGCCAGTGGAGCGCCGAATGCCTGGCGCTCCATGGTGTACTCGACGCCCATCTCCATGGCGCGTTCCATCAGGCCTAGCATCGTGGCCGCTGCCCCGAGCGCTCCGCAGCGCCGCGCGTCCGCGAGGATGGCGCCGGCCGCGTTCCGATCGGCGAGCAGCTCGCCGGCATCGTCGAAAGTGATCTCGGCGAAGCGCTGGGCATGATCGATGGTGTCGAGCGCCTTTGCGTTCCATCCTGCGCCGGGTCGTTCGACCAGCACCAGTCCTGCGTCCGTTTCGACCAGCAGGGCGTCTGCGAAGGCGCCGCTGGGCACGAAGGTCTTGGTCCCGATGACCTTGCCATCAGCGAAGCGCACGGCCGGCGCTGCCGGATCCGCGTCGGCGGGATTCTCCGAGCAAGCCAGTACGACCAGCGCTTCTCCGGCCGCGGCTCTGGCCTTCCACGTGGCGGCCAGGTCTCCCTCGCAGGCGGCGAGGGCGCGGGCGGCGATGACCAGATCGAGGAACGGCCCGGGGAATGCCATGCGCCCCATCTCGTGGAGCACGGCGACGAAGGCCAGCGGGCCCATGCCGCCGTCCTCTTCCGAGAGCAGCAGACCCGGATAGCCGAGTTCGCCGAGTTGGGCGTAGAGACCCTTGGAGTAGCCTTCGGCGGTCTCTTCCATCACCGCGCGTGCGTCGGGCAGGGCGGATTCCTTCTCGAGGAGTTCGCGGGTGGAACTCTTCAGGAGTGCGCGGTCTTCGTCGAGATCGAATTGCATGATCGGTCCTCGCTAGCCTAACGAGCCGTCGGCATGCGGAGCACGCGCTTGGCGATGATGTTGCGCTGGATCTCCGACGAGCCCGAATAGATCGTGCCCGCTCGGCTCCACAGGTATTGGTAGGCCCAGTCCACGTCCGCTCGCGCGCCGGGCGTGCGTGCGGTCAGTTGCGCCTGGGGGCCGAGTAGATCGTGGGAGGCGTCGGTCAAGCGCTGGGCGTACTCGCTCCAGCCGAGCTTGCCGAACGAGGACTCGGGCCCCGGCGCGTTTCCGGCCGCCAGGTTTGCGAGGGTCCGCAGCCCGTTGGCACGCAGGACCTCGTTTTCGACGACGAGACGGCCGATCTTCTCGCGAACGTCGGCGCGATCTCCGATGCCGGCTTCAGCGACACCGGCCTTCAGGCCGTCGAGGTAACCGTCGTATTCGGCCGGGTTCGAGAGCGTGTCGCCGCCGCGCTCGTAACCGAGCAGGGTCATCGCGACCTTCCAACCTTCTCCGATATCGCCGACGATGTTCTCGCGCTTCGCGAGCGCACCGTCGAAGAAGACCTCTCCGAACTCGGCTTCGCCAGTGATCTGACGTAGTTCGCGCACTTCGACACCGTCCTGGTCGAGCGGCATCAGGAAGAACGAGATACCGCCGTAGCGATCGTCTGGGTCGGTGCGCGCGAGCACGAATATCCAGTTCGACCAGGGGCCGAAGGTGGTCCACACCTTCTGTCCGGTGATTCGGAAATCATCGCCATCGGCTTCCGCGCGCGTGCGCAGGGAGGCGAGGTCGGAACCCGAACTCGGCTCGCTGAAGCCCTGACACCAGATCTCCTCGCAGTCGAGCATCTTCGGAATGAAGCGCTGGCGCTGGGCCTCGCTGCCATGATGGATCAGCGCAGGGCCTAACAGCGAGATGCCCAGAAAGTTCGGAACCTGCGGCGCATCGGCGCGGGCGAGTTCCTCGAGCAGGATCGCTTCTTCGACTTCGCTGGCGCCGCGGCCGCCCCACTCCGGGGCCCAGCCCATCGCCAGGTAGCCGGCGCTGTTGAGCCTCTTCTGCCAGCGGCGGCGAACCTCCACCAGCGAGTCCGCATCATGGGCCGGGTCGCGCACTTCCTCGCTGAAGGGTCGCTCGAGATTCGCGCGAATCCACTCGCGCACTTCCTGGCGAAAGGCTTCTTGCTCGGACGTGAACTGGAGATCCATCGGCTCCTCCTCGGGCATGAAGGGTACACGGACGGCGATGTTTCGGCGCCTCCTCTAGACTGGGCTTCGGGCCGCCAGTCGCTGGCGAATCGGCCGAGGGAGGGAAAATGGGCGAACTCGAAGGCAAGGTGGCGATCGTAACGGGAGCGAGCCGCGGGATCGGCGCTGCCATCGCTGAACGTTTCGCTGCGGAGGGTGCCGCGGTGGCGCTCGCGGCGCGTACGGTCGACCCCCACGAGCGGCTCCCGGGAACCCTGCCCGAGATGGTCGAGCGCATCGAGAAGCAGGGTGGTCGGGCGGTCGCGATCCAGGCCGACATGACCGACCCGGACGATCGCGCGCGGCTCGTCCGCGAGGCGCAACGGCGGCTGGGCCCCATCGACATCCTGGTCAACAACGCGGCGGCGTCCTTCTACAAGCCCTTCCTCGATTGGACCGACCGACGCATGGAAGTCGCCTTCGCCGCCAACGTGCGGGCGTGTTTCGATCTCGCCCAGCGGGTCGTGCCGGAGATGAAGGAGCGCGGTGCGGGCTGGATCCTGAACATCTCGTCGAGCACGGCGGCGCATCCCCAGGGTCCGCCTTACGACGAGTTCGCAAAGAACGGCGGCAGCTTGATCTATGGCATGACCAAGGCCGCCCTCGATCGTTTCAGCACGGGCATCGCCGGGGAACTGCACGCCGACGGCATCAGTGTCAACTCGATGGCGCCCTTGGCTGCGGTGCTCACACCCGGGGTCGAGGCGCTCGGTGTGGTGCCGGAGGAATACCGGGCCAGCGCGGAACCGGTCGAAGCCATGGCAGAGGCGGCGCTCGCGCTCTGTGTTCCTGGCTGCCCCACCGGCCTGGTCGCGCATAGCACGACGTTGCTCGAGGAACTCGGCCGGGAAGTCCGAACCCTCGACGGCGCGGGCCCGCTCCAGTGAACGGGCGAACCTCCGAGCGGATCGGCGCCGTGAAGCGGTTCTGGATCGGCTGCATCGTGGTGCTGCTGGCGGCGCCGATGCTGGCGGAATCCCCCACGTTCGAGCGGACCGAGGAGCGCGCGGCCTGCGCCCACTTCGATCCTGAGCGCCGAGCGCTCTTCGGCGACCTCCACGTGCACAGCGCCTACTCGTTCGATTCGTTCACCTCGGGGCAACGCAACGATCCTTGGGGCGCCTATCGCTATGCCAAGGGTGAGGCGATCGAGCTTCCCGGTGTCGCAGATGATGAGACCGTGACCGTTCAGTTGCGCCGCCCCCTCGATTTCACGTCGGTGACGGACCATTCGGAGTTCCTCGGCGAGATCCAACTCTGCAGCGAAGGGAGTGATTCTCTCGCACACTGGACGCCGCATTGTCTTCTGACGCGCATCGAGAGTTTCTACACCCAACTGGTGGCCGCGAGCTATTGGGCGAATCTGGCCAGCCAGGAGGGGCCGGGGAAGGAGCGCTCCTACGTCTGCCGCTGGTTCCCCGAGGCCTGCCAGGCGGGCGAGGCGAGCTACTGGGGCGCCATCCAACGCGCCGCGGAAGAGCACTACGACCGTTCCAGTGCCTGCGGCTTCACGACCTTCGTCGGCTACGAGTACACCGACAACCCTGGATTCCGGAACCTCCATCGCAACGTGATCTTCCGCAACGAGCGTGTGACCGAGCGACCGATCAGTTCCTTCGAGACCGGTGCGCGCAATCCACAGGGTTTGTGGCGCCGCCTGAAGGCCGAGTGCGTCGATGGAGACAAAGGTTGCGACGTGCTCGCGATCCCGCACAATCCGAACCTCGGCGGCGGCATCATCTACCCGGACCCCGTCGACGCCGCCGACGCGACCATGCGCGCGAGCTACGAGCCGCTGGTGGAGATGATCCAGCACAAAGCGGCCTCGGAGTGCCGCTTCGATCGGCTCGCAGGGCGCGGCGTCGACACCGTGGACGAGCTTTGCACCTTCGAGCAGAACAAGACCGATAACCTGGCTTCGCTCGCGGTCTTCGAGGGGGAAGTCCAGGTCGAGCGCGGCGCCGCGGTCGCGATCGATGACTTCGGCCGGCGCAACATGGTGCGCAACGTCCTCAAGGACGGGCTGGTTCTCGAGCGACGGCTCGGTGTCAATCCGTTCAAGGCGGGCTTCATCGGCAGCACCGACACCCACAACGCGATTCCTGGAGGCACGGTGGAGGACGACTACGTAGGCCACCTGGGTCGACGCGATGCCGGCTATCGCAACGTCCAGGACCACATGCAGGACGGCCCCGGAGGGCTCGCCGTGGTCTGGGCCGAGGAGAATTCGCGCGACGCGATCTTCGCGGCGATGCGTCGGCGCGAGACCTACGCCACCAGCGGGACCCGGCCGATCGTGCGCTTCTTCGGCGGCTTCGGGCTCGACCTCGGAATGTGTCAGGCCGACGATCTGGTCGCGCGAGGTTATGCGTCGGGTGTCCCGATGGGCGGCGATCTCTCGGCGAACGCCGACGACGCGCCGCTGCGCTTCGCGGCTCTGGCCATGAAGGATCCGGGCGCTTCGGGCCACCCCGGAACCGATCTCCAACGGATCCAGATCATCAAGGGCTGGATGGATGCCGCCGGCGAGACCCACGAGCGCGTGGTCGACGTTGCCGGCGGACCGAACGGCGCCAGTGTCGACCCCGAGAGCTGCGCGCCGGTCGGCGCCGGTGCCGAGAAGCTATGCCGGGTCTGGGAGGATCCGGACTTCGACCCCGCCCAACCGGCCTTCTACTATGCGCGTGTCCTCGAGAACCCGACCTGCCGCTGGAGCACGCTCCATTGCAAAGCAGCCGGGGTGGATCCCTTCGCGCCGAACTGTTCGGAGCAGGCGACGGCGGCCACAGCAGTGGCCCAGCTGGAGGGCGCGACAGGAGATGTCTTCGGCGGTTGTTGCCTGAAGCCCGAGGAAGAACCCTTTCACGAGACGATCATCCAGGAACGCGCTTGGACTTCTCCGATCTGGTACTCCGGACGTTAGGCGTCGGCGGCCACGTTTGAGGCCTCGTTGGACCGTGGTAGAGTCGCTCATCGACGACGTCAGCGAGGAGAAGAGGGTGCCGAACCATTCTGTCCGTGAAGACATCGCGCTGCTCGACCGCTTCTTCTATCTCGACCCCTGGGACAAGTACCGCTGGATGCGTGACGAGGCGCCCGCCTACTGGGATGGCTCGGCGGACGGCGGACTCTGGGCCGTCACCCGCTACGACGACATCATGGAGCTCTCGAAGACGCCCGAACTGTTCTGCTCCGGCAAGAGTTCCCGGCCGGAAAAGGGCAGCTGGATTCCATCGATGATCAATCTCGACGATCCGCTTCACAAGCGGCGGCGCGCCCTGGTGAACCGGGGCTTCACGCCAAAGCGCGTGGCGGGCCAGGAGAAGAAGCTCCGCGCGACGACCACGAAGTTGATCGACAGCGTCATCGAAAGAGGCGAGTGCGAATTCGTTCGCGACATCGCGCGTTGGATTCCGATGGTCGCGATCGGCGACATGCTCGGTATCGAGCCCGAGGACCACGAGTGGCTGCTCGAGTTCTCCGATTTGATCCTCGGCGGCGGGGAGGCGGCCTCGATCGAGGACGACGCGAAGCGCCGCGAGATGCAGCAATCGCAGAGCGTCAAGTATTGGGAATACCAACGTAGCGTCGTCGAAGACCGCCGCCAGAACCCGCGCGACGATCTGGTTTCCTTGTTGGTGCAGTCGGACATCGACGGCGACGCTCTCGAGACCGACGAGATCCTTCAGGAGAGTCTGCTGATCCTGATCGGCGGCGACGAAACGACGCGCCACGTGATGACCGGAGGCCTCGAACAACTCATCGAGAACCCCGCCGCACGCCAGTGCCTGATCGACGATCCAGCCAAGATGGAAGTTGCCGTGGAGGAGATGATCCGCTGGGTCTCACCCATCGTGAACATGAACCGCACGCTCACCCGGGATACCGAGATTCATGGTGAGAAGCTCCGGGAGGGCGATCGGGTGCTGCTGCTCTACGCCGCCGGGAACCGCGACGAACGCGCCTTCGATGCCCCCGATACATTCCAGGTCGAGCGCTGGCCGAATCGTCACGTGGCTTTCGGCGGCTACGGGGTACACCACTGCCTCGGTTCCAGCCTCGCGCGCCTCGAACTGAAGATCCTGTTCGAGGAGCTGCTTCGGCGCATGCCCGACATCGCCCTGGCGACCGACGAGCCCCTGCGTCGCCGGCCGAACAACTTCATCACCGGGATCGAAGAGATGCCGATCCGGTACTCCCCGGGAGCCCGGGAAGGCTAGGCGGCGGCTGCGCCTTGGCGAGCTGGGCCGCAACACCGACTGCTCGGGCCTGATCGAGAACGCGCACGAGCGCTCCGTTGGTCGCCGTGGGCGCCGAGCGGATCACGACGGGGGCGTTGGGCGACTCCGCCAACTCGGCCAGTAGCGCAGCGCCCACCCGCCGGAAGTCCGTGATCCGCCTGGCTACCGTGATCTCGTCGGCCGCGTCGATCTCGACCAGGATTGCCTCGACTTCGGGGTAGCGCGGAGGTAAAGCGCAGGTAAAAACGGCCGGCGCCGACGCTAGGCATCGGCGCGACGAAGCAAGAATGCGGCAACGCCGGCAAGCGTGACCTCGAGACCCAGGGCGCCCAGGGTGTAGGGCGAGAAGGCGCCATCCAGCAACGCGCCCGAGAGCCGTGCCAGCGCCAGACCGGACGGAAACACGACGAGGCCAGTCAGGACAGCGGCCGACGCTTCGGGCTTCCAGACGGCGTAGCTCGCCCAGACACCGACGGCGGCTTGCAAGCCGCCATACATCGCTCGAATTTCTGTCGATCCCGTCGGTGTGCTCGCACCCACGCCCGCGATCTCCACCAACGAGGACGGGTCAAGGAAGCAGCTGACACCGTAGGGCAGCCAGATCAAGGTATTGAGTGCGAGGAAGATTCGGGTCAGCAAGCGGGACTCCTTCTCGTCAGGGGCGGATTTCGATCTCCGCGACGAAGGGCATGAAGACGACGGGTTGCGCCAGGCCGCGAATCTCGCGCTGGCCGCCCTTCTCATGGATGGTGAGGACGTATGGGACCACGTCAGCGTTCGAGACGCAGCGATGCGGATAATCGAGACCGATCCGGTAGCGCCCGGGCGGCGGCGAGGCGAAGATGATCTCTTCGACCCTGATCTCGCCGCCGCTTTCCTTGCAGTGCCGATCCCGAGCGAGCCGGCCACCCGAGCGCGCAGCGCGGTTGCCGTAGTAGACGGTCTCTTGGAGAGGATCCGAGACGTAGAGGTCGAGATCGGCCAACGGGAAGAACGCCAGCCGCACCGTCAAGGCGCCGGGCGCCGCCTTCGGGAGGGCTGCGAGATGCGTTGCCAGTCGCTCGGCTTCCTGGGTGGTCGCACGGTTCCACTCGCTTTCGGGCGCCGGATTCGGAGTTCCTGCGGACGCGCCGGCACAGCAGGCAAGCAGCGAGAGCGCGAGGAGGATGCGCGAGAACATGCGCCCATGCTAGGTCGACACGCAGGTTCGGGCGAGTCCGCGTGAAGGATCGGCATTCCGTTGCCCCGGGCCTCGATTGGGCCGCATGCAACCAGTCCTGAGGTGCGCGTGCTGGTCCCCGCCTGCGTCCGGGACCAGCCGAAGCGCAGTGATTTCCCCCGCTGAGCATCGTCGGGAGTATGATCCGCGCGAAGGAGAATTCATGCCGCTCGCCCTCGTCACTGGAACCAGCACCGGAATCGGGCTCGCCACCGCACTCCACCTCGCGCGGGAGGGCTTCGACGTCCGCGCCGCCCTGCGGAACCCGGCGCGCGGAGAGATTCTTCGGGCCGCGGCGGAGGCCGAGAACCTGCCGCTCGAGATCGTGCTGATGGACGTGACCGACGACGCGTCGGTCACCGATTGCATCCAGGGGATCTTCGCTTCCGATGGCGCGATCGATGTTCTCGTGAACAACGCCGGCCTCTCCGGGGCAGCGCCGCTCGAGAACGTCCCCGATGGTGAGCACCGCGAGATGTTCGAGGCCAACTACTGGGGCCCGATCCGGACGATCCAGGCGGTACTTCCGCACATGCGGGAGCGCGGCAGCGGCACCCTGGTGAATGTGTCCTCGGTAACCGGGCGGGTGGCCGTTCCGAATCAGGTGCCCTACACGGCGAGCAAGCACGCGATCGAGGCGGCCAGCGAAGCGCTCGCGGCCGAGGTGGTCTCGCTCGGAATTCGCGTCGCGATCATCGAGCCGGGCGTCTTCGCCACGAACATCTGGGAAAACTCCGCCGAGGCGACTCGCTACGACCGGGACTCGCCCTACCAACACATCATGCGACGCAACGGAAAGATGTACGCATCGTTGCTTCGCGAGGCTGGAGATCCGGCCGAGGTCGCGAAGGTGATCCATCACGCGATCACCACCGACAAGCCGAAGCTTCGTTATGTGGTGGGGACGGACGCCGAGGCGATGGTGGCGGGTCGCGAATCCGTTACCGACGAGGAGTATCTCGAGCTCGGTGAGGAGCTCAGCGACGAAGCATGCGACGCGTCGTATCGGCGCATCTTCGGCCTCGCGATCTTCTGATGCCTGAAGAAGCGATCCTCGAACCCGATCTGCCGATCTGCGACGCGCACCATCACCTCTGGCATCACACCGGCACCTACTGGCTCGACGAGTTGCTCGCCGATACCGGGAGCGGGCACCGGGTGGTCAGTACGGTCTTCGTCGACTGCGTTTCGCACTACCGCAAAGACGGCCCCAAGGAGTTCCGGCCGGTTGGCGAAACCGAGACGATGGAGGCGGTGGCCCATGAGAGCTTCTCTCGCGAGACCCGGGCTTGCGCCGCGATCGTGAGCCACGCCGACGTGAAGCTGGGCGCCGGGATCCGGCCGATCCTCGAAGCGCACTGCGAGGCGAGCCCACGTTTCCGCGGGATCCGTCACGCCGCGGCCTGGGACGCCGACGAGGATGTGCCGGGCTCCCACACCCTGCCGCCACCGGGACTGCTCGCCGACCCGACCGTGCACGAAGCCGTACGTGAACTCGCCGCGATCGAGGGCGTGTTCGAGGCTTGGTGCTACCACCCGCAGATTCCCGATGTCGTGGCCCTGGCCCGAGCGTGCCCGGAAGTCCCGATCGTGTTGAACCACTATGGCGGCCCGCTCGGCGTCGGATGCTATGCCGGCCGCGCGGACGAGGTGTTTGCCGACTGGAGGCGTGAGATCGAAGCGCTCGCCGCATGCGAGAATGTCGTCGTGAAGCTCGGCGGCATCCACATGCCACGCAACGGCTTCGGCTGGCATCGACAGGAAGTGAAGCCGGGTTCCGACGAGATCGCCGAGGCGACCCGTCGTTATCCGCTTACGGCCATCGACCTGTTCGGACCGGAGCGCTGCTTCTTCGAGAGCAACTTCCCGGTGGATGCAGTCTCCTGTTCCTACCGCGTGCTCTGGAATGCCTTCAAGCGCATCGCCACGGGCTTCTCGGATCACGAGAAGGGCTTGCTCTTCCACGACAGCGCTGCCCGCATCTACCGTCCGATGGAGGCCTAGAGCGGGGA